>JABFSA010000009.1 GCA_013140775.1 Acidobacteriota bacterium | reverse complement strand
CTGTTTGCTCACGCGGTGCGACCGCTTCCCGCTCCCGGACGGCGGAAGCGGCGTCTGGCCTTTCGGACACATCTCCGGTTGCGGCTTTCTCCGCGGTGTCGAGACGGAGCTCGGCAGACGCCGTCGTTGTCGGACGCGGATCGGCTTGTGGCGCGCGATTCGCTGAGTCTTCAGCGATTGCCACTTTGGGCTGCGCGGCAGATTGCAGTGACTCAGGCTGCGGCGGCGCAGATTCGCGGGCGGACGTCGTCTCCTGTGCCGGCCGTGTGTATTCCTCCCGGGGCACTGCGACCCAGATAGCAATCGCCGTCGCTGTTGCGGCGACGGGTACAAGCCAGCGGACGGTCGGCATTTGCTGCCACCAGGGCAGCGGGGTCGCTTCCGGTGGGGCGGTGCGCGCGAGCACGGCGAGCGTGGCCTGACAGGAGACGCAGCCCGCGACATGCTCCCTGGTCATCGCGAGCTCGCGGCCTTCGAGCGCACCGTCAGTCCAGGCGGCAAGGACCTCAGCGTCTGGACATGGGCCAGACGCCGGCGTCTGCCAAGGGGCCTGCAGCGATTCCTTGAGCAGGCGTTCGAGCGATTCGTCGCGCCGGGAGGTGCGCTTCACGATGCTTTTCCTTCACCCGTAGAACGAAGAGGGGCCGCATTTCTTGCGGGGACGTCGGTGGACAGCGACTCGGTCAGGTCAATCGACCGTGCGTCCTCGCTGGCAATCTCGAAGCAGCGGGCGATCTGCGCCTCGTTCAAGCCGACCTCGATGCGAAGCTGGCTTTCCACATCGTCACGGATCACCCGTCGTGTCCGCGCGAGCTGCCTGGACGCGGTGGCCTCGTGCTCGCCGAGCAGGCGGCCGGTCTGCGCCAGCGTCAGAGTCTGGCCATAGTAGCAGCCCAGTCGGAGACGGTCGCGGGGATGGAGTCTGGTGACCGCGCGGCGGACCGCCTGCTGGATGAGTGTGAGAAACCTCGGCCGCTCCGGGTCTGTGGGACGCGTAATACCCGTCTGCAGCGTGCCGGTGTCCGGGTCTGGCAGCGGATCCAGGCGTCGCGTGGCGCGCAACCGATCAACGTGTCGCTGGGCGAGAATCGCTCGAAGCCAGGTCGTAAGGCTGCTTCGCCCATGAAAGTAGCGAAAAAGAGAGTTCCGCCGTCCCTCGCGATCCGTGAGCCCGAAGAGCTCTCCATAGAGCGAATCCGCCAGCTCCCGCGCGCCTCCTGTTGAATCGATGGCGTCCGCTGAGCGGTAGAGGTGCGGACGCTGCTCGCGGATGAAGCGCTCCCACGCTGCCTCGTGTCCGGCGGCACATGCGCACGCCAACGCAAGGTCCTCGAGGTGCAGGGCCATCAGCCGTTGCTCGAGGTGAGCAGCATCGCGTGGCCCACCGTCTCCAAAGAGCTTCTCGGCACTCGTCGCCAGAACACCGGCAAAGGTGTCCAGCGGGATCTGCCAGTCCGCGGCCTTCGCCTTCAGGTAGAGGCGGGCAACGAGTGAGGCGTCCAGGGGGGCTGGCATGGCCTGTCATGGGAAGCCTACTCGAAGGGCGGGGTGGATGCGCATGCGCGCACAGCGCCCCAATCAGGTCGTCTCGCAACCGGCTCGGGGTCGCGGATGAGGGCGCTTCAGGCCGTGAGGTGGTGAGTCGATGCTGCAAAGAGGTCGTTGACGAGAACGGGCTCCTGGATGATTCCCTGCGTCTGCGCGTGCCGAATCAGGCTTTCGAGGACGCCTCGATTCGGCTCGATGCCGTAGGGCAACGGATCACCGGTTATCTGCATGACGGAGCGAAAGAACGTGTCGTCCGGAGAGGGCTTGTCGAGGGCTCCGGTTGCCAATCGCTCGAGATAGGGTCGCTTCGCCTCGGCGAACGCGTTGAAGATGTCGGTCGCGAGACGTGGATGCGAAGCCAGGAGACTGTCTTTCACCACCACTGTGTGGTTGATGGGGTAGAGTCCGCGTTCGCGCAGCGCATGAAATCCCGCCTCCTTCGCATTCGGAATGAGGGGTTTCACATCGGGGTGGTCAATCTGCACACCGATCGCCGCAGGCACCTCTCCAGAAACCAGCAGTTGCTCGAGCGTCGTGCCAGGTGCGACTGGGATCACGTTTGACGGTGGTCGATACTCCGCGACGTGTTCGTCTCCGGATAACACCCAGGTGATGCGGCTCAGGTCCACGCCGTACTCGTCCTGAAGGATGCTTCGCGCCCACACGCCTGTCGTGACGGTGTAGCCGCGATTCACACCGACCATGCGTCCCTCGAGATCCCTGGGATGTGTGATGCCCGCCGTCGTGTTGCAGACGATCGCGCCGTGGTGAAACGCGCGCATGGGGAACACCGGCAGGGCTGTAAAAGGCTTCCCGTGCGCCTTCGCGCATATATAGGTCGTGATGGCCATCTCGGTGATGTCGAACTCGAGGCCACGAACCATCCGGCGAAACGCGTTGATGATCACCGGCACGTCCTCGAACTCGAACTCGAAGCCCCGGGGTGTGACGGTGCCGTCCTTCAGGCCCTGTGTGTGGCCGCGCGTCACGAGAGCCGTTTTGAGCGTCATGGCTATTTCAGGACTCCACCTTAGACCGTCATGCGCAGGACTGACAAGACTGCGCGTTCGAGATTGTTGCGGGGACTTCGACTGGGATCGGGTTAGGATGCGAAGCTCACGCGTCCGCATCCATGGTCATGACCACCGAAGCCCAGGCCCCACAGCTCCAGCCGCCTGCCGAACGTTCCAGCACCACTGTCTACCTTGGGCAACTGCTGGCCGGCCCCGTCGCGTTCGCCATCGTCATGGCGCTTCCTATCGCTCTGTCGTACGAGGGCCGCGTCGCGCTCGCGACGTTTATATGCGCGATCGTCTGGTGGATGACGCAGCCGATGCCGTGGGCCATTGCGGCGATGCTGCCGTTTCTTGTCTTTCCGGCAGCTGGAGTCCTGAACATCGCCGACACGATGCGCTTGTACGGCCAGCCGATCTTCTTCTGGATCATGGGGACCGTCCTCATGGGCTATGCGATCGAGAAGCATGGGCTGGCGCATCGGTTCGCGATTGCGTTTCTGGCCATGCGGGGGATCGGCGGCAAGACCAACCGCCTCATGTTCGCCTACATGTTCGTCGTCGGGTCGATCTCGATGTTCGTGTCGGATGCGGCCACCGTCGCAATGACGATCCCGATCGGGATGTCACTCGTTAGTCATGCCAAAAAGCTGACGGGGACCAATGCGAAGCTGCCCAACTTCGGCGCCTTCATCACGCTGGGAACGTTCTACGCATCGGTGGCCGGCGGCGCCGCCACGATCATGGGCGTTCCTCACAACGCGATCTCGGTCTCGCTCCTCGAGCAGTTCACCGGCAGACAGCTCGGATTCTTCGAGTGGATGCGTGTCGGTGTACCTGTCTTCCTGGTGTTGCTCGTGGCGTTCTACGGAGTGCTGTGGTTCCTGGTGAGGCCGGAGCTGAAAGACATTCCCAGCGGCGAGGATTACCTGCGCGCTGAGCGCCAGAAGCTGGGTCCGCTGCGGTCCAGCGAGCGCCGGGTGATTCTGGTGTTCGGCCTGATGGTGCTGCTCTTCACGCTGCCAACGCTGGTGGGCCTCGTGTGGGGGTCGGCGGATCCGCTGAGTGCATGGGCAAACCGTGCGCTGCCCGTCTGGGTGGTTCCGCCAGCCGTGATGTTTCTTCTCTTCACGATCCGGTCGTCCGACCAGGACGGCAGCACGCTGTTGACCTGGAAGGACGCAGAGGTTCATGGGCCCTGGAACAATATGTTCCTGGTGGGCGGCGCGGTCGCGATGACCGACGCACTGACGCAATTCGGTTTTGTCGAGTTGATGGGCGGCATCATCAAGGGACTTGGCGTGGGTTCGACGGTCCTTCCATACATCGCCGCAACGGTGGTGGCCATCAGCACCAACTTCATCTCCGGGACCGCGCTGTATTGCAGCGTGTTCATTCCGGCGGCCATACAGATCGGATTCAATCCAGCGTCGATGGCGATTCTGATCGCGCATCTCGCCGTCGGTCTCATCTTCCCGTGGGCGGGCGCCACGGCCGCCACGGCCTTTGCTGCCGGAGAAGTGGATTTGCGACGCATGATCATGCTCGGCGTCATGACGACCGCTCTGTTCATCGTCATCGTCGCGACGATTCATGTCGTGATGGCGCCTTTCGTGTGACCCTGCACCATGGCCGACGACGATCAGAAGCGTCCGCACCGCCTGGAGGACCACCTTCTAGGCGTCGATCCGACGCACTCGCACGACGAGGGCGATGCGGACCACGACCACGATCATGACGATGACGCCGCGGACTACGACCCGACGGCGACGAGCCTGTGGGTGCAGGATCATTTGTCGCTCATGTCTGTCGGCATCGACATCGGCTCAGCGGGCACTCAGGTCGTGTTCTCTCATCTCGAGCTGCGGCGGATCTCTGAAGCACTGACCAGCCGCTACTTCGTTGTCGGACGCGAGACTGTCTATCAGTCTCCTGTAACCTTGACTCCCTACTTGAGCGCTGAGCGGATCGACGATCAGGCCATTGGCCGCATCGTGGACGATGCCTACGCCGCTGCCGGTGTTCATCCAGACGACGTCGATACAGGGGCGGTGATCCTGACCGGGGAAGCGCTGCGCCGCGAGAATGCGAAGGCCATTGCGGATGTCCTGGCGGAGGTGGGTGGGGAGTTCGTGTGCGCGACCGCCGGGCATCACATGGAGTCCGTGCTGGCGGCGTATGGCTCCGGGGCGGCGAGAGCGTCGCACGATCGGAACGGAGCGATTCTCAATATCGACATTGGTGGTGGCACCACGAAGCTGGCGCTCGTTGATGGGGGTCAGGTGGTGGATACCGCGGCGCTCCACATCGGGGGACGACTTGCCGTGTTCGACGAGCACGGCCGACTCGTGCGCCTCGACCCTGGCGGCAAGAGTCTGGCGGGGAAGGCCGGACACGACTGGAACCTTGGGGATCCGGTGGGCGTAGAGGACGTTGACTCCGTCGCCGCGTGGATGGCCGATGCACTCGTGGCAGCGCTGGCTGAAGAACCTGCGTCCTCAGATGTGCGTGAGCTTTGGCTCACGGAGCCGCTCGGGGGAGTCGGCGGCATTCTGGGGGTGATGTTTTCGGGTGGCGTTGGCGAGTATGTCTACGGTCGCGAACCGCGGGACTTCAACGACCTTGGCCTTCGCCTTGGCCGTGCCATCCGACAGCGGATCGACTCCGGGCGACTCCCGTTCGCGCTCCTGCCCGCCGGCGAGTGCATTCGAGCAACCGCTCTCGGGGCATCGGAGTACAGCGTCCAGCTATCGGGCAACACGCTCTATGTGTCCAGTCCAGGAGCGCTGCTCCCGCGTCGGAATCTCCAGGTCGTGATGCCAGTAATCCGATTGGACGACACGATAGACCCCGCTGAGGTCTCGTCGGCTATTCTCGAACACCTTCGACGCTTCGACATCGTCGAAGGAGAGACCGAGTTTGCGCTTGCGATTCGCTGGAGCGGGGCACCCGCCCATGCGCGTCTGGCGGCGCTCGCTCGAGGCATCACTGGCGCATTGCCTCGGACGACCGCGGGGGAGCAGTCCCTCTTCGTCGTCCTCGACGGCGACGTCGCCCAAACGCTCGGGGCGATTCTCAAGGACGAACTGGGTGTTGTCAGTGAGGTGCTGGTGCTCGACGGGATCGTGCTGTGGGATTTCGACTATATCGATCTGGGACGAGTGCGGATGCCGTCCTTCACGGTGCCGGTGACGATCAAGTCGCTCGTCTTCAGCCAGGATCCTCGGATTCCTGCCCATCACCACCACGGTCACCATCATCCCCACCGTCACCCGCACTCGCATCCTCACGCCGCGCCGAAGGGACATCAGGGACGTGACCACCAGTAGCCCGGCTCTGGACGCGCCAGTCGAGGCGTCCGAGCGACGCGCTCCGTTCGACTGGAAGTGGATCGTTCTTGGGCTGTCGGTTGCGTTCACGGTCTACATCGCCGTGATTCCGCTCGGTTTCCTCCTCTGGCAGAGCTTCCGCACACCGCAGACAGCAGCCGTCGATGCGGTATTCACCCTCGAGAACTACATAACCGCCTACGGCACCACGGAAACCCTGCGGCTTCTGTGGACCTCGATCCAGTTCGCCCTGGGAACGGCGATCTTCGCATTCGGGATCGGTACCGCGTTGGCCTGGATGAATGAGCGGACGAACACGCCGTTCAAACGAGTGTTCTTTGCGCTGTCGATTATTCCCCTCGTCATTCCCTCGATTCTGTTTACGGTCGCCTGGATCTTTCTGGCGAGCCCGCAGATTGGCATTCTGAACCTGGTGGCCGCGAGCTGGTTCGGCATCGAGGAGCCGGTTCTCAACATCTACTCGCTCGCGGGGATGATCTGGGTGGATGGGCTCCACTATTCGCCGATGGCATTCCTTCTGATGACCGCGGCGTTTCGAGCGATGGATCCGTCGCTCGAAGAGTCGGCCACGATGAGCGGGGCCAACATCTTCCAGGTGGCGTGGCGTGTCACGCTTCGCCTGACCTGGCCTGCGGTCGTCGCGACGGTCCTTATTCTGTTCGTGCGTTCGATCGAAGCGTTCGAGGTGCCGGCGCTCCTCGGGCTTCCTGTCGGCATCCAGGTGTTCACGTCGGCGATCTATCAAGCCGTGCACCGGTATCCCAGCCAGGTCGGGCTCGCGTCTTCATACGCGGTCGCGCTTCTGGTCATCACGACTGTGGGCGTGTTCGCCGTGTCGCGTCTTTCGAGTCAGGGATCGAGATACGCGACGATGACCGGGAAGGGATTCCGGCCGAGACAGATTGATCTCGGGCGGTGGAGGTGGCTCACGGCCGGGATCTTCCTCGTCTACTTCCTGCTGATCGTGGTACTCCCGTTTGCCGTGCTCCTGTGGTCGTCGTTTCAGCGGTTCTACGCGGTACCGTCCGCGGAAGCGCTGCAGAACCTGACGCTGGACTCGTATCGATTCATCCTGTCGTACCCCAACCTCGGGCGCACGGTCCTCAACAGTCTGTTCCTGTCGTTCAGTGCCGCAACAATTGTGATGCTCGTGACGGCGGTCATTTGCTGGATCGTGGTCAAGACGAAGATTCGCGGGCGCTGGCTGCTCGACAACGTCGCTTCGCTGCCGATGGTCTTTCCAGGCCTCGTCCTTGGCCTGTCGATCATGATCTTCTATCTCAACGTGGACGTCGGCATCTACGGCACGATCTGGATCATGCTCCTCGCGTACATCACCCGGTTCATGCCGTACGGTCTGCGGTACAGCACGACATCGATGCTGCAGATTCACAAGGAGCTCGAAGAGTCGGCCGCCATGAGCGGCGCGTCATGGAGCACGACGTTCCGCAGGGTGATCCTGCCGCTCCTGAAGCCGGGTCTTCTCGCCGGCTGGATCTACGTGATGATCGTCTCGATTCGAGAGCTGTCCACGTCGATCCTGCTCTACAGTCCAGACACGCAGGTCGTGTCGATCGTGATTTGGGAGCTATGGGAGAATGGCCAGTACGTCGAGCTGTCGGCCCTCGGCGTGCTCTTCATCATTGCGCTCTTCATGCTGGTGCTTGCCGCGCAGTGGCTTGGCAAAAAGTACGGCGTGAAGGAGTAGACCCCACGTGCTAGCGGTACAGAATCTCTCAACTGAATATCCAGGCGATCACGGTCAGGCCGTCAAAGCCGCGCAGGACGTGACGTTCGGCGTGGAGCAGGGCCGTCTCTTCACGCTGCTCGGGCCGAGCGGTTGCGGCAAGACCACCACGTTGCGTTCGATTGCGGGCCTCGAGCGTCCGCGTGCGGGTGAGATCTCCGTCGGCGGCACGGTCGTCTTCTCGTCTTCACGGAACGTGTTCGTGGCCCCCAATCGTCGCGGCTTCGGCATGGTGTTTCAGTCGTACGCGATCTGGCCGCACATGAACGTGTTCCAGAACGTCGCCTTTCCCCTCGAGGTGGGCGATCGACGGTATTCCCGTGGGCAGATCAAGGAAAGCGTGATGCGAGTCCTTGCCGCAGTGCAGCTCGATCACCTCGCGGATCGCGATGCCACCAAGCTGTCCGGCGGCCAGCAGCAGCGCCTGGCGCTTGCAAGAGCCCTCGTGAGGGAACCCGCGCTGCTGCTCCTCGACGAACCGTTGTCCAATCTCGACGCCAAACTTCGCGAGAGGATGCGGTTCGAGCTCAAACGGCTGCAGCGCGAGTTGCGGATCACCACCGTCTACGTGACACACGACCAGAGTGAAGCGCTGGCGCTCTCGCATCAGATCGCGGTGATGAACGAAGGACGCGTGGTGCAGATTGGCAGTCCCCGTGACGTGTACGAGCGGCCGGCCAATCAGTTCGTAGCCGACTTCGTCGGCAACACGAACTTCGTGGACGGGCACGTCATCGCCGTGACTCCAGTGGACGGGGCCGACGCGATGTGTGTTGTGCGGACCGAGATCGGCGATGTGCACGTGACCTCGAGTCTGCCGCTCAAGACGGATGAGCGTGTCTCGATCTCGGTGCGGCCGGAAGATGTCGAGCTCGTGGAAGTCAGACCCGAGGGCAGGAACGTCTGGGAGGGACGAGTGGATCAAAAAGTGTTTCTCGGTGAAGCGGTCGATTTTCAGGTGAAGGTAGGGCCGCGCACCCTGTTGTCACGTCGTCATCCCACGCTCCGTACAAAGGTCGGCGAATCGATCTTCGTCCAGCTGCACGCCGACAAGTGCGTCGTGCTCACGGTGGCGTGATGGCCGACGAGCGCTGGGCCTCCGATCTCATCGTCGATCTCCTGCACGCCTACGGTCTCCCGTACGCCGCCATCAATCCCGGGGCCAGCTACCGCGGGCTTCACGACTCCATCGTCAACTACGGCGGCAACCGTCCGGCCTTGCTGCTGTGTCAGCACGAGGAGACGGCGGTGCAGATCGCTCACGGGTATGCCAAGGTCACCGGGAAGCCGATGGTGGCGATCCTGCACAGTCTCGTCGGACTGCTGCACGCCAACATGGCGATCTACTACGCCTACATCGACCGTTCGCCGGTGCTGATCGTCGGCGCAACAGGGCCGATGGACGAAACGAAGCGCCGGCCCCGCATCGACTGGATTCACTCCGCACAGAACCAGGGAGAGGCGATACGCCAGTACACGAAGTGGGACTACCAGCCCCACGTCATTGACGGCGTCCCCGAGTCTTTCGCGCGGGGGTACTCCGTGATGATGACGGAGCCCCGCGGGCCGATTTACATGTGTTACGACGCCTGGCTTCAGGAACAGGTGCTCGATCACGACGTTCCGCTGCCGCCTGCCGATGCGGCGCATGTGCCGTCCCGTCTCGCGGCGGATCCGCAGGCGCTCGCCGAAGCGGCGGCGCTGATCGCTGCGGCAGAACGACCGGTGATTATCGCGGAGTACGTCGGGCGCGAGCCTGAAGGATTTCATGCGCTCGTGGCGCTCGCGGAGACCGCTGGCATCCCGGTGTACGACGTTGACAGTCGGCTGAACTTTCCGTCCCGGCATCCGCTCAACGTGAGCAACTCGAAGGATGCCTTCCGGCACGCAGACCTTGTCCTCTGCCTCGATACGAGGGATTGGGAACGCGCGACGACGGAGCTGGTGAGCGCAACGAGGGAAGTGGTCTCAGTCGTTCCGCCCGACGCAACCTGGATCGACATCGGGTTCGGCGATCTGGGGCTCTCGAGCTGGGCGCTCGACTATCAACGGTCGCATCACTTCCGCCTGCAGATTCTTGCGGATACCACGCTGGCGATTCCGGCGCTGACAACCTTGCTGAAGGCGCGCATAGACGCCGATCCGGCGCTGCCTCCGCGCATCGCCGCCCGAACGGCAGCGACGGCTGCTGCCAGTAGGGTCCGTTGGGACAAGTGGACTGAAGACGCGAAGGTTGATTGGGACGCGAGTCCGACCACGCTGCCCCGTCTCGCGTCGGAGGTGTGGGACGCGATCAAAGACGAAGATTGGGTGCTCACCGCCGGCACGCTGGAGCGGTGGACGCGGAAGCTCTGGGATTTCGACAAACCGCATCGGCATCCCGGGAGGTCGCTCGGTACCGCGACGCAGTTCGGTATCTCCCTCGGTGTCGCGCTCGCGCACCGCGACCAGAATCGCCTGGTCGTAGACATGCAGCCTGACGGCGACCTGATGTTCGATGCGGGCGCGATGTGGGTGGCGGCCAAGCATCGGATCCCCCTCCTCGTGGTGATGTACAACAACCGCGCCTACTACAACGACTGGGAACATCAGATCCGGATGGCGAAGCTGCGTGGCACGCCGGTCGAGCGGGCGCATATCGGAATGGACCTCGACGATCCGGCGCCGGACTTCGCGGCGATGGCGAGGTCGATGGGCTGGTACGCCGAGGGACCGATTGAGTCACCCGACGGCATTGCGGCGGCTCTGCAGCGGGCAATCGCGCAAGTGAAGAGCGGCCAGCCCGCTCTCATCGACACGATTACACAGAAGCGATAGAGGGAGCGCGGCTCAAGCCGCGCACTACGTCCGTCGCGATCTGACGTGCTGGCGGCTAACGTAGTGCTCGGCTTCAGCCGAGCCGGAATCTGAAGTCGTCGTAGTGCTCGGCTTCAGCCGAGCCGGAGACCTCGAGTGTGGTTATGAGTAAGAGCACTGCGCTGAGCACGGTCGGTGTCCTGGGCGCGGGACGTATGGGACAGCCGATCATCGGCCACCTCGCACGGAAAGGGTTTGCTGTCATCGTTCACGATGTTGATGCGAGCAAACGCGTTCACGTGGAAGCGCTTGGTGCCCGGTGGGCAGATGCTCCGGCGGCACTTGCCCGTGAGAGTCACGCTGTTCTGGTGTGCGTGGGATACGACGACGAGGTACGTCAGATCCTGTCGGCTGATGGGCTGCTTCCGCATCTGGTCCGCACGGCCATCGTCGCCGTTCTCTCAACGGTCAATCCCCAGACGATGGAGGAGCTTGCTGCGGCTGCGGAACCAGCAGGCGTCAATGTCGTGGACGCCACGATGTGCCGGGGCGGGCGGGCCGCAGACGAGGGCACGCTGCTGGCGTTCGTTGGAGGCCCGGCAGACGTGGTGCAGCGTCTCGAACCGGTGTTGGCGTGCTTCTGCAGTGACATCGTCCACACGGGGAAGGTGGGCACGGCACAGGTCGCCAAGGCTGCGAACAACATGGTGATGTGGGCCTGCCTTGTCGCCAATCATGAGGCCCTGGCGCTGGCGCACCGCTCTGGCGTGGACGTGGAGCTGCTGCGTTCCTCGCTCGCGAAGACCGGAGCCGATAACTATGCGCTGCGAAACTGGGGAACCCACACGATGTCGTGGGCTGAGGACGATCTCGCCATCGTTCAGTCCATGGCGCGGGAGATGGGGCTTGCCCTGCCGCAGGCAGGGCTGAACCGAGAATTGTGTCGCCTGCTCAAGCCGAAGCGGTTCAAACTGGACCAGTACGGTGTGTAGGTTGCCTGTGCGTGCCAGGATCGTTACAGTCCGTTGGGAGGGACACGATGGCGTGGAGTGAATCGAAGGCGTGGAGGCAGGGGAGCGACAACAAGCCTTTCTACCAGGCGCTGCTCGACGACGCGGCGAGCGCCCCGGCAAGGAACGCCAAACGCCGGAAGGTTATTGCGCCGAGCGACATGCCATGGGAAATGTCGCGGCAGGGACTTCTGAAGCATCTGCTGAACGAGGCGATGAACACGCGCATGGAGACGGTGGACGCCTACATGCAGATCATCCCGCCCGGCAGCCGCTCCGGGAAGCATCGTCATCTCGCCGAAGAGTGTGTGTACGTTGTGGAAGGACGAGGCTACGACCTGCATCAGGATTGCGACGTCGAGATCACCGACACGTATCACTGGACGCCGCAGGACGAGGTGAAGAGGTACGAGTGGGAAGCCGGGGACGTCGTCTACGTGCCACCGAACACGATTCACCAGCACTTCAACGCGAATCCTGAGAGACCCGTTCGACTCATCTCCATCATCAATCGGATTTTCAAGGCCTCCGGTTTGAACGACCTCGAGCAACTCGAGGATGCGCCGGAGTATGACTCGGCCGTTGTACTGAGCACCGAGGTCGTGGAGCGTTATCTGCGTGGTCACGCAACGGTGACGCGCTAAGGGACACGAGCCATGAAGAGCGAGGGCATGTACAGTCGCCGCGTGTTCGGGCGCGCCATCGCGGGGCTCGTTGCCGCGCCGGTGATGGCTCACGCACAGGTGCGCCCGCAGCCCTCCCCAAGTCGTGCGATCTACATGCTCGAGGGCGCCGATCGACAGCAGCGCCTTGTCGCCGGCGCGAAGCGCGAAGGCGTCGTCGTGCTCTACACGTCACTGAACACGCAGGATTCGGGTCCGCTGACCGCAGCGTTCGAGAAAGCGTACGGCGTCAAGACTCAAATCTGGCGCGCCGCCAGTGAACGCGTGGTGCAGCGGGCGGTCGCCGAAGCCCGTGCCGGCCGAGTCGGCTTCGACGTGATTGAGACCAACTCGCCTGAGATGGAGGCGCTTTACCGGGAAGGATTGCTCGACGAGTTTCGCAGTCCGACCTTTCCTGAGCTGGCGCCCGCCGCCTTTCCTCCTCATCGGCACTACGTCGCGACGCGTTTCAACTTCTTCACGATCGGCTACAACACGCGTCTCATCAAACCAGAGGAAGTGCCGAACGCTTACAGCGATCTGCTGCATCCGCGCTTCGTCGGCCGCCTCGGCCTCGAGGCGGGTGACATCGATTGGTTCGGCGCGATGGTCAAGAGCATGGGTGAGCAGAAGGGGTTGGCGTTTTTCCGCGGCCTCGCTGCCGCCAAGCCGGTGATGCGGACGGGCCATACGCTCGTGGGCCAGCTCGTCGCCTCTGGTGAGATTCCACTCGCTCCGAATATTTACAATCACAACGCCGAGCGGCTCCTCGTCAGGGGCGCACCCATCAAATGGAAGGCGCTGCCGCCCACGTTCGGGCGCGCCAACTCGGTCGGCGTCGTGCGTCGCGCCCCGCATCCGCACGGTGCGATGCTGTTTACCGACTTCATCCTGTCGAGGCAAGGGCAGACCGTGCTCAAAGAGCGTAACCGCGTGCCTTCGAGCCGCTCCGTTGATTCGTCTTTGAATGACTTTCCGTTTACGACCATCGACCCGATCATCACACTCGATGAGGAAGCGAAGTGGTCGAAGTTATGGTCCGACCTGTTTCTGAAGGGACAGGCGGTCGTGAAAGAGAGGGACTAGGTTTCGATGGCGAAGGAATCTCATTTCACGAGCAAGAAGCCCCGAGTGTTCGTGCGCGGCGTGGAGGGGAGCTACAGCCTGAAGGATGAACTGGCGCGCCTCCGATCGGTGCCCAGGGTGCTCAAGGGCCGGGAGCTCAAGTTCAGGGATGGTCCCCAGGCATTCAGCCGGCACTACATCGAGCCGGTCGATGGTCTCGGGCAGACGCTGCACATTCATCTGGAAGAGTACGCGCCAGGCGGACGCAACCAGAAGCATGGGCACGTGAACGAAGCGGCGTTCTACATCCTCGACGGCGAAGGCTACGAAATTCACGATGGGGTCCGCTACGACTGGAAAGCCGGCGACGTGGTGGTGGTCCACAACAACTGCGTGCATCAGCACTTCAACGCGAGCGATACGAAGCCTGCCCGTGCGCTCGTGATGAAGACCAAGCCGATGTTTCTGTTCATGAACATGCTCTTCCAGAAGCAGGTCGAACCACGGCCGACCACGCCGGCGCCAGGAACCGAGCCCTTCGTGGCGCGCGACGACGAGCAGAATTTCAACCACGACGATCAGTAAACTTGTCGTTCACACTTCTCGGTTCTCTGGTTCTCGGTTCGGTTCTGTGTTCGGGGTTCGGGTCCGAGTTCAGCTGCAATCGAACTGTGAAGAATGAATCTGAACCGAACGTGAACACGAGCTGAGAAGCGGAGAACAATGAAGTTCGAACGGTAATTCTCAACATGTCCAGAGACGCACTCGTTTCCGACGATCTTGCGGTCAAATTCACGACCGAGAAAGACAGTCCGTACACTCGATGGGTCAAGTCTGAAGGGCTCGACATCGTCAGCTCGCTGTACGTACCTGATTTGCATGCTGTCGAGCTGAAGCCGTGGGCGAGGCGCGGCGGGATGGGTGTCTTTCTCAACCACGACGCGTCGCGGACGTCGAACGACTGCTACGTGTGCGAGATTCCGCCAGGCAAGGCGTTGGCGCCGCAACGCCAGCTGTACGAAGAGATGGTGCTTGTGCTCGACGGGCTCGGATCCACATCGGTGTGGAACGAGGCCGGTCAGCGAACATCGTTCGAGTGGAAAGCCGGTGCGCTGTTTGCGATTCCGCTCAACGCCTGGCACCAGCACTTCAATGGTTCCGGCACCCGGCCGGCGCGCTACGTCGCCGTCACCAATGCGCCCGTGGTCATCAACGCCTTCGGTGACCTCGATTTTGTTTTCAACACCCGGTACGACTTTCCGGATCGTTTCAGCGGCGAGCCGTCATACTTCGCGAACGGCGGTGCTCAGCGCGGATTTCTGCTCGAGACCAATTTTGTCGCCGACGCAGTAAACCTGCCCCTGGTAACAGCGAAGGAACGAGGGGCTGGAGGCGGTCATATCCGCTTCAGCCTCGCCAAGGGGCATATGAACAGCCATATTTCCCAGTTTCCGGTGGGCACGTATAAGAAGGCCCATGCGCACGGAGCCGGTGCACACGTCATCATCCTGAACGGGGAAGGCTACAGTCTGATGTGGCCCGAGGGTGAGGAGCCGCGCCGGTTCGAATGGAAGCCGGGATCGATGATCGTGCCACCGAATCTGTGGTTTCATCAGCACTTCAATACCGGCACGACCCCTGCGCGATACCTGGCCTTCAAAGCTGAGGGCGTCAGCATCAGAAATGCCCAGGGGGTGCCGAAGGCGTGGATCTCACGGCGTCTTGGCGGCGACCAGATCGACTACGCTGACGAATCGCCGAAGGTGAGACAGCTGTTTGCGCAGGCGCTTGCGAAACGGGGGCTGACGCCCCGGATGGATGCGGCCTACGAGGCGGAACTGACCGAACTGCCTCCTGTGCTGCGTGGAGACTCATGACGAAACCGCGTGCTCATGTCCGTGTCCTGTTGGCGGTAGTGGCGTCTATCGCCGCGGTGGGTTGCGCCGCATCGCCGCCGCCGGCCGCAACGGTGACCGCAGCGGATCTCGGGCTGTATGAAGGCGCCGACCGCATGCAGAAGCTCATCGATGGCGCCAGGAAAGAGGGTGCGCTCACGGTCTACACCTCCTCGCTTGCCGAGGATATAGGCAAGGTCGTGGAAGCCTTTGAGAAGAAATACGGCATCGAAGCCACCATCTGGCGAGCCGGCTCGGAGGCCGTCCTCAACCGTGCGCTTCAGGAAAGCCGGGCGGGTCGCCACACGGTAGACGTCGTGGAGACCAACGGGCCAGAGCTCGAAGGGCTTTCACGCGAAAAGATTCTGCAGCTCGTGAAGAGCCCACATCACGCGGACTTGATCGCTCCGGCTATCCGTCCGCACGGCGAGTGGGTCGGGACGCGGCTTAACGTATTCGTGCAGGCCTACAACACGAAGCTCATCAAGAAGGAAGATCTTCCGAAGACGTGGGAGGACCTCACCGATCCGAAGTGGAAGGGCAAGCTCGGGATTGAACAGGAAGATTCAGACTGGCTGGCTGGTATCGCCGGCGAGCTGGGTGAGGGGCCCGCGCAGGAAGTCTTCAAGAAAATTGTCTCGACCAACGGTATCTCTGTTCGGAAGGGACACACGCTGCTCACGCAACTGGTCGCGTCGGGAGAAGTGCCTCTGGCGCTGACCGTGTACAACTACAAGGCCGAGCAGCTCAGGGCCGAGGGAGCCCCAATCGACTGGTTCACGATCGGCAACGCCATTGCGCGGCCGAACGGCGTGAGCGTTGCCCGCAATGCTCCGCATCCGCACGCTGCGGTGCTCTTCTATGACTTCGAGTTGAGCGAAGAAGGTCAGAAGATCATCGCGGACCGCGAGTTCGTCCCGACGAGCACGAAGGTGGACACGCCGCTCAACAAAGTGCCCATGACGTTTGTCGACGCGCGGGTGACGCTCGACGAGTACGACAAATGGAAGAACATGTACGAGGGTCTCTTTGGAGGGACGCGCTAGCCTGCGATCAGGTCCGGCTGAAGCCGGACCAACGATCACGCCGCCGGCGAGTCTGGCGGTCGCAGCACGCGCAGCGCGTTCGACCAGCGCAGGAGCTCATCCAGCATCTTTGCGGCGCTCTGTGCCTGAACGTCTTCGGGCTTGAACACACCCGTTTCCGGATCGATGAACTTTGTGAACATGGGGACGGTGACCGCTTCGACGAGCGGCACCATCTTCAGTGCGGTCACGACCTGCTTCGTCATCTGTACGCCGCGCAGGCCGCCTGACACGCCGCCATAGCTCACGAATCCGGCGGGCTTGTAGCCCCACTCCTGCACCAGGTAATCCAGGGCATTGAGCAGCGGGGGCGGCGTCCCGTAGTTGTATTCGGGTGTGACGAACACAAACGCATGCGAGCGGTCGATGCGTGCGCTCCAGGACTTGGTGTGATCGTTCTGATACTTCCGCAGACGCGGGTGCTCCGGCTCGTCGAGCAGCGGCAGATTGATGACGCCAAGGTCAGCAATCTCAGCCTTGAACTTCCCGTGCTGGCGTACTTGTTCAGCAAACCAGGTCGCGACGGCCGGCCCCTTCCGGCCCGGACGTGTACTCGCAACGATCACCTGCAGAGTCGGAAGCTCGGCCGTCACTTGATGAACGTACCACTGCGAAGCTCCGCATAGGCTTGCTGCAGTTGCTCAGTCGTGTTCATGACGATCGGGCCGCGCCACGCGACCGGCTCCTGAATCGGCAGCCCGGACACGAGCAGGAATCGGATGCCCGTCGGCCCCGCCTGGACGACGACCTCATCACCGGTGTCGAAGACCACGAGCGACCTGTCGCTGATGGGATCAGGCATCGCCGGGGCGTCGGAGCCGGCCAGCTCGGTCTGCACGGCGCGCGGTTCCGACGCGTCCTTGAAGACTCCGGAGCCCTCAAACACGTACGCGAACGCGTTCCGGGATGTTTCGACGACGAGACGTTTGCGAACGCCAGCGGGTACGGAAATGTCGAGGTACCGAGGGGCAGCGGCGACGCCATCGACTGGTCCACTCTTTCCCCAGAAATCGCCGCAAATCACCCGCACCCGTGTGCCGTCGTCGTCAACGATCTCGGGAATGCTGTTCGAGGTGACATCCTGGTACCGCGGCGCCGTCATTTTCAGGGACGATGGGAGGTTGGCCCAGAGCTGAAAGCCGTGCATGCGGCCCTGTGGATCGCCCTTGGGCATCTCCTGATGCAGGATGCCGCTGCCGGCAGTCATCCACTGCACGTCGCCCGAGCCGAGACTCCCTTGATTCCCGAGGCTGTCGCCGTGATCAACGGAGCCCGCCAGCACGTAGGTGATGGTTTCGATGCCCCGATGAGGATGCCAGGGGAAACCGGCAAGGTAGTCGTCCGGATTGTCGTTCCGAAAGTCATCAAACAGGAGGAAGGGGTCGAACTCGCTCGTCGTACCGAACCCGAAGGCCCGGTGCAGATGGACGCCAGCTCCTTCGAGGACTGGTGTGGACCGTGCGACCCGCTTGACGGGACGGATTGACATACCCACGTGTACTCCCTGACGGCGCAGTGGGTCAAGGCTGTTTAGCCTTTCCTCCGCCGTCGTCCCGTGTTATTCATCATGGGGCCTGCCTCCCGGTCAGTCATCGTTGTGACACCACCTCAACTCTCGGTCATCATTCCGGTCTACAACGAGCGCTACACGGTTCGTGAACTGATCAGACGTGTGGTTGCCGTCGACGTGTCGAAAGAGATCGTCATGGTCGATGACGGTTCGACCGACGGCACCTCCGAGATCCTGGTCTCGCTGGCTGAGCGCTATCCCGACGTCATCCGCCTGTTCAAGCAGCCGTTCAATCAGGGCAAGGGAGCCGCGATTCGGCGCGGCATCGAAGAGGCGACCGGGGAATTCCTGATCATCCAGGACGCCGACCTCGAGTACGACCCTGGCGAGTACCACATTCTGCTGAAGCCGCTCCTGTCGGGCGAAGCGGATGTCGTGTATGGGTCACGATTCGTTGCGGGCTATCGGCGGGTCCACCTGTTCTGGCACACGGTCGCCAACAGATTGCTGACACTGGCAACCAACGTCCTGACGAACCTCAACCTGACGGACATGGAGACCTGCTACAAGGCCTTCAGGACCGATCTCATCAAGCGCATACCTCTGCGGTCGAACCGGTTTGGATTCGAGCCCGAGGTGACCGTCAAGATTGCCAAGCTGGGCTGCCGGATCTTCGAGGTTCCCATCTCGTACCACGGCCGCGACTACTCAGAGGGCAAGAAGATCGGGCCGAAGGATGCGGTCTCAGCTCTCTGGACGCTGCTGAAGCACTGGGTGATCAGCGACATCGGTCACGTGGGTCAGCACACGCTCGCGCGGATGCGCGAACTGGGCTCGTACAACCAGACGATGTTCCGCCTGTTCTCGCCGTATCTTGGCCGCCGGGTGCTCGAGATCGGATCCGGTGCGGGAAACCTGTCACGGTTTCTGCTCGACCGTGACGCGGTCGTGCTCTCCGACTACGAGGATGAGTACCTCCATCTGCTGCGTCGTCGATTTGGCACCTACGAGAACGTGCAGATCCGTCGTCTGGATCTGAATACATTCCGCGCCGAGGACGTTGTCCACGAGGCGATTGATTCTGTTGTGTGCCTCAACGTCCTGGAACACATCGAGAACGATCGGTACGTCCTCTCGCAGCTGTTTCAGGCGATCAAGCCCGGTGGTGTGGTCTGTGTGCTCGTGCCGGCCCACCAGGAGCTGTATTCGGATCTTGACCGGAATCTGGGCCATTTCCGGCGCTACACGGAGGCCTCCTTGACCGGCCTGTTTCGGGAGGCCGGATTTGTGGTCGAGACCAGCCGCTACTTCAACTGGGTTGGCGCGATTGGGTGGTACATCTTCGGGCGCGTGCTCAAGCGTCCACACATCACCAAGGTCGCCACGAAGGGGTTTGGCCTGGTCTCGCGTCTTCGGGAGCTTGAAGAGCGCTATCACTTCAATTTCGGGCTCTCGGTGATCGTTGTCGGCCGCAAGCCCGCTGCCTAGGTAGTTCGTGGCTTCCCCGCAGGCTCCGCAGCGCGACGCAGCTCCGATGACGTTTCGGGGCCTTGTTGGTCATAAGCGCCTGCTCACGCTTCTGACGCACGCGATCGCACGTGGGACGTTGCCGCCCTCGCTTCTGCTTGCAGGCCCCAGAGGTGTGGGAAAGCGGCGTGTCGCCACGGCGATTGCGGCAACCCTCAACTGCATTCACACGAGAAAGATCGACAGGCTCGAAGTGGATGCCTGCGGCGAGTGTCCTTCGTGCCGGCGCATCGCGCGCGGTGTCCACCCTGACGTGATCGTCCTGGAGCCCAGCGACACCGGCACCATCAAGATCGAGCCGGTGCGCGACGTCATCGATCGCGCGAACTATCGACCTTTCGAAGGTCGCCGACGTGTCGTGATCGTGGACGAAGCGGACGCGCTCGTGACGCAGGCACAGAATGCGCTGCTGAAGACACTCGAAGAGCCTCCGTCGGCGTCGGTCTTCGTGCTGGTATCGTCCATGGCGGATACGCTGCTTCCGACCGTGCGCTCGCGATGCCGTCCCCTGCGATTCGGTGAGCTCGCGTCTGCCGAGGTTGTGGAAGTGCTCGTCCGGGATCATCAGTATTCCGAGTCTGACGCTCGCGCGGCTGCGGCCGAGGCCGGGGGCAGCGTGGGACTCGCCCTCGAGTCCCGTGGCCTGGATGTCGGTGAAGCGCGTGAGGCCGCGCAGCGGCTGCTGCACCAGACCGCGCGAATGCCCGATCCCGCACGTCGAATCGTGGCCGCGCAGGAGCTCGTCGGCAAGGCGACAACTGGAAATCGCGATCGCGAGTATCTTGGAATCCGGTTGCGGGCGCTCGCATCCTTGCTGCGAGATCTTGGCCTGCTTGCTGTCGGCGCCGGTACGCCGCCCCTTGCGAACGCGGATCTCGAAGCGGATCTGCGAGGTCTGTCATCCGCGTTCGATCGTGAACGCGCGACCCGTGCGTTTGCCGCTGTTGATGAGGCCATCGCGGCTCTTGAACGAAACGCCGGGCCGAAGGTCGTCGCCGACTGGGTGGTCCTTCAGATCTGATGAAGAACCTTCGTGGATCCTCGTGCCGTCGTGGTTGCCCGGTTCAAAGGTCCGGCTGAAGCCGGACACTACGACGGATCATGGTCGCGACG
Organism: Acidobacteriota bacterium; assembly: GCA_013140775.1. Taxonomy (GTDB): domain Bacteria; phylum Acidobacteriota; class Vicinamibacteria; order Vicinamibacterales; family UBA2999; genus JABFSA01. The sequence goes on along the minus strand of JABFSA010000009.1, from coordinate 43,586 downwards.
GCGTCGGTCTCGTCGTAAAACACGGCCACCCGGTGGCGGCATCCGTGCCGACAGGCGCTCGCCTTCGCAGCTTCAGAATGCGAATCGTCCCGGCCTCTGGAACCGCTACCTCTGCCATCTCGTCGTACTCCCGGTTGAGGTACTGATCGATCAGGTTGAAGCGCTCCTGGAACGTGCTGTAGTCACCCATGTGCAGCGCGAAGAGCGCAGGATCCTCTTCGATCTGTGCGAGCGTCCGGTCTTGATGGACCGAGGAAGAGTACCAGGCGCCAAAGACAACCCCGTCGCCCGCGAATCGCCGGCCGGCAAGCACGAGCACATCGGGAAATTCACCGGTCACAATCAGCCGATCGGATTGAGACGAGCAACGGTCGAGATAGTCGAAGAACGGGGCCAGGGCAGCCGAATAGCGGCTGGGTGTGTCTCCGCGATGTGAGCGTCGAAGCAGCTCGATGACTTCGGACGTACGGATCCGAATGCCCGACAGCCCTCTCGAGATCATGGCGTTGTCGTACTGGTCCGCCACAACGGAGATCTGGCTGACCGCCGCACCCGACACGACGACACCAGCAATCGTCACGAACCGGACTGCCCACTGCAGGCCGCGCTGACGCCACAGGTTCGTCCAGCAGGCGCGTAGTGCATACGCTGCCAGAAGGACCGCGGGTACAACAGCATCCGGAATTCTTACCTCGAGGGCCTGACGAATAAAGCTCCCATTGACCAGGACGCTCATGATGACGAGCGCGACGACCGTGGGGAGCTCACCAACCCACTGTTCGCGGTGACCGCGCGCGCGACGCCATACGATGACTCCAGCCAGTACTGGGAGGCTCCAGAACAGCCAGAACAGCCACGCGTTGGCATTCATGGTCGTCATGCCGCCTCCTTGGAACCCCGGCAGGGAGGTGAGGGCGGTTGCCGCGGCCTCGCCGCGCGAGTAGTCGAGACCAGCTTCGAAGTACGCCAGGAGCCCGCCGTTGAACGAGACAAACAGGATCCACGGCAGGAGGAAGGCGGCCGTAATCGCCGTCAGTTGTGTGACGCGACGGACCGCATCGCGCCAACCCTGACTGCGAGTCGCAAGGAAGACGCACGCGGCCGCTGCCGCGCCGACGAACAGGCCGTGGTCGTGCCGCAACAGAAACGCGATCGCGATTGCCAAGGCCGTGAGGACGATGCGGCGTGTGGATGGGCGGCGGGCAAGCCCGAGGATGATCCAGGCGAACGCGCCGTAGACGAGCATCTTTGGATACGAGTAACTGCGCGGGTAAATCAGTACCTCGAACGTCGTGACGAGTAGAGCGATCGTCAGCGAGCCAGAGAGTTGGCGCGCGACCGCAACCGTACATGCCGCTCCGATTCCGAAGCCGAGTGCGGTGATGGTCCACTCTGTGGCCATGCTGTTGCCCGCGAGCAGCCATCCTGCCGCGGTGAGCAGGTAGGTCAAGGGCCAACCAGGATCCGCAAAATCCCGGATGGGCCTGTCACCCAGCAGCATCTGCTGCGCCAGCGCGAGGTGGGCGTAGTGGTCGTTCGTAAAACCCGTAAAGGTGAGAAAACGCCACGCCACCGTTGCCAGGAAGACGAGGATCACGGCGACAGCCGTCGTGTGTTGGCGTAGACCGGCGCCGAGCGTGTGAGGCAGCGTGCGGAGTGTTCCTGCCGGGTCTCGAAGTCGCCCGGCCATTCGCGTTCTGGCCGTGGATCCTGGACCCAGCCGGGGAGAGCTGAGCAGCGCACTGAGCATCAGCAGGGCAGAGAGGCCCGCGAGCGCGTACGCCAGAAGTCGTGTCCCTCCCGCCATCCATCGAGGTCCAGCGAGAAGACCGCCACGGCGTGGTGTGAGCGCAGGGCTATCCGTGATTTGAAACGTACGTCGATCGATACCTCTCGTGTCTTCGACCGCGGGATCCGTCACGACCGCCAGCAGTGCCTGTGGCGATGTGTCCAGCGGGACGTAGTACCAGGCGCGGCCACCGATGGGGGCGGGCTCGCTGAGCTGAAGCCGTTGCTCCGCGCCGATTCGATCCGGCTCGCTGATGTTGCGCCAGTCCACTCGGATCATCGGCAGCGGTCGGCCGAACAGGATGGGGATCAGCGCCAGCAACACGCCGGCGGAGAGTGCGGATGCGACGCCGCCAGCGAGCAATCGGTTCCACGTGTTGCGTGGCGACACGGAGCGCATCTACGGTCGGGATTATAGTAGGGCCGTGATCACCGGGAAGCCGCGCGTCGCGATCACCGTGGGCGATCCTGCGGGCATTGGCCCCGAGATTGCCGCCAAGGTCGCTGAAGATCCACGTGTGACTGACGCGTGTGATGTTGTCCTGTACGGTCCACCTGCTGACGCGCGATTCGAGCCTGGCGTCCTGTCGGCCGACGCCGGCCGAGCAGCGTTCGAGGCCATCTGCAGGGCGGTGCGTGATGCGGAACAAGGCGTCGTTGATGCGGTGGCGACCGCGCCGATCAACAAGCTCGCATTCGCGCGTGCAGGGCTCCCCTGGAAGGGACATACGGATCTGCTGGCGCACCTCACAGGCGCGCCTCGTGTGGCCATGATGTTCTGGTCGGACCCCCTCAAGGTTGTCCTGGCGACCGTGCACGTGCCTCTTCTTGACGTGCCTCGGACGCTGACACGGGAACTGCTCGATGACATCGTGGATCTCACGCACCATGAGCTCCCGCGATTCGGGATTGCATCGCCACGGCTGGCGCTTGCGGGGTTGAACCCGCATGCCGGAGAGGACGGATTGATGGGGGACGAGGAGCAGCGCGTCCTGCGACCAGTCGTCGATGCGGCTCGGGCGAGAGGCGTGAACCTTTCAGGCCCATTTCCCGGAGATACGGTGTTCGTCCGCGCCGTTCGTGGCGAGTTCGATGCGGTGGTGGCCTGCTATCACGACCAGGGTCTGATTCCGGTCAAGCTGCTGGCCTTTGGCACTGCCGTCAACGTGACCCTCGGTCTCCCCATCGTCCGCACGTCAGTGGATCATGGGACGGCCTTCGACATTGCCGGGCGGGGTGTGGCCGATCCCTCGAGCATGGTTGCGGCGACGCTGCTCGCCGCGAAGCTGGCAGTCGTCCGCACACGTAGTGCTCGGCTTTAGCCGAGCCAAAAAGTCAGTTCACGAAACAGGGCCAGCCGGTCTCTGAGTCGGTCCCGACTGACGTTCGGCTTCTGTCAACCAGGATCCGGACCGGTCTGGCGCCGTCCACCGGGATTTCGGTGATCTGCTCGTATCCGTCGTTGAGGTACTGATCGACAAGCGTGTAGCGCTCCTGAAAGCGCTGGTAGTTGCTCATGTGGATGGCGAACAGCGGTGGCCGTGCGCGTAAGCGCTGCACGGTCCGATCCTGATAGCGCTGCGACGAATACCACGAGCCGAACACGACACCGTCGCTGGCGAAGCGGCGGCCCGCCGCGACTTCCACGTCGGGGAACTCTCCTGTCACGACCAGTCGATCCGCGACTGACGTGCAGCGATCGAGGTACTGGAAGAACGGATTCATCGCCTGTGAATAACGGCTTGGCGCGGCGTCCCTGTGTGATCGTTTGAGCAGGGCCCGGACTTCTGTTGCGCGCCGCTCCACGGCTTCGAAGCTGCTACCAAGGCCTGACGCCGCAGCCATCTCGCGCACTGATGACATCTGCCACACCGCCAGTGCGGAAACGGTCACCGCCATCACGGTGGCCAGTTGAACCGAACGCTGCAAGGTGCGTCTCTGCCATTGGCCATTCAGGCTGATGGCAATTGCCCACGCACCAAGCAACGCGTGAGGGACGATCGCGTCGGGAAGCCGGACAGCCAGAGCATTGCGCAGGAACGTGGCGTTGACGAATACCGCCATCACGACGAGACCTGCGATCGCTGCAAGCTCACCCGGGAACTGCTCGCGTCCCTGACGGAATCGACGCCAGCCCACGACGACACAGGCGACCGGCAGCATCCAGTAGATCCAGAAGAGCCAGGCTTCTGCATTGACCTCGAGCGCCAGACTGGACGACAGCCGGAAGGGAGAGATGACGGCGAGAAACTCTCTCCACGCCGGTCTCTGAAGCCGGCTCAGGCCTGACGTGCCTTTCACGTGAACGTCGTACGCCAGGGCGCGCAGGTTCTCGCTGTCGGTGTTGTGCGCGTAGTACATGCGCGCATCATCGCCGTCTCGCACGTATTCGAGTCCGAAGTGTCGTTCCAGCTCTTCGCGGGTCTCAATCGTGGTCTCGGCAGTCCACTCCACCTGTGCGAGAGGCCGGAGAGGAGGGCGAAGACCAAGCAGCCGTTCCTGTGGTGCCACGTGAAACGAGGGCCACGCTTGAAGAGCGGTTGACTGGGCCTCGTACCGTGAGTAATCGATGCCCTCCTGGAAGTAGGAGACCAGCCCTCCGTTGAGCGAGACGAACGCGATCCAGGGCAAAAGGAACCCCGCAGTAGCCCCGGTGAGCTCGGCCGTGCGCCTGGTCGCAATCTGCCAGCCGTCCTGACGACTGGCGGCCATGAGACAGATGGCGGCGGCAATGCCGATGAACAAGCCGTGGTCGTGGCGGAACAGGAACGCGATGGCGATCACCGCCGCCATCCCGAATATCCGCGCGCGCGATGGACGAGCCGCCAGGGCCAGGAGGGCCAGGCCTCCAGCCCCGTACATCAACACCTTTGGATACGAGTACGTGCGTGGGTAAATCAGCACTTCGAGAGCGGTCACCAGGAATGCAACAGCACGCGAGCCTGACAAGTTGCGGGCGGCTATCCAGGTAAAGGCGGAGCCCAGCGCAAAGCTCAGCGCGACGATCGTCCACTCGGCGCCGAGTGTGCCGCCGTCAACGCGCCATGCGGCTGCCGAGAGCAGATAGGTCAGCGGCCACCCTGGATCAGAAAAGTCGCGGATGGGTCGATCGCCAAGGAGCAGTTGCTGCGCCAGCGCGAGGTGCGCGTAATGATCGTTGGTGAATCCGGTAAACGTCAGGAAGCGCCACAGAAGGGTGGCGATGAAGACGAAGAGAACTATGGCGGAGTCTGCCGACCACAGTTGGGCAGACCTCTGCCGGACGGGTGCTGGGGGAAGCACGGGGACGGGATCTTATTCAGCGCGGGCATCCTAAGCAAGTTGGCAGTTTTTCACACGACAAAGGTGCCCCTCAACGCAGGCAGAGGCTAGGTCGCCGGCTTGAAGCAGGGCCAACCCGTTTCGGCATCCGTCCCGAGAGGCATTCGCGTCCGGTCCACGAGGATCGGCACGGTGGCATCGCCATCGACCTGCACGTCGGTCATGGAACGGTACTCGCCGCTGACGAAGGTCTCGATCAACGGAAATCTCGATCGGAAGGCACCCGCGCTCATATAGGCGACGAAAAGCGGTCGTCGAGTACGCAGCATTTCGACCGTCTGATCCTGATGACTGGCCGACGAATACCAGGCGCCCAGAACAACTCCGTCACTCGCGAATCGGCGTCCGGCCATGACGGGGACGTCGGGAAACTCGCCAGTGACGATGATGCGTTCCGATTCGGATGTGCATCGATCCAGGTATTTAAAAAACGGCATCAGGGCCCCTGACACTCGGCTCGGTGGGACGACGTTCTGCCGGTGCGGAAGGGCGAGTAGCAACGACACCTCTCGCGCGCGGGCGAGCACACCACGCGGGCCGTCGCCGATACCCGCGACCTCGGTTCGCTCAGGCCATTCACCGATCTGCCTGACTGCGGCGTACGAGGCGATGCAGGCCGCGACGGTGATGAGCGCAACGCCACACTGCAGCGCCCGCGACCGCCACCGTTCCGTCCAACACAGGCCGAGCCCCCACGCACCCAGGAGAACCGCCGGCACGATGGCATCGGCGAGACGCGTCCGAAGGGCATCACGCAGGAACCCGGCGTTGACCATCGCCGCTGTGACGCAGATGGCCGCGATCACGGCGAGCTCGCCCGGCCATCGCTCGAGTCCGTGCACGGCGCGCCATGCCGCCACGAGTCCGCACACGAGGGGAAGCCCCCAGAAGAGCCAGAACAGCCATGCGTCCGCGTTGGCGGCAGAGTGAAGGGCTGGCGCAAGGCGTAGAGGAGAGAGCGACGCGGCGACCTCACGCCAGATCGGCCGGTGCACCCGACCGAGGTTGCCTGTGCCTTCGACCTGTGGGTCACGCGACAACGCATCGAGGGTTGCCTCGGACGAATCATGAGCGTAGTACCAGCGCGCTTCGTCGCCATCCCTGACGAACTCGAGACCGTAGCGCCGTTCCAGGGCGGATCGCTCGCTATCTGATAATGCCGGCTTCCATGTGACTTGAGCCAACGGGCGATTCGGTCGTTCGAGGCCGAGAAGCGGCATGTCAGGAAGACGCGCAAACCGTGGCAACGAGCGAAGGTTCGATGCGTTTGCTTCCGCTTGCGCGTACTCGATTGCGCGGTCGAAATACGCGGAGAGTCCCCCATTTGCCGTGACGAACAGCATCCAGGGAAGCAGCCACAGCGCAGTGGTGGCGGTCAGCGTGGCCGCTCGAACGAAGGCTGCGCGTGCCCCGTCGGATCGGCTCGCAACGGCTACGCACACTGCAGCCGCGATACCCAGGTATAGCCCATGGTCGTGACGCAGCAGGAACGCCATCGCGACGATCCCGGCCATGAACACGACGCGTCGCGCCGAGAGGCGCGAGGCCATCGTGACCATCACCCAGGCGCCAAGCGCATACACAAAGATCTTGGGGTAGGCGTAGGTTCGCGGGTACGAGATCAGCTCCAGCGCTGCGACGAAAACGGCGATCCAGACCGAGCCCGAAAGCCGGGCGGCCACCACAACAGTCAAGAGTGCCCCGGCGGCCAGGGCGCCGGAGCTCAGCAGCCACTCGACCCACATGGCACTGCCCGCCAGCCACCAGGCGGCCGCCGACAGGGCATAGGTGAGGGGCCAACCCGGGTCCGTGAAATCACGAATGGGGCGGTCGCCCAGCATCATCTGCTGCGCGAGGGCATAGTGCGCGTAGTGATCGTTGGTGAAGCCGGTAAACGTCAGGAGGCGCCACGCCAACGCAAGTATGAAGATGGCGCCTGCAGCCACCATCACGGCGGCGCGTTCGGGGGCAGGACGATCAGCTGCCGGCACACTCATCAGCCGCGCCATCAGGCCGGTGAGCCGCCAGCCGTTCGCGCACGCCGTCTGCGTCGGAGATGCAGAAGGCCTTTTGCCACACGACGGCATCCGGTGCAGCGCCCAGGTCGAAGAGCAATTGCACCATCTCGGGCTCCCGTGTAGCGGCCGCGGCTTCGATGGGCGTCAGCGTCCTCGCGGCCCTGGACATCACGCCTGCACGAACCTCGGCTGGACGGTTGATGTCCTGATGCTGCTCCACGAAGCGAATGACCGCTGCGCCGTCCTGAAGGATGGCGGCCTCAACAAGATTCTGCGGCCGCTGGTTCCAGATCGGGTGTGTGCCGGTGATCGCCGATACACCCAGCATGGCGACCCACATCGCAGCGACGCAGATAGGTGGCACGGCCACCAGATAGGTGAAACGCGAGGACATCATTCCAGCCAGAGCCGGCTTGGCCACTCCGGCCGGTCGGTGCGCGTGTTGGGATACACGGTGTGCACCGCATCGTTTCGAAGTTTCATCACGAGGTCACGCTCCGCCGGATCGTCGGGCCACTGATTGCCACGGTCCCAGCGTCCCGGCAGTTCGACCCAGTCGATCTGATGCTTGGCGGCCTGCGACCTCAGGACATAGTGCACACCAGCGGTGCGGAACGACCAGCCGATCGTAACGGTGCACATGAGCGCCGCACAGGCCATCGCTTTGAGGGGCTGAAGCGTGGGCGCCGTCAACAGCAGCTCGCGCATGGCGCCGAACGCCGCCAGGGCATAAAAGACACCGGCCACGCTCATGATTTCGTCCTGGGCGTACGCGAACGACAACGCCGCATTGGCAAGCAGCACCAGCACGAACACCACGATGTTGCGGGCAGTGTCGTCGAAGGGTCCCCAGTGTCGCAGCCGGCGGAAGGCCACCCACACAATCAGGCCGGTCGTGAGGATCGACGTCACGACAGGAATCATGAGCCGCCACATCGGTTGTGAGTTCAGGACGGCGTACGCCGTCTCGAAGATTCCGTCCTGAGGCTCAGAAAACAACACCGACAGCACCGAGGCGACGACGTTGTAGCCGTAGAACCAGATGGGCTGAGCCCCGAAGCGCTCCTGCAGCGCCGGTGGATCCAGCATCTCGACGAGATAACCGGCGCTGCGCTCACTGAGCGTTGGCAGGCCCGTCGCCAGATGAACGAAACGGATGTACGAATAACCAACGAGCAGCACCGTCATCAGTGAGAGGCCGCGAAGTGACACCCCGCGCCATCCGACGGCCCACGCACCCACGGCCACCACCCAGACCAGCAGTCCTGACTCGAGCGTGAGTGCGGCTGCGGCGAACACCAGCGCCGCCGCGACATCGACCAGCCACCCTCCTCGCGACTGCGCCAGGGCCAGAGCCGCAAGGCAGAACGTGATCATTTCGAGAAAGTGGTTGATGGGAAATGCCTCGCGCACGGTTCCACGGAAGGTGTAGATGCCGAAGAGCACGACCAGGGCAAACGCCGATGCTGCGAAGTCCACTCTTGTCGATACGCGGAGCGCACGCATGAAGAGCATCACGGTGGCAATCAGGAGCAGCGCGTGAAAGCCGCGATACGACAGCCAGTAGTGGCTGCCCTGGGCCAGATCGAACAGTCCTTTGATCTGCGCGATGCGCAGCGGGCGCAGGTACGCCGTGGTGCCAAAGCTGCCGATGAAGGAGGCCCAAGTCGAAGATGACTGCTGGGCTCCGAGGATTTCGCCGAGGCTGTCACTCACCTGCACCGGCATCCAGAGCAGGTCAGCCGCAAGCGCGAGCGCGAAAACCCAGGCGAGGGCGTACGCGGCTGTGCGCGGACCTGAATGCGGCATCAGAAGTCCGATGATTATAAGATGAGCGCTCACGCCTGGTGGAGACGCGATGAACAGTCAGCTGGACCCGGAGCTCTCGGTCGTCGTTCCTGTGTACAACGAGGAACGCTCGATTCGACCGTTCCTCGAACGGCTGGTGCCTGTGCTCGACAGTCTCCGGGTTCCCAGCGAGATCATTTTCTGTCTCGATCCATCAACGGATCGTACCGAGCAGGTGATCGCCGACGAGATCCAGCGCGATCCCCGGATTCGCCTGCTGGTGTTCTCCCGAAGATTCGGGCAGCCTGCGGCCACGATGGCCGGCATCATGACCGCGCTCGGACGTGCCTGCGTGGTGATCGACGTTGACCTGCAGGACCCGCCAGAGGTCATTGCCGACCTGTATAGAAAGCTCAGCGAAGGCTACGAAGTCGTCTACGCCAAGCGACGATCCAGAAAGGGAGAGACCGTCGTCAAACGTGTCGTGTCGCATGTGGCGTACCGCGTGATCAACCGCCTGAGCACTCTCAACATTCCCCGCGACACTGGCGACTTCCGCATCATGTCGCGCCGGGTCATCGAGGAGTTACGGAGGCTCAACGAGACGCACGGTTACCTCCGAGGCCTCGTGGCGTACGTCGGATTCCGCCAGGCGTTTGTCGAATACGACCGTGATTCGCGTTCGTCGGGTGCTGGAAACTACAACCGGCTGCTGGGATCGCTCACCATCGGCATCAATGGCATTGTGTGCTTCAGTACGAAGCCTTTGCAGTTGATGTGGATGGCCGGCGGCGGCGTCGTTGGTGTCACGCTGGTGATTGGAGCCTGGTACCTCGCGAGGCTCCTCTTCGGGTTGGATCAGTCGTTTGGGGTGTCCGCAGCCGTTCTCGCGGTGATGTTCTTTGCGGGCGTGCAGTTGGTGTGCCTGGGGCTCATCGGTGAGTACATTGGTCGGATCTACGAGGAAGTGAAGCGACGCCCGATGTTTATCGTCGATCGCCATTTGAATCTCGCGGAACGTTCGCACGACGCGCCCCCGGTTCGGCCGAGAGTGGGCGTCTAGGTCACGCCGTCTTCCTGGGGCGACGTGTCTGAACGCATGCGGGTTCTGTTCTTCATCAACAACGTGTCCAAGACGCGCCATTTCGACAGCGTCATTGAGATGCTCGTCGAGCGCGGGCACACCGTTGTGCTGGCCGCGGCCCGGCAGAGAAATCGCCCGCTTTCGCTCCCCAAGAACCTGCTGCTGGCCAATCACGACTTCATCGCCCGCGGGCTGCCGGGACGCATCGAACTGACCACATGCCCGGTGAACCGGGTCGATCGATGGCAAAACCTGGCGCCGGCCATTCGTCAGGCGCGCGATTACCTGCGTTTCTTCGACGAACGGTACGCGAAAGCCGAAAAACTGGAGCGGCGGTCCGCGACGAATGCGCCGAAGGGATGGCTCCGCTTCATGAAGGACCATCCGTGGCTGTCGAAGCGCTGGCGCCTCGTGTCGTCGCTGCTGGCCCTTGTCGAGCACGCCATCCCCAGCGAGAAGCTGTTCGACCTCTTTCTGGTCTACGAACGCCCGGACATCGTGCTCGTCACGCCGCTCGTGGACTACGGCTCCTACCAGACGGACTATGTGAAGAGCGCCCACCGTATGGGCATTCCGGTCGTCTTTGCGCCTTTCAGCTGGGACAACCTCACCAACCGCGGGCTCATCCGCGTCACACCCGATCGGGTGCTCGTCTGGAACGATATTCAGAAGCAGGAGACGACAGACCTGCACGACGTGCCGGCGGAACGAGTCGTGGTTACCGGCGCTCCGCGATTCGACGAGTTCTTTGCGATGCGGCCTTCAGGCGATCGCGAATTGTTCTGTCGTCGCGTTGGTCTGGATCCGTCGCGACCGTACCTCCTGTACCTGTGCTCATCCGAGTTCGTGGCGCCGCGGGAGGTCGAGTTCGTCTCGAAATGGATCACCTATCTGCGCGAGGCAAAAGATCCGGCGGTGCACGGGTGTGGCGTGCTGGTACGCCCCCATCCTGCCCACCTGAAGCAATGGAAAGGTATCGATCTCTCCTCGTTCTCGAATGTCGCGTTGTGGCACGAGAAGGAGACGATGAACGCCGATCAGGGGCTCTACGACTCGCTTCACTATTCGAGCGCTGTGGTCGGGCTGAATACCAGCGCGATGATCGAAGCCGGCATTCTCGACCGTCCCGTTCTGACGCTGGTGCTCGATGAGTTCGCGGAGGGGCAGCAGGGCACCCTTCACTTCCACTACTTACGTGCGGCAAATGGAGGCCTTCTTCACGAAGCCACCAGCCTGAGCGAGCACGCAGCCCAGGTCTCCGAGGTGCTCGAAGGACGTCTGTCAGGCGAGCAGAGGCGACGATTCGTTGAGCGGTTCGTGCGGCCCAGAGGATGGAGCGAACCGGTCACGCCGATTATGGTCGGCGAAATCGAGAAGGCCGCGAAGCTGTCTAAGCGACCACAGCGTCCCGCGCTGTGGCACCTGGCTGTGAGGATGTGTCTGCGGCTGGGACTTCGAGCCTACCGATTGTTCGCCTAGATCGTTCCGAGGATCATTCGGGAAACCTCATCGAGGCCCGGCGCTGCCCCCAGCTCGCGATACCGGGCATGTTCCCAATACTGCGGCGGAATAATGAACGACATGGGCGTGACGTAGTGCGCCATGAAGATCAGCCGCGACATCGACGGATCGGTGAAACGGCTGCCGAAGTGGAGGCAGCGGCTCGTATCGATGAACCCGGTGGTGCCGGCTGGTCCCACGAACTGCTGTTCCCTGTTTCGGCCTCCGAGAATCTCTGACACCTCTTCGTCCTGCAGCAAGGTGTCGTACCGATAGCCCGTCTTCTTTCGCACGAGATCCGACTCGGTGGGTGGGAGGAGGGTCAGCGGCCCTGTCTCCGGCGTCACGTCGTCACACAGCACCCACAGCTTGACCTGCTCCACGTCGTCGCTGTCGCAGTGGTAGAGCTGGCTCTTGCTGAGGTCCTCGCTTGGTGCGGAGTAGTAGACGTTGACGAACTGAAGAATAGGCACGACGCCGAGATATCGGGAGGCGGTCGCAATCACGTCCGGGTTGAGTGCGAGCCGCATGAACGGAGAGTCCAGGCCGAAGCTTTTCTTCTTCAGCAGCCTCATCATGAACGGCTTGTTCGAGTTCTCTTTGAGCTTCTCGATGTTCGCGGCAGCCAGAAGCGAGCGCGCGGATGCTACGACCTCAGAGACCTCGGGGAACAGGTCGCCGCTGCAGAATGCGAATCCCGCTTCGCGTGACATCTCGACCGGAGATGGCTTCAGGTGTGCGGCCGTCTCGCGTCGCGAAGCCATTTGCGCCGCAATCTGTTGTTCGATGCCGGCACGGAACTCATGCCGCGTTTCATCAGAGCCCCATCGGGCGATCTGGGAAGGGTCGTCTGCTTTGTCTTCGTCCAGCATGATGTGAGGGCCGAGCGGGAGCGTACCGCAGGTGAGAACGGGTGTGCAACCCGCTTGGTCCGGCTCCCCTCGACTTCGCTCGGGGCAGGAAAGCCGGACACTACGTAGAAGTTCTTTGCGCGCCGGTCCCGTACAGCAGCACCAGCAGCCGCTGCCATAGCGGAGGACGGACCAGGACATCCGTCTTGTAGTCCTGCCGGGTCAGTTGTTCGAGAAGCTGGTAGACACGTTCAGTGCCGGTGCCATCAGCGCGCGGCTGCACGGGCGTAGCGGTTGGTGGGATTTCGCTCAACGGCCTTTTCGAGAGTGCTATCACGATCTGCGCGACGCCTCCGGCTGTGGTCTCGGTGACACTCACCAGCTCCCGCGAGGGCGGATACTGCCGTATGAACGCTTCAAGGTCCTCGGCATCACGGCCTCCGGCTCCAGTGAACGCCATCGTCGGTTTCACGCGTGATACCGCCTCGAGCATGAACGACAGTCCCGTGGCGACGACGACATCGGCGGCGGCGATGGATTCAGCGAGGCGGAAGCCGGTGCGCTCCTGATCCGTCCCTGCCCGCGCAACGACGATCTCTGCGGTTTGCGCCAGCCTGCGCCAGGTCGCCACATCGTCCTGGTTGTGGACATAGACGACAACCGCGGCCTCGCTCGCATCTGGATTCGCGGTGCCCTTCAAGCCCCGTCGCCATTTCTGGAACAGTGCCATCCATTCGGCTGACGGCGCTGCCGGGGCGTCGATCAGGACAATCGCCTTTCCAACGTCGATTCCCATTCGTTCGCAGTACGCGTCGCGTCCCGGCAACATGTGGCCTTCCACGATATCGGTGGGCAGCGCCGCGCCTGTCACCTCGACTCGATCGCCCAAAAGAGTGAAACGAGCCATCGCGTCGCGACGCTGTCCCTCGTTCCAGACCGCAAAGACGTCGGGTGCCTCAACGAGAAGGGCAGGACTGGCCGGAATGTCATCCCAGCGAAGCGGCAGACATACGGAACGAATACCCAACGCTCGGGCAGCCCTGAGATAGCCGGCTTCGAACGCGAGTGTGCGATGAGGTACGACGACGAGCACCTGTGGCTTGCGATCTTCGAGCAGTCCGATGACATCCAGGTCGAGGGAAGGCCCTGGGCTCGTCGAAGGGCGTGGCGCCGCGATTATCGTGAGGCCCCAATAGTTTTCGAACGATGCGAGGGTGTCTTCACTCGGGGCATCGGCGGTCACGAGCACGGTTACCTCGTGGCGCTCTCGTGACAGCCGGTGCAGCAGCGGACGAAGCTGGGCCAGTGCCCCTTCGTCTGGCGCCACGAACAGCAGCCGGCCCTTGGGAGCCGCGTCACCTTTCGAGCGGAGGAACGCTGCGTGCGCGGCAAGTTTCTGCCGGACTTCGTCAACTGCGAGCCATGTTGCCCATTCTTTCAATAGTGGGAGCGCGCTCGATGCCCATGCGTTCGTCGGCCGAGGTGCCGGTTGGGCGGACGAAGCCTGTGCGGTGGGGTGACTGGGCAGCGCACTCGATTCGACGAGATCCGCCACCACCTCTGCAGCCGGGCGGTCGATGCCACGTGGTCTCAAGAACTGGTGCACGAACTCGGCCCGCTGCGTGCGTTTCTCGTCAGCGCCTTCGATCACGCGTGCGATCCTTCGAGCCGCATCCGGAACGCTCGTGGCGACCTCGAGGAAGTCACCGGCCAGAAGATGCCGGAAGTGCCCCGTGCGTCCCTGGGAGTCCCAGAACTCGTCGGCCACAATCGTCAGGCAGGGGCGACCTGCAACGGCTGCCTCCAGGAACGCAGTGCTGTTGAGACCGATGACGCACTGCCCATGTGCGAGCTGGTTGAAGTACTGCTGCCAGCTGTCCTGTGAATCTGCCTGGTCGCCACCGCGCGGATACACGACCACTCCTGGGTGCTCGTACTCGGTCCATGGAGCCGGGTTCGTTGGATGAGGTCTCACGACCAACGTCGGCACCGGCCCTTGTTGTTCAGCGAGCGCCGCTGCGAGGCGCGTCACCACGTCGGTTTCGCTGTTCACCAACGTGCGCGAGCTACAGAGGTAGGTGACGTACGGCTGATCCGTCGGGCAGCCCATCTCTGCGCAGATCTCCTCATGTGTCGCGGTTGCGCGCATGGTGAAGAAATGATCGAGATGAGGCGCACCAGTGATGCGAACGATGTCCGCCGGAACCAGGTGCAGGTCCACGGCTTCCCGAGCGAGCGGTTGATTCCAGACGACGAACTGGTCCGGAAGCACGTGCACAGTGCCCTTGCTTGTGAGGTTGTCCCAGCTGTTGACGTAGCCCAGCGTCGGGATCCCCAGGGCACGCGCCGCATGGATGTAGTCGGCCTCGACCAGATCCTTCGGCCAGATCGCCGGTGACACGAGCATCACATGAGGGGCGATTCCGGTCAGCAGTGAGGTGAGTGTGGGGCTCGGCGGACTGGCGTCCTCGATGCGGCGCCAGGCTCTCATCGCCGCTGGCTGTCGCAGGAGAGCTTTCCAGGGATTGCGTGTGATGCGGGCGGCAAGCCCCGGCGGCATCTCGCGTTCAAGGATGTCCACGACACGGGTTGGCGATGGATGGTCCTTTCGCATGTAAGTGGCCCGGTTCATGACCTGCCTGCCATAGCGAAGGACTCGTGACGACGCTTCCGGTGCCTTTGGACGATACCCGCTCGTGACGCCAGGGATGTCTGCCTCGGCGTTTTCAAGGCCACGGGTCAGCACAAGCTTGCCGCGCGTGATCTTTCGCGCCATCTTCTTTGCGGCGCGCGGGTCTTCGAGATCCAGGCCGTGGAGAAACACGACTTCGTGACCGCGACGACACAGCTCGCGAATCACCGTCTCGAGGTTTCGAAAGAAGTTGACGTGCTGAGCGATGATCAGGACTTTCATGCCGCTCAGGGCGCAGGCTGCTCTGCGGCGACACGCTGGCACAGCGCTGCCAGATGGATCGGTGTGGTCGTGATCGGCTGATAGTCGTGAAACTGCCCCGCAGTCCAGTCGAATCCCTTTCGTTCGATCGTCATCGCGATCTCTGCCGGCCACGCTCCTGTTTGTCGTTGATATCGCTCGCATAACAGGGCGCGATTGCGTTGTTCGCGCTCCGAGAGGTCCTCTTTCAAGGAGTCCCCACTTTCCGCGAGATTGATCAGACGCACCCGGTCGTCATCCACCAATGTCGGCAGGTCGCTGCTGATGTCCCGACCGTCGGCGACCACCGTCTTCACACGTGTCATGTGCGGTCGCATCGACGCCTCGAACTCGTCGATCGAGGGAAATGTGTAGGCGTACATCGGAAAGTGCGACATCACCGGCTCCACTTCCGTGCCCGTCGCCGAGGCATACAGCTGCACGCACACAATCGCGACGACGGCCAGGGTTTCGGCCACACGAAACGTGGGCCGTGCGGTTGCGACGAACGTGTCAGCGCCGCGCGCATTGAGCAGTGACCACGGTAAGAAGGCGATGAACAGCGAGTGCCAGGCAGGCCAGTAGATTCCCTGGAGCAGGTACAGCGAGATGTAGAGAATGCCGCCGACCGCACCCGCAGCCAGGCGTGCCCACGGGCCTCGCGCAAAGATGTTCAGGATGAACACCATCTCCATCACGATGGCGCCGAAGGAAAAGAAGACCGCGGCCCAGGGATGAACAGCGATCCACAGTCCCCAGTCCACGTGGGCGTTCGCAAAGTCGCTCACGAAGTGGTACTTCACTGCGCCGCCGGTGATCCACTCCAGGCCGGACTGATGAATCTTCCAGTACGCAGCCGCCAGCAGGCTGAGTCCAAGCGTCAACCCGGGCCACCACAACGCAAAGCCGTATGAGCGCTGCGGTGTTCGTACGGTTCGTCCACTGGCGATTCGTCCGGCGCCCCAGGGGACAGTCAACCAGCCGAGATAGGTGACGAGCGGCAGGCCGAGGTCGTGAGCGCTGTTTCGTTCCAGTGTGACAAGGACAGACAGCACGAAGGCCGTGACGAACACCCCGTACGTCACGCGGGCCAGAAGGCCGGCGGCAAACAGGAGCGCCGCCACCAGCATGACGAGTTGCAGGGCATCGCACGCGGGCTGGCTGGCAGCGATCCGATGCACGACATCGAGATCGACGATGGCGCGATGACGCTGCTGTTCGAATGGAACCGCGACCAGATCCCTCGACAATGCCACCCAGGCGAACCCGCACCCCAGTGCCAGGCGGAACCAGCCCAGTGCCCTGGCATCGACTTCGGGGATGAACTGCGCGAGCCAGTGCACGCGCAGGCCCGAGAGCATGCTCAACGCTCGCAGAACGCGTTCGTCATGGGGTATCGACGGTCGCGGCCAAAGCTCTTGCGCGTGATCTTCACACCGGGCGGCGCTTGCCGCCGCTTGTACTCAGCCGAGTAGAGCAGTCGTTGGACGCGAGTGACGACGTCCCTTGCGAAACCGAGCGCCACAATCTGATCGACGCTCCTTTCGTTTTCGACGAGCTCGCCGAGAATCGCGTCGAGCGTGTCGTAGGGCGGCAACGAATCCTGGTCTGTTTGATTGGGTCTGAGCTCCGCGGTGGGCGCCTTGGTCAGCGAAGACGTGGGGATGACCTGACCCGCTGGCCCGAGTGCCCCTTCGGGCACGTGCTCGTTACGCCATCGCGAAAGGGCATAGACCTCGGTCTTGTACACGTCCTTCAGTACCGAATAGCCGCCGCACATGTCGCCGTAGAGCGTGGCGTAGCCGACGGACATCTCCGATTTGTTTCCTGTGGTGACCAGCAATTCTCCGAACTTGTTGGACATCGCCATGAGCACGATGCCGCGCGCCCGCGCCTGCAGGTTTTCCTCGGTGACGTCCCTGGCGCGGCCGGAGAACAGCGGCGCCAGCGCCGTCTCAACCGCCTGCACAGGCGCTTCGATGCTGATGGTCTCGAGGCGCATTCCCAGCGCACCCGCAGACTCGGTCGCGTCGTCGAGACTCGCCTGGCTGGTGAAGCGCGACGGCAATCGGACTCCGCGCACACGCTCGCCGCCCAGTGCATCAACGGCAACGGCTGCGGTCAGCGCTGAATCGATACCGCCAGACAGGCCCAGCACCACTCCACGAAATCCGTTCTTGCGAACGTAGTCGCGGAGTCCGAGCATCATCGCGTGGTAGACGGCTTCGAGCCTGGGTCCCTCGGCTTGTCGCAGGGTGTCGCCGCCACGCCACTGGCCCGCGCTCTTGTCCCACGTGACGATCGCCAGGGCCTCCTGCCAGAAGGGCAGCAGGTGCGCGAGCGACCCGTCACGGTTTATGGCGAAGGAGCCGCCGTCGAACACCAGCTCGTCCTGTCCACCCACCTGATTCACGTACAAGAGTGGCAGGGCGCACTCGGAGACTCTCTGGCGAGCGCGATCGAGGCGTGTGTGAAACTTCTCGACCTCGAAGGGGGAGCCGTTCGGCACCATGAGAAGCTCAGCACCTGCGTGGGCCAGATGAGCCACGACGTCCGGCTTCCAGATGTCTTCGCAAACAGGGAGTCCAATAGCGTGGCCGCGAAAGTACACCGGCGTGGGCAACGGCCCCGCAGCGAAGATGCGCTTCTCGTCGAAGACGCCGTAGTTCGGCAGTTCGTGCTTGAAGCGAAGCTCGACACGCCCATCGGCGACGAGTGCGACGGCGTTATAAACGTGACCGTCCGCTGCCCAAGGCAACGTCACGATGAGCCCGGGGAGTCCTTGTGAGCTTTCACGCTGCAGTTCGAGCAACGCCGCCGAGGTCGCCTCGACCAGCGCCGGTCGGAGCACGAGGTCTTCGGGTGGGTAACCGACCAGGACGAGCTCAGGCAGCACGACCAGGTCGGTTCCCAGTGCTGCAGCTTCATCCCTGGCACGCCGCACGATCGTGAGATTGCCGCGCACGTCTCCCACGGTGGGGTTGACCTGCGCGCACGCGATCGAGAGGCTCACGGTCGAAGAATACCCGATCGGATACGATTCCCAAGGTGGCCGAGAAGACCGAACGAGAGCTCGCACAGCGTGTCATTGCGGAGAATCGCAAGGCTCGGCACGACTATCACATCCTCGAAACCTGGGAGAGCGGCGTGGCGCTCCTCGGCACAGAGGTCAAGGCGATACGGGAAGGCCGCGTCAATCTGCGGGACAGCTTTGCTCGCGTTGAGAACGGTGAAGTGTGGATGATGAACGTTCACATCAGTCCGTACAGCCATCGTGGGTATGCTTCGCATGCAGAAATGCGTCAGCGGAAGCTGCTGCTCCATAGTCGCGAGATTCGCAAGCTCGTCGGACAGACGAAGGAGAAGGGGCTGACGCTCGTCCCGCTGGAGATGTACTTCAAGAATGGGCGCGTAAAGGTGCTGCTCGCGCTTGCCAAGGGCAAGCAGGCGCACGACAAACGCGAAACCATTCGAAAGCGAGAGGTTGACCGCGAGACCCGTGCCGCGGTCAAGTCCAGACAGCGCTGACCGGTTGTCCCGCTGGCCGTCTTGACCGGCGGAAATCTCACAACGAATCGAGTGTTTCTGCGCCGGTCGAGACGGCCCGCCCGCCCGGAGGGCGGGCAATCAGACACTGCACTAGCGAGGCGGAGCCACACGCTCTATTGAGGCGGAGCCTCGCTAGTAGTCGGCCACCATCTTGCCGGCCCAGAGCGGCAGCCGGTCCTCCGGCAGCAGCGATTTCAGCCTGTTCATGGCTTCGACCGGCGGCCCGACCCTGAACTGGTAGATGTACCGCTGCAGTGTGGCCGGCTCTGCGTCGGGAGGAATGTGTGCGGAGTGCGCGCCAACCGAGTTGAGAAAGACCAGCAATCGGTTCTGGCGGAACGCCACGTCCTCGACCACGCGGCACTTCTTCTCGTCAATCCAGTACGGCGCGGTATTCTTGGCTTCCTGATCATCTTCGACGGCCAGCATCTGCGTACCCCAGGTTTCACTGTCGCCCGGGCGCGCGAGCTGGAGAATGCAGGTAATGAAGGACCACTTCGGGTCGCGATGCGGTCGAATGCGATACCCCCGCCGGCGCAGCATGATTCGTCCGCCGCTGCCATGCAGATCCACGGATCGGGGATCGATGTCGGGCCAGTTCGCCTTGATCCAGTCGTCGAGCGGCTCCCGGAACTTGGCGATGAGCGCCGGGGCGATCATCTTGGGAACGACGTCCCAGCACATGTATCGCCAGATGCGGCGCGAGAACATCGGCGCCAGGTCGAAGGGCAAATCCAGATGCTGCTTGCCGAGGGGCTTGTGTTCGAACAGCTCGACAGGAGGAATGCCGAGCAGAAGGGCGTCGTACAACGACTGCGGCAGCACGTCGTCGATGACGGTGTAGGGGAACGGATCGAGTCGCATCGGGGCGGCCTCGATCGACTCGGTGATCCGTTCCACCATGTTGCTCTTGCGCATCACTTTTGTAAGCCGATCGAGGTTCGCGTCGAGCTCGGTTTCGCGCTCGAGGACCGCTCGGAGTTCGGACTCACGCCGGGTGACGTGTGAAAGTTCTTCACGCAGTGCGGCGATCTGCCCGGCCATGGCGGCAATCTGTTTGGCCTGGCTGGAGGGCGCTGACGACAGCGTGTCGTCGTCTTGCGCGACCGCGCCTGGTGTGCTCATGGAATCGCTCTTGAGAGTGGACATGGAACGCCCTGATTATATCTCCCGGTGACTGGCCCATGGATTATCGGGGCTGGCCTCGAAGCACACTCGAGACCAGGCAGCACGTTGCGAGAAATCTCGCGGCGAACAGCCGTTCGCCGTTCACGTCTGCCCGCACCAGAGAATTTCACCGATGCCGCCCGGTAACTCGATCGACGCGAGCCACGTGAGGGGCACGGTCTCGGGACGTACCGCGGCCCTGCTCGCTGTGCTGGTTGGGCTGATTGCTTCTCTTGCCCGTTTCGTCGACCCCGAGCAAGGTCTTGGCGCCGCCGTCAAGCTTGTCAGCGCGACCCTCGCGCTCGCCGTCGTCCCTGGTGTGCTTGCGACGCTCCTTGTCCCACCTCGCCCTCAGCTTTCAATTCTGGAAGTCGTCGGTTTTGGGATAGCGCTCAGCTTTGGATTTCTGCACGTCATGACGACCATCGCCGTGTCGATGCACCTCAGTCCTGGTGTGATGCTGGCGGTGATTGCGGCGCTGTCCGCGCTGATGGCGGCCCGGGTCATGCAGAAGTCGTCTGTCTCGATCGCCGTGACGATCGACGAGTGTGTGGTGTGCGGCCTCGTAGCCCTGCTTGCTGTCCCGCTGTACCTTCAGGGCTCGCCGTTTGCCGTGTACGAGGATCAGGTGTTGGCCGCGCTCGTGCGCAGGTTGAGCGAGCTGCCGGCGCCGCGGATTGACAACCTGTATGTCACGCCGGGGATCGTCTACACGTATCCGTTCCCAAGCGTCCTGTATTTCATGGGACTCGTTGCGCGGCTCGGTGATGTCGATCCGCTGTTCGTGTATCACAAGCTTCGCTTCTTCTGGGGACCCACCGCGCTGGTGATGCTCTACCTCGTGGCGCGGGTGGTCTTCGGGTACGCGTCAGTTGCCTGCGCGGTGGCCGTCACGGCGGTGGTGCTCGTCTCCGCGGGAATCTTCGGGATGGTCGATTCGTTTCCCGCCTGGTGGGCGCAACTGGTGCCTTACACATACGTGCCGGATGTGACCATGACGGTGCTGCTGCCGGCGCTGCTGGTTGTCGCATTCGAGTACGTGCAGGCCGAGACCACGCGTGAGCGGAGCTTCTTTCTGACGGCCGCGTCTGGCTTGATCGTGACGCTGACCGTCATCCATATCAGGGAGATTATTCAGTTTGCGGCGTACGTCGGCTGTTTCGTGGTCGTGTGCGCTGCGGTCCGGGAGTTTCGCCCCTATCTTCGACGGGCCGTTACGCTGCTCGCGTTGACGCTGCTCATCGCCGCTGTCTACACCGGGTGGCAGTCGCGAGTGGCCAGCGTTGTCGGCTCGATTGTTCAGGGTCAACGTGCGGAGCTGGTGTCGGTGGCCGCCGGAGTTCCCGCGACATCACTGGTGTTCTCGCGCGCCGTGGATGTTCTTGACGATTTCGTGCAGGACTACGACCAGCTGTTCAGTGGCCTCACGCCGTTTCTCCTCTTCGGCGGGGTCGTTGTGACCGTGTGGTTCCGGCGACGGCCGCTGGCGTGGCTCATTGCGTCGAGCACGATGGTGTACCTGGCGGTGATGGCGTTCCCCTTTCTCGCGGTTCCGTACATCTACGTCACCTACTTCGAGATCCTGCACGTTCCAGTCCGCAACGTGATCTTCTTCGTGTACCTCTTTGCCGGCGTGCTCGCGTACCTCGCGGTCGTGGGCCTGGGCAGGATGGATCGCACGCGACTCTTGGTGCCGGTGGTGGGAGCGCTCACGGGAATACTGGCCCTGCTCGCATCGATTGGCCTCAATCAGAGCCTGCGCGGGTTTTCAGTTCCGCTAGTCGCGGCGTATGCGCTTGCATTTGCGTCGTTGGGCCGCAGGCCGCTCGGACGTGAGTCCCGCTGGCGGATTGCGGCGACGGCCATCGTCAGCCTTCTGTGTCTCGCGGCGTTGTGGCCGGATCGTGCCCCGACCCCGAGAACGGAGCAGGTTACCGTTCGTTGGGCGCCGGGGCTGGCGGACGAACAGCGAAGTACGCTCGAGCGCCAGTTCTCACTTGGCCACGGGGAGCTCAAGCCGGATGCGGAGGAGGCTGGATCGGTCTGGAACTACCGGCTGAGCAATTTGTCCGTGGACAACGTGCGAGGGATCGTGAGGCATGCCGCCGTCGCGGATACGCACTTCATCGATCGGTCTACCTTCGAAGTGGAACACCAGCCGCCGCCAGGTGATGACCTGGCATGGGGTGTGGCACACGTGGACTGGCTGCAGTATCCAGGCGCCGGTCTCCTCGTAGCGGTTGCGGTTTTCGTCTGGATGCTTGGCTTCGTGGCGCCGGCATTTCTTTCGTCGGCCAGCGGAGCCAGCTCAGCGATGGCGCTGCACGAGCCGCTGTCGCGGCCGTTCTATTCGCAGGCAATTCCCTTCGTGTTTTTTGTCGTGCCCTTTGCGCTCTGGTCTGTGCGGCCGCCGTTGTCGCCGCTGAGCCTGCCGTCACTACCTCCCGCAGGCCAGGCCGCCACCCCGGACACGCTCGTGAATCAGATTCCCTGCGTGACGACTCCGGCCATGCCGGCGCGCTTCGCTGAGGAAGACGTCACGCTTCCGGAACGCACCACCTGCGCTCCGGACTATGCGCTGGTGACATGGCTCAGGACGCAGGTGCCCGTGGATGCGGTCTTCGCGATCGATCGCTGGACTCCCTATCCGCCGCAGATGTTCATGGCTCAGCAGGCCGTCGTGTTTCCGACGCTTGATGCGTCGTTCATCAATGAGGACGCCCTGTTTCGGGATTACTACCGGTTCTTCGACGCGAGCATGCGCCGGTATCGCGTCCAGCCGTTCTTCAATGCCGTGGAGACACCTGATGAGCGCGACGCCTTTGTGAAGTCGCTGGGCGTGACGCACGTGCTCATCAGCCCTGTCCACTACGACGAGCTTCGCCCGGTCCTCGATGCGCTCCCCGAACGGTTCGTGTCGAAGTATGACGACGAGCGATGGGCGGTCTATGAGGTGATGCGAGAAGGTCTCTAGGCGTCAGGCTCTGGGCTTAAGGCTTTCGGGCCCCGAGCCCCGAATCCCGAATCCCGTACCAAAATCAAGATACGATGAGTGAAAGAGTGACCATTTCCTCGCCATCGACGCTCGCCCTGGCCGGCGGGTCTCCGGTTCGTTCGTCGTTCCTGCCGTTTCACCAGCCACTCGTGGATGCCGACGACGAGCGCGCTGTGCTCGAGACGTTGCGATCCGGGTGGCTGACCACCGGACCGCGTACCAAGGCTTTCGAGAAGGAGCTCGCAGCGTATACAGGGGCCGCTCATTGCGTGGGCGTCAATTCCTGCACGGCAGCCCTGCACCTTGCGCTGGAGGCTGTTGGCGTCGGTCCGGGAGACGAGGTCATCACGTCGCCGATCACCTTTGCGTCTACCGCGAACGTCATCGTCCATCGGGGTGCGCAGCCGGTGTTCGTGGACGTTGCGCCCGATACGTTCAACATCGACGCCGCCGCGATCGAGCGTGCCGTGACACCGAGAACCAAGGCGTTGATCCCGGTGGACTTTGCGGGTCACCCATGCGATCTCGACGCCATCATGTCGATCGGCGCGAGACACGGAATACCGGTGATCGAAGATGCGGCTCACGCCATTGGCGCGCAATACAAGGGCCGACCCATCGGCGGCATTGCCGACATGACGTGCTTCTCGTTCTACGCGACGAAGAACATCACGAGCGGCGAAGGCGGGGCCCTGACGACCAATCGTCAGGAGTGGGCCGATCGCATTTCAGTGATGGCGCTGCACGGGATCAGTCGCGATGCCTGGAAGCGATATGGGACTGAGGGCTACAAGCACTGGGACATCATCGCGCCTGGCTACAAGTACAACATGTTCGACATCCAGGCGTCGCTGGTTCGCTCGCAGATGAACAAGATGGACGCGTTCCACAAGCGGCGCGTGGCCCTCAAGCAGCGTCTTGATACCGGGTTGAGTGATTGTTCGGAGATCGCGCTTCCGTCGGAGCGCGCAGACGTGGTTCACGCGTATCACCTGTATCCAATCCTCGTGCGCCCGGAACGGCTCAGCGCGGACCGCGACACGATCATGAACGCGATCCAGGCCGAGAACATCGGCATCGGGATTCACTTCCGCGCTGTCCATCTGCATCCTTTCTACGCCGACACGTTCGGATTCCGGCGTGGGATGTTTCCAGTGGCCGAAGCGTATTCGGATCAGACGATCTCGTTGCCGTTGTATCCACGAATGACCGACCAGGACGCCGACGATACCGTGGCCGCCGTACGAAAAGTGCTGGCCCACTACCGGCGATAACCGCCGGGTCACGTCAGAACAGGAACACAGTCGTGAGCCAGCAGCCAAGCGAGGTCGCCGCCGATTTCGGCCTTCGCCGCGGAGCGGAGGAGTTTCCGCTGATGCTCGTGCTCTCGATCATCTATCCGTGCAATTTCGGCTGCCCCAACTGCCCCTACACCGACGCAAACTCGGAGATTCGGCAGTTCTATCACCAGCGAAACGGCGACTTGTTCCCCGAGCCTCTCTGGAACCGGCTCGCGGCCGAGTGCGGCGAGTATGGCGCCTGGATGCGATGCACCGGCGGTGGGGAGCCGATGCTCCACCCGCGGATGGTGGACATGATCGAGCTTGCCAAGAGCAAGGGCGCGCGTGTGTGGCTGAATACGAACGGAAGCATGTTCGGGCCTACCGAAGTGCTGCGAACCAAGCTCAGGCGCGTGCTCTCGGCCGGGATCGATCTCATCGAGTTCTCGATGGACGCCGGCGATGCGGAGACCTACGCCGTGGTGCGCCCACCGCACAGAGGGGGGCCTCCGCGCGATCCGGAACGATGGTGGCGCAACGCGGTAGACAACGTTCGTGCGGCTCTGGCTCTTCGGAAAACACTCAAGGCCCCGACACGCGTCGTGGTCTCAATCATCCGGCAGGAGCACATCGAGGGAAAGCTTGATGCAGCGATCGACTTCTGGATGAAGGACGTCGGTGTGGACGAGGTCATCACACGAAAGTTCCTGACCTGGGACGACAACACCCACATCCAGATGGGACGGGCGCTCGACCCGCACCTTTACAAAGCGCTGCCGACTGAAAAGAAGGAGCCATGCGTGTGGCCCTTCGAGCGGCTCAACGTGGATACGCTGGGACGAATTGCGCTGTGCGGTCAGGACATTTCCTTCCGTACGGCCGACCTGTTTCCCAACGCCAACGACGTCCCGATAAAAGAGATCTGGCAGGGCGAGCGCTTTAGCTGGTACCGCCGGTTGCACCTCGAAGGACGCGGCGCCGAGGCGTTTCCATGCCGCGGTTGTTCGGCGTGGTTTGCGGGCATTCGTGATTGGGATCACGGCTGGTTGAGAGTGCTCAAGAAGTCTGGAGATCATCTGAAGGACGTCATGCGCAAGGACCTCGGGGTCGAAGTCGAGATCTACGAGCCGGATGCGTCGCGATGATGACGGCCGGGCGTGTACGTCTGGTTCCGCTGGATCGCAACCACCTGAACCAGACGCGCCAGTGGGCCAGCGACCCCGAGCTGATGCGCCTCATGGATCGTCAGCGTCCCGTCACGGTCGAGGAGCATGAGATCTGGTTCAACACGGTTGTCCAGGGTGACGATTGCGCCTACTTTGCGATCGAGACGCTTGAGGACCCTGCACACGTGGGCAATGTCTGGCTGTGGAACATCGACCAGCGCCATCGCAAGGCCGAGCTGCGAATCGTCATTGGCGACGAGGCTACCCGGGGACAGGGCCTCGGCGCTGAAGCCATCGACCTGGCGTGTCGTCACGGTTTCCAAAACCTCGGTCTCCACCGCGTGTATGCCTATGTTCTGGCCCTCAACCCCACGGCGTTGCGCGCGTTTGCACGCGCCGGCTTTGGGGTGGAGGGCACCCTTCGAGACGATCGGTGGACGGGGGAGCGATATATCGATTCCTACCTCCTCGCCCGGGTACACTTGTAAACGAGAGTAGCGTCCGGCTTCAGCCGGGTCCTCCTAACGTAGTGTCCGGCTGTAGCCGGACCATTGAGACCGAGAGACACGATGGTGGACGTGATCTACGACGGCGGGTGCGGGTTCTGCGTTCGGGCGCTGGACGTCTGCCGTACGCTCGACGTTCGCTCACGGCTGCGCTATCACGATGCAAATGCGCGTCAGCAGGTGTACACGCAGTTTCCTGAGCTGGCGAGCGCGGATTTTGAGAACGCCATGTTCGTCGTGTCGCCCGACAGAGCCGTGGCGCGAGGCTTCTTCGCCTTCCGGCGCATTCTCTGGGAGAGCCCGCTGATGTGGCCGCTGCTCCTGCTCTTCTATTTCCCGGGCAGCGGGGTGATCGGACCGAAGGTATACGCGTGGATTGCCAGGAATCGACGAAGCTTTGGCTGCGAGTCGGAGGTCTGCGAATTGCCCCCAGCGCCGCCCGCAGGTCGGAATCGGCTCGACTGAACACATGCTCGACGGCTCGGTCTTCCCACACCTGAGCCTTTCCACCCAGTCGTTCATCCGCACCGCCTACGGACTGCTGGTGGCCGCGACACTCGTCCAGGCTCTGCCGCAGGCGCGTCGATTCTTCGTCAGCGAACGCTGGGGCGGCTATGCGCAGCAGGGGCGTGGTGTTGACTGGGTGCAGAACCCGGCCGCTCTTCCTGTGGTGCTCGCGCTCTGGTTCGGGTCGGCGCTCGCACTGGTCGCGGGACGCTGGACCGTGCCGGCAGCTCTGATCAACGTTCTTCTCTGCCGCTACTTCTTCATCCAGATGCGCTGGCGCGGCGTGCTGCGAGGCATGGGCGCCCCGGGTTTCATCGCGAACTGGCTCGCGCTCGCGGTACTGCTGATCGAGTACACGCGATACTACGCGCCTCAGCTCCACGAGCTTGCACTCCTGGTCCTGCAGGTAGACTTCGCGCTCATCATGCTGTCTGCCGGGGTCTACAAGTTCTCGGCTGGGTACCGCGCCAACAACGGCATGGAGCTCGGCATGGCGAACCCGGAGTGGGGATACTGGTGGCGATTCTGGAGCCGCCAGCGACCGGACGCGTGGTGGTTCCGTGTATTCAACGAGCTGGCATGGTCAACCGAGGTCATCGCGGCGATCCTGATGCTGTTCCCGCCAACCCGCCTTGTCGGCGGGATGCTCATCCTCGTGACGTTTATCTTCATCGCCAGCCAGATTCGCCTGGGGTTCCTCTGCGAAATGGTAATGGTCTGCTGCCTCATCTACGTCTATCCAGGGAGTTCGGTGGATGCGGCACTGGCGGCGCTTGGCGTACCAGCCGAACCCGCGGTGACGGCATTTGCGCCGTCGTTTGCCAACCTGCTGCTCGCGGCTGCCTTGTGGGTGTACCTGGCGGCGTTGCCCTTTGCGCACGTCGGGCTGGCGATCAATCTCTACGCGCGCAAGCGGTTCCCCGGCATGCTGCAGCGCATACTCGAGATCTATACGAACACCTTCGGCATCATCGTCTGGCGCGTGTTCTCTGCAGACCACACCAACTTCCTGATCGAGATCGACGAATGCCGGCCAGACGGGTCGAGGAGGCGAATCTCAACGTGGGGTGAGGGCCTTCGCTTCGGTCACGTCGCGGAATCCATCACGGTGACCACGCTGTTTACGACGCTGAAGTACTACCCCAGCAACAGCGCGCTCTTCACCGACAGACTGTTGCGATACGCGCGCACCCTGCCACGCCTGACCGGCAGTACGCTCGAGTTTCGGTACGTCGCCGTGGTGAAGCGTGAGGATCGATTCGACTTCGTGGTGGGAGCCACCTACACCGTGGACGTCACGAACAACACCGTCGATGAGCGGGTGATCGACCCCTCGATTTCCGTGCGCGCGCCTGTTGCCGAATCACCCGTTCACGAGGCCGCCAGGCCTGGAACGTATGCTCCGGCGCGATAGGGTGGTGATCACACTGGGACACAGTCGATGTGCGGGATAGCCGGTTTCTTCGGCGACGGCGACCGCACGGCGGTTCCTGCAATGCTCGAGGCTTTGCATCATCGCGGCCCGGACGATCGGCACATCGAGGCAGGCGAGCGGTACGCGATCGGAGCGACCCGCCTGAGCATCATCGACGTGCACGGCGGCCGGCAGCCTCTCAGGAACGAAGACGGCACGGTCATCGCGGCACAGAACGGAGAGCTCTACAACTTTCCGGTCGTGCGTCCTGCACTCCTCGAGCGCGGGCATCGTCTGGCTACTCGGACTGACACTGAGCTGCTGCCGCACCTGTGGGAAGAGGTCGGGGAGCGGCTGCCCGAGCGGATCGACGGTATGTTTGCCGTGGCTCTCTGGGATGAGCAGCAGCAGGTAGGGCTGCTTGCCCGCGACCGAATGGGCAAGAAGCCCCTGTACTACTGGCAGCATCGCGATGCCCTCTACTTCGCGTCCGAGTTGAAGGCCCTGCTCGTCGTCCCGGGATTTACACGTCGTCTGAATCTCGAGGCGCTGCACCACTACCTGGGCTACAAGCACGTCCCTCATCCCCTGACGATCTTCGAGGGCGTGCGGATGCTCCCGCCGGCGCATCGTCTCGTGTTTCGGCCAGGGGCGGAGCCGGTGATCTCCCGCTACTGGACGCTGTCGTTCGCATCGGACCAACCGGTTCCGGACGAGACGGAGGCGGTTGATGAGTTGCTGGCTCGGATGCGCCAGGCCGTCAGCCGTCGTTTGATGTCCGACGTCCCGGTGGGGTTCTTTCTCAGCGGGGGTATCGATTCGTCGCTCACGACTGCGCTCGCTGCCGAGATGGCGCGAACACCCGTCAAGACATTCACGCTTACATACGCCGACAGCGCGACAACGTCGGGAAAGGAACAGGACCGGCGCTGGGCAAACTGGGTCGCCGAGCGCTACGTCACTGAGCACCACGAAGAAACGATCGAGGTGGATGACTACCCATCCAGTTTTCGAAAAATTCTCCGGGCGTTCGATGAGCCCTTCGCGGGGGTTGTGTCCACCTACTTTCTCTCGCAGCGCATGGCTCAGTACGTGAAGGTCGCTGTGGCGGGGGACGGCGCCGACGAGCTGTTTGGCAGCTATTTGTCACACCGGCTGGCGGCAGGATTGGAACAGCTCCCGCCCGGGCTCGATGGCGCCGACTGGGAATGGCGCAGCCGGCTGCTTGTGATGGATGACGACGAGAAGCGGACGCTGTATTCACCTGATGTTCGTGCGGCACTGGCGCATGTGTCCACCCGCGACCACGTGCGCTGCGCCTTTGCGCACCTGACCGCACGCGATCCCCTCAATCGAATGCTCGAGGCCGAGTGGCACGGTATCTTCCCCGATCAGGTGCTCACGTTCGTGGATCGTCTCTCGATGGCGCATTCGCTCGAAGTCCGGAGCGCATTTCTCGACACGGAGGTCGTCGAGTACGTGGCCAGCCTGCCTGGGTCCCTCAAGATTCACAACGGCGAAACGAAATACATCCTGAAGCGTGCCGCGGCCCGGTACTTCCCGGACGAGATGATCCGGCGGCCCAAGGAAGGCTTTCTCATGCCGATCACCCAGTGGGTGCTTGGCGGCCTGCAGCCGTGGGTTCGCGAAGTGCTTTCTCCGGACAGGCTTCGCCTGCACGGCCTCTTCGATTCCTCTGCTGTCGCCAGCCTTGTCGAGAAGGTGTACGCTCCGGGCGCAGACTACAGAACAGTCAACAAGGTCCTGGCGCTGGTGGTGTTTCAGGAGTGGTACGAAATGTATTTGTGCTGATGCCATCCTCTACGAATGGCGGGTCCAATCCCGAGCTCCTGCCCGATACCGCACGTGTGCCGTTCAGTCTTTCGATGTTGGGATGGGCGCTGAACGAAGAGGCGAGTATCGAGGGATACATCGAGCGCGCTGGCACGCTCCTGTCAGGGCTGACCTCCGATTACGAACTCATCCTGCTGGACGACGGCAGCACCGACCGGACGTGGGCGATCGCCACGCAGTGTCAGCGAACGCGGCCGTGGCTGAAGGTCTACAGGAACGACCGTAATCGCGGCTCCGGATTCAACACGAAGCGGGCGATCTCGCTTGCGACGAAGGACTATGTGTTCTGGCAGACGGTGGACTGGGCCTACGACATCAGGTACCTCGCTCGGGCCCTTAATGATCTGCAAGTCGTAGACGTCCTCCAGGGTGTTCGTGTGGACACAACGACTGCGCGTGGAATGGTCGCACACCGATCGGACAACGCGTATAAGGGGCTCGTGTCGGTGGTGAACTACCGCCTGGTTCGCACTCTGTTCCGGTTGCCACTCGATGACTACCAGAACGTAACCGTATATCCGCGTGCGCTCATACAGTCCGTCAGGCTCGAGACGGAGAGCGCGTTTACGAACCCAGAGTGCCTGTTGAAAACCTGGTGGCGCGGCGCGGTCTTCAAGCAGGTGCCTGTGCCGTTCGTGAAGCGCCAGCAGGGCCGGGGTAAAGGTACGAGGCCCCGTGTGATCCTGGCGTCGATCCGCGACATCGTGTACTGGTGGGTGCAGTGGATGGTGCTCGGTCGTCGGGCCGATCGCGGCCGGGGGAGAGTCGAGCGTTGATGTCCGTCAGTTGGACTCGCTGTCGATGAAGGGTCGTACCGGCTGGCTTATCGCGCAGGTCGTCGTGACGGCAGTGCTGTTGGTACTCCTGGGCAGGAATCTCGACATGGCCGCGTTCGTGACCCTCTTCGCGAAGGCGCCCCTGGCTTTTTATGTCACGGCCCTCGCGGTCATGCTGGCTGGTCAGGTCGCCTACGCGTGGCGCTGGCGACTGTTGCTCACGGCGTCGGGTGTGGCACTTCCTCTCTCGAGTGTCGTCCGACAGTATTTTGTCGGGATCTTCGTCAACAACTTCCTGCCTTCAACGGTGGGCGGGGATGTCGCCAAGGTCTACTACCTGGGCCAGGATCACGGCCGCCAGCGTATTGCGGCATCGGTCGTGATCGATCGACTGCTGGGCGTAGGATGGCTCGCCCTGCTGGCGGTGATCGCGCTGGCGGCGAGCCCGGTGACTGCGCCCCGTCTGGTGGCGGCTCAGATGGCGTGCGCCGGTATCGCCGTCGCTGTCGTCATCATTCTCGTGACGACGGGCGTCGGTACAGGCGGTCTCGCAAAGCGAATCTCGTGGATGGGCACCGGTGCGGTGAAGCTGGCCGAACGTCTGCAGCGGCTGCGACTGGACATGGCCATGCCACTCCGGCATCCGGAAATTGTCGTCAAGGCAGCGCTGGTGGTTGCCGGGTATATCGCCGCGGTCACGGGTGTATACATGCGGTTCGCATCGCTCCAGGGCGTACCCATTCAGTCGGCCATCGCGGTGTTTGCGGTGGTGTCAGCGACGGCCGTTCTCAGCAATCTCCCGATCTCCCTCAACGGCCTGGGGCTGCGTGAACAGCTGCATGTCGCGCTGCTGGCGCCGATAGGCATCTCTCCGGAGCTGGCCGTTGCGATGTCGTTGCTGACGTATGCCCACCTCATCATCGCGAGTCTGATCGGGCTGGTGTTCTGGCTGCGGCAACCTCGTGCGTCGCGTGTGGTACCCACGTCCGCATGACGCAAAAGTTCGGGCCGTCATCCGAGAGCCCACCTCGAGGCACCACCATCGTCGTCTTGCAGCCCGGTTATCTCCCGTGGCTCGGCTTCTTCGATCAGCTGCATCGCGCTGACGTGTTCGTCTATTACGACGATGTGCAGTACGACAAGAACGGATGGCGCAATCGAAACCGGATCAAGACACAGAGCGGACCACTGTGGCTGACGGTTCCTGTTCTGCACAGCGGGACGGGATTCGCGAAGATTCTCGACGTTGAGATCGATCGTCGGACGCCGTGGGCCAGGAAGCATCTCGCCAGCGTGCGCCAGGCTTACGCGCGTGCTCCATTCGTCGATCGGTATCTGCCAGAGCTCGAGACGCTGCTCCAGCGTGAGTGGACGCACCTCGTGGACCTCGATCTGGCCTGTGTCGATCTCATGGCCAGGTGGCTGCACCTGCAACCACGGATCGAGCGGTCGTCACGCCTGGGCATCAACGGTGATCGCAGCGAGCGGCTCGTGAACATCTGCCGGCACTTTGGCGCGACCACCTATGTGAGTGGGGACGCCGCGCAGACGTATCTCGACGTCGAGCTGTTCGCACGCCACGGCATTGCGGTGGAGTGGCAACGCTACACCCATCCCGTGTATCCGCAGCAGCACGGGGCATTCGTGCCGTATCTCTCCGCGCTGGATCTTCTGCTCAATTGTGGTGACGAGGCTCCGTTGATTGCCTTCCCCGGCATACGGTAGAGTGAGGCGTCCAGTGAAGACGTTTCTCGTCACCGGTGGCGCCGGTTTCATCGGCAGCAACTTCGTTCATCACCTGTACGACACCTACCCGGATTACCGAATTCTGATCCTGGACGTTCTGACATATGCGGGCAGTCTGGAGAACCTGCCGGGTGAGTTGAACTACGGCTCCAGCGCTCAAAACGGGCGCCTGCAGTTCTGGTACGGCGATGTCCGGAACGCGTCGCTCGTGGATTCGCTGGTGGAACAGGCAGACGTCGTTGTGCACTTTGCCGCTGAGACGCATGTGACGCGTTCGATCTACGACAACTACCATTTCTTCGAAACCGACGTGCTGGGGACACAGGTCGTCGCCAACTCGGTGCTTAAGCACGCGAAGGGGATCGATCGCTTCATTCACATCTCCACCTCTGAGGTGTACGGCACGGCTCGCGCCCCACTGATGGACGAAGACTCGCCGTTGATGCCGATGAGCCCGTACGCAAGCGCGAAGGCCGGGGCAGACCGGCTCGTGTATTCGTACTTTGCGACGTACGGTCTGCCCGCCATCATCGTGCGCCCCTTCAATCAGTTCGGGCCACGGCAGCACCTCGAAAAGGTGATTCCGCGATTCATCACGAGCTGCCTGCTGGGCGAGCCGTTGCGTGTGCACGGGGACGGCTCAGCCGCGCGGGACTACACGTTTGTCGAGGATACCTGCCGGGCACTCGACTGTCTGGCACACTGCGACCTCACACGCGTCGCGGGAGAGGTCATCAATCTCGGCTCTGGCCACAGTATTTCGCTGGCCGATCTCGCGCCGCTCGTCGCCCGGCGGATGAATCGTCCAGACGCGACGATCTCGTACGTCGGGGACCGTCCCGGTCAGGTGTTTCGGCACACCGCCGATGCCAGCAAGGCCCAACAGCTGATCGGCTGGCACCCATCTGTTAACTTCGAGGCGGGCCTCGATCGCACGATCGCGTGGTACACCGCCAACAGGCCCTGGTGGGAGAAGCAGCTCTGGATGCGTGACATTCCGATCGTCACGAAGACCGGCAAGCGCGAGCTGCACTGAGCACGGCCCACACTCCAATGGACAGCCTGATCGTCGAAGACCTCGGCAAACGGTACGTCATTCCGTCGAAGAAGGCTGCCGCCGAACCGCGGAAAACGATCAATCTCGGCGTGGCACGCGTGCCCGTCCCGCGCCTGCTCCTTCCGGGACGGCCCGGCGGAGGCCAGGACCTGTGGGCGCTCCGTCACGCGTCTTTCACGGTGCCGCAGGGCATGATCCTCGGCATCATCGGAGCCAACGGGGCCGGCAAGTCCACGCTCCTCAAGATCATTGCCCGCGTGACGCGACCCACGGAGGGACGGGTCACTGGATTCGGCCGCGTCGTGTCGCTCCTCGAGTTGGGCGCGGGGTTCAATCCAGACTTCTCCGCGACCGACAACATCCTGATGAATGCGGCGATGCACGGGATCTCTCGCCAGGAGGCCCTCAGCCGCATTCCGGAGATCATCAGGTTCGCCGAGCTGGACGACTTCACCGACAACCCGATCCGCCAGTTCTCGAGCGGCATGTATCTGCGCCTGGCGTTTTCGGTCGCGATGAACATGCAGCCCGACATCCTTCTGGCGGATGAGATTCTCGCCGTCGGCGACATCGCGTTTCAGGAACGCTGTCTCCAGCGCGTCGCCGACGAATCGGCGCGCGGTCTGACGGTGTTGTTCGTCTCGCACGACATGGCTGCCGTGGCGCGTTTGTGTCACCGGATTATCTGGATCGACAAGGGCGAGGTCATGGCCGATGGCGAGCCGGACCGCGTGGTCGCTCAGTACGAGGACGCAGCCCTCAGAGGGTATGGCCGTGAGTCTGGCGCGGGTGAGCGGACGGGACGGCACGCCAATGTCGTCGCCGAAGTGGCATCGGTCCGACTGCTCAACACGCTGCGCGAAGAGATTGGCGCCGCCCCGACGAGCGAGGACATCTACGTCCGAATCAGGCTGAAGGTCAGAAAGCCGGGAGCCACGCTTCGCGGGTTTATCGATCTCTACGCCAAACGCGTGCTCGTCTTCCGATCGACACAGGCCGAGACGTTTGTCGCCGACCATCGTGGCGTGGTCGATCTGTTCGTCAAGATCCCCGCAGACCTCCTTGCCGAGACCACCTACACGGTGAACGTGACGGTATACACCTTCCTGGTGAAGGAAACGAAAGTGGTGCTCGACAATGCCCTCACGTTCATGGCCTACGGTCGGGACGATGGTGGGCAGTTGAAGCGCGGAGCACTCGCCCCCCGGCTCGAGTGGACCGTGCAGAGTCACATGAATGCTCGGAAAAAACGCAAGTCTCTCGCCTGAGCGCCAGACGTGGGTCATCGACGCTCTCGAGGACCAGGGCCTCGGCGCCCGGGTGCGAGAGGTCTGGCAGTACAGACGCATCCTGCGTTTCTTCTCTGCCAAGTCCGTACAGGCGCTGTATCGGAAGACTTACCTGGGCCCCTGGTGGATCCTGATTCGCACGCTCGTGCCACTGGGTGTCGGTAGCTTTGTCTTCGGCTCTGTGATGAACGTGCCGTCCGCGGGCGTTCCCTATTTCCTGTTTTTCCTGATCGGTCAGGTTCCCTGGAACTGCTTTGACGGCCCGCTGATTCGCGGCAGCCGCGGCATCGAGGTCA
The DNA here is from genome assembly GCA_013140775.1 of Acidobacteriota bacterium. Taxonomy (GTDB): domain Bacteria; phylum Acidobacteriota; class Vicinamibacteria; order Vicinamibacterales; family UBA2999; genus JABFSA01. Next base: position 8,702 of record JABFSA010000009.1, on the reverse strand, counting down.
ATCGCGATCTCCTCACGAAGCTCTATGTGCCGCGGATCATTCTGCCGATGGGGCAGATGTCTGCGGGCCTCGTAGAGCCCGTCATCATCGTCCTCGTGATGATCGCGTCGCTGGTGTATTACCGCGTGTACGACAACGTCTGGTACGTGCCGTTACGCGTGGAGCTGCTGGCGTGCGTGGCCTCGGTTCTGCTCGTCATGGTGTTTGCCTTCTCACTGTCACTATGGACGTCTGTCTGGCAGGCCCGCGCCCGGGACGTGCGTTTTGCCGTGCGCTATGTACTGGCCTTCTGGATGATGTTTACGCCGGTCATTTACCCACTCTCGACGGTCCCTGCGAATCTCCGCTGGCTCATGAACCTCAACCCCATGACCGCCCCGATTGAGACCTTCCGGTGGGGCATGCTGCCGGGGCTCGAGCATTCCTGGGGCTGGTTCGGCTACGCTGTCGGCGTGACACTGGTGACCCTTGCCGCCGGGGTGTGGCACTTCGCCCGGACGGAAGCCATCACGATGGACAAGATGTGACCCAGCGCTGGGAAGTCACGCCTCGGTACCCCGGCGCCGGCGCCACCCTGGTCGAGGTCTGGCAGTACCGGCGGCTGATGGGCTTCATCGGCGATCGAGCGCTGCGAAAGCAGTATCGGCGGACGGTCCTCGGGTGGCTGTGGCTCTTTATCAATCCGCTGTTCCCGATCGCGCTGCGGGCGGTGATTTTCGGCGCGCTCCTCGGGGTCGGCTCGAACGGCCTGCCGTATTTTCTGTTTCTTCTCGCGGGGACGGTGATCTGGGATGTGTTTGCCACCAGTCTCAACTGGGGCACGCGGGCGCTCGAGATGAATCGTGACCTGACCAGTCAGATCTATCACCCCAGAGCCCTCCTGACGATCGGCAACATGACCCCGGCGTTCCTGAACCTGGGACTCAAGGTCGGGGTGTTCGCCCTCGCGCTCGCGTACTACTCGATTCGTGACGGACGGGGATATCTGCGCGGAGACTGGTCGATGCTCTGGGCGCTTGCGGCGCTCGTGCTGGCATTTCTTCTCTCGCTCGCCTTCTCGATGTTTACGTCGATCTGGGGTGAACGGCTCAGGGACATCAGGTTCGGCCTTGGTCAGCTTCTCTCAGTCTGGTATCTCCTGACGCCCGTGTTGTATCCACTTTCTCAAGTGCCGCCGGAGCACCGAGACTGGATGCTGCTCAACCCGCTGGCAATCATCGTCGAAACATTCAAGTGGGGCCTATTTGGTGTCGGCGAGTTCTATCCGAACGCGCTGGGCGGCACTGCGGCGGGTGTCGTCCTTCTGTTGACCGGTGGATTGATCTACTTTGCCCGCACGGAGGCGCGCACGATTGCCGAGCGTTGACGAGGGCTGGTGGCTGACGCTCGAGCGGGAGTCGTCTTCCTGTCCGGCGTGTGAGTCGCCAGGGATCATCCTGCTCGATGTGCTGCCGATTCCGAAGTCGCCTGACGGAAATCGAGTGGTGTTCGTCACCGGGTGCCGTGCATGTGGTCTCCTGTTCACGAATCCGCTGCCGCGGCATGAGGAGTTGGTGCAGTACTACCAGCCCGATGGGCGGTGGGCATCCGTTCGGGCGGAGCGAATCAGACGACTCGAGGCCATTGAAGCGCGCCGGCAGCGATCGAGAAGGGCGCGTCAGAAATCAAGGCTGCGCCCCAGGAGCCGGGCCCTGTTTGACGCGCTCGCGGCACACCTGTCCGTCTACGACCCGCCGCCGGGGGCAAAGCTTCTGGATTTCGGCTGTGGTGACGGCAAGTTTCTGAACAAGTTCCAGGATCTCGGGTGGGACACGTACGGCGTCGAACCGTCAACCGACGCCGCGTTCGTGCGGCACCATCGGCTGCACGTGGCGCCGCAGGACGGAAGCTTCGACTTTGTCTTTCTGAACCACGTGTTGGAACACGTCGGTGCGCCATTGGCGGTGCTTGAACAGCTGGCCGCAACGCTGCGGATTGGCGGTGTCCTCTTCGTCAGCGTGCCTCGCGTCGATACGCTGCCGGTGCATGGCGATCTCGACTACTGCATCAGCGGGCGCAAGCACGTGATGTGTTTTTCGGAGACCTGCCTGAGGGGTCTTCTAGCGCGGGCGGGCTTCACCACGGCCGCACGGCTCGATACGCACGAGCTGGATGCCATCTTCACGGACGGCAAGCCGCTCCGGCTGCGGCTCGTCGCGGTTCGCACCTCGAGTCCCGATCCGCTGCCCGTTGCACCTCTCGCTCCCGCGCTCGAGGCCTTGTCGCAATACGTCCGGATCAGTGAGAGTGTCGGGGCGCGCGTCCGGCGCCTTCTGCCCGTGAGGATGCGGGGAGGGCTGCTGGAGAGGGCAGCCGAGCGGCGGGTGCTGGAGCGTCGTCAGGCACGAGCAGAAGGATCGCTCGACCGCGGGACAGGGGGCACGTAGGCGTTTTGCGCGTGCTCTTTTCGATTCGCTCGCCAGCGAACGTTCGTCAGTACGAAGGCGTGCTTCGCAGTCTGGCGGCGCGTGGCCACGAAATCCAGCTCGTCAAGGAACCATTCGGGACCAAGTGGCCGCCATTCGTGCATCAGCTGGTCGAGAGTTGCCCCTCGATTCGCCTCGGCACGCTGCCCCCCATGAAGCAGGATGAGTGGTGGGAAGTGGCCACCCAGTTCCGGCGGGTGCTCTTCTATCTGCGGTTCTTCGGACCTGTCTATCGGGAGACGCCCGCGCTTCTCGCGCGAACCGAAAAGAGGGCCCCAGCCTGGGCCGTTCGGCTTGCACGCGCATGTGGAGCGCCAGGCCGATGGTGTCTGACTCGAGTGGTCGATCTGCTTGAGCAGTCCACACGCACGGCGGTGCACCTTCAGCAGTACCTGCGCGACCAGAATCCGGATCTCGTCGTCGTCACGCCGCTTTTGGTGCTGAAGACGGCGCAACTGGATCTGATGCGTGCCGCAACAGAGCTGGGTGTCCGTAACGTCTTTGGCACGGCCAGCTGGGATCACCTGTCCAGCAAGAGCGTGCTGACCCTCGCGCCGCAGCGCATGCTGGTCTGGAACGATATCCAGAAGCAGGAAGCTGTCGATTTGCATCACGTCGATCCGTCCCGCGTCGTCGTTACCGGCGCGCAGGTGTTCGACGAGTGGTTCGACAGGACGCCGTCCACCACGCGCGCGGTGTTCTGCGAGCGGATTGGACTGCGGCCGGACCAGCCGTTTCTGCTGTATGTCTGCTCGTCGTTGCTCGAGGCAAGCCCCGACGAACCGGCGTTCATTCTCAGGTGGGTTCGTCATCTGCGCGAGAGTGGGCACGCGGGCTTGCGGGAGTGCGGAATCCTGATCAGGCGTCACCCTGAAAGGAAAGAGGGCTGGGATCAGGTTGATTTCACCGGCCTCGACAACGTGGTCTGCTGGCCGCCCGCCGGCGATTCTCCCGTCGATCGGCGATCGAAGACCGACTACTTCGATTCGCTGTATCACGCTGTCGCGGTGGTGGGTCTCAACACGAGCGCGATGATCGAAGCGGCCATCGTCGGACGACCGGTGCACACGGTTCTGCTCCCGGAGTTCTGGGAGAACCAGGAAGGCACCGTGCATTTTCACTACCTGCTCAAGGGTCCCAACGCTGTTCTACGTGCGACCACGTCGCTCGATGATCACGCCCGAGAGGTCGCGGCGATTCTCGACGGTCATGACCCGGATCCTGGCCGCAGCGAACGGTTCGTCCGTACCTTCGTTCGGCCTGCCGGTCTGGACGTTCATTCCGCAACCAGGGTTGTTCAGGAACTTGAGGCCCTCGGATCGCAGGCCCCCCCGGCGCCCGTGCCCGTCCCGTTGCGTGTGCGACTGCTTGGCCCGGTGATTCGTCTGCTCCTGCAGCCGTATGCACGTGCCGTGGCCGCAGAGATCCTTCGTGCACAGGAGGAACTGCGCAGGGAAGGCGAACAGCGATTGGCCGATCACCGTCAATCCAAACAGCCGATGCTGGAGGAACACAGAAGACGGCGAATCGAGGAACACCGTCGTCGGAAAAAGGAAGCGGAAGAGGCATCGTAGGCCGGCGCAACGCTACGAAAGAAGCGGCGAAGGGTCGAGCAGCGGGGAAGTGCCTTCCTTGAACCTCAGGTAGCCGAGCGCTGCCATCTCATCGGCTAACAGGTCTTCGATGGATCGGCGAATCGCGGGATCGATCCGCCCGGTCCAGTCGTCGGCGGCCTGCGCGTGAATGCTGCCACCGGTGCGGGCAAATGACGAGTTGGGTGAGTGCGAGTCGCCGAGCTGCGTCGGCTCGAGCAGCGTGTCCCGCCATTCGACGCCTAACTCCCCGGCCACCTTTCGCATGACGGTCTCGGGTGTCCTGACGAGATCCTCGAACCTCAGTCGAATCACGTCGGAACCGGAGGCGTAGTGGGCAACCATTGCCCGATACACGTCGCAGAACTCCTGCAGATAGCCCGACGTGCCCTTGACCAGTTCCAGTTTCTGGGTGTGTCGCTCGAACAACTGGTGGGGAATTTTCCCTTTGAGCGCCCGGTTGGCCGTGAATTTGCGGAGGACGAGGCCCTGCATCGATATGAAGACGGCGCGGGGGTCGCGGATCGTGAGCAGGTGTCGTCCCGGTCCATACACAGCGTCGAGTTCCTCACGACGGAAGCGGCTCACGCTTCCGCAATGATTGACCACCACGGCATCGAGCGGTCTTCCGAGGGCGCCGAAGTATGCGCGGGAGAGTCCCTCGTACATCGCGGGCAGGGTGTGCGCATCGACCGCACCGTTGCGCCAGTCCTGTAACACACGCGCAACGACCTCGGCCGGGTGCAGGCGGCTGATCTTTCGCTCGACATGATCGCCACCCGCCGTTTCCAGCTTTTCGTCAACGGACAGGCTGTCGAACTTCGCGATTCGCTTGACCGGGATCGCATTCTTCGATGTCCTGTTCCAGTGTTCGATGGGGAAGGCGTTGAACGCCGGATGCCCATCGAGCAGCATCCGCATGAGCTTTCCGCCGCTCCTGGAGAGCGACACGATGAGAACATGATTCATACTGTTTTGAAGTTGGGATCGTACTCCGCTGACGCGAGGTCCGGCTACCTCGTTCGTCCCGGATGCTAATATTCCCCGACGTACGTGCCAATCGATCTGCTTGCGCCTCTCACCAGCGATGCGACCCTGAACGCGATCGCCAATCACCTCCGTGACGCGGTGACACGTTCGACGCTGGTCACCGACCCTGGCCCGCACATGGTCGTTCCTGACCTTCTGCCGCCGGAGATCTACGCACACCTGCTCGAAACGATGCCGCCGGCGGAGACGTTTGACGTGGCCGACAAGGTGAAGGCCAATTTCGATCCCGAGGCGACGATGGCCGCACCCGCGCGCTCGCGAGAGGCATGGACCTGGTTTCACTCGGACGTGGTGGATCGACAGCTCGTGCCTGTCCTGACGGCTGCCTTCCGGCAGCATCTTCTCGTTGCTTACGGGGAACTGTTCGGCCGTGATCAGGCCGAGGCGGCGCTTGGTCTGCCGCATCACGCGTTTCAAGGCCGTCTGATGCTGCGGCGACCGGGATATCGACTCAAGCCGCACAGGGATAAGAAGAGCGCTTCGTTGACGGGGCTCGTGTACTTCGCCCGCCCAGGTGACAGCCGCGACTACGGCACGGAGCTCTTTCGAGTGCTCGACGATCAACAGGCGACGGTAAGGAAGACGTACTACCCCGACGACCACGGTGCCCGGACCGAGCTTGCGCGCAGTGTTCCGTTTGTCGGGAACAGCGCGCTGATCTTCATGAACGTCCCGGGGATGGCACATGGCGCGGGCATTCCGCCTGATGCCACGCAACTCGAGCGATACGCCTACCAGTTCTACGTCGGTCCGCCGAAGGCCGACGTGCGTCAGTTGAGCCGTCGGATGCCTGCCGAGCCGGGCAAACGCGATGGCGGAGTTTCGGACGACGAGTATTGAGGTCGAGTTGTCCGATCGAGTCCCCACCTCGAGGTGCGCGGCAACGATGAAGGCTCGGTGACGAGATCCTACCGAGTCCCACAGATCGAGTATCTACGGGCGATCGCCGTCGTCGCCGTGATCCTGGATCACCTCGACGTCCTGCCCAGCGGTTTCCTGGGCGTTGACATCTTCTTCGTCATCTCAGGCTTTGTCATTTCTCAGGCGCTGTGGGAAGGCGATCGCGGGTCGTTCGTCTCGAGTCTGAAGCACTTCTACTATCGGAGGATCATCCGGATTATTCCTCCGCTAGCCGTGGTCACGGTGGCCAGCTTTCTGCTTGGCTGGTTTCTGTTCTTCGACCAGGAGTTCGTCCGTTTGCAGCGGGCGATTTCGCATCAATCCCTCTTCCTCCAGAACATCTACTTCGTCGAGACCGTCACGGACTACTTCCGGGGCATCCCGTCCACGACGCTGACGCTGCACACGTGGTCCCTCGCGGTCGAAGAGCAGTTCTATCTCATTTATCCGTGCCTCTTTCTGTTGCTGTTTCGTTCCGGGCGCATTCTGAAAGCCATTGCGATTCCGCTGATGGTGTCCCTCACCGGCGCCGCTGTGTACTTCGCGATCTTCAACTACGACCGTCTCGAGACAGCGACGGTGTCGTTCCTCGGTCAGTTTCTCGTCGGCGAGATTGACTCCAGCCCCGCGCGTTTCTACTCAATCTCGTTTCGGGCGTGGGAGTTCCTGTTCGGCTGGGCTGCATTTGCGCTGAAGCCACATGTGCCAGGTGATTGGGCCGGTGGCACCTGGCGCCGTGTCGTATTCCTCATCGGGTTCAGCCTGCTGTGTGCCATGACACTCGTCGAAGTGGAGGTGCCGACCTGGCCCAACCTCTACACGGTTGGCTGCTGTCTTCTGACGGCTCTGTGCCTTGTGGCAACCCCGGCAGCGCAAGCGCAGGGAACGCATCTGAGTCCTGTTGGCCGTTTCGGTGTCTACGTGGGCAACACAAGTTATTCGGCCTACTTGTGGCATTGGCCGCTGCTCGGCTACTTCGTCTACACCAACATCGATTTCGGTGCGCGGGCCTGGGACTACCTCGCATTTCTCTGTTCCCTGGCCGTGCTCGTTGTCATCACGTATCACACGGTCGAGAAGAATCGATTCAGGATCACTCCCGCATACAGCGTCCTGTTGTTGCTGGGTTTCATGGCGGGCACGTACGGTCTTTCAGTGGCCACGCGCGACTATGGCTGGTTCAGTCCGGCGAAGCAGCGCATTTTCGAGACGTCTCAGTACGACCAGTCGGCGTGCGGGAACTACGATCTTGCGACCGTGACGCGGCGTTTCGTCGTGCTCTTTGGCGAAAGCCATGCTCAGGCCGTTCGCACCGAGTTTCAAAAGGTCGCGAACGAGCACGGCTTCGACGTCCTGTGCGTTGCCGGATCGCGTCTCCGGCTTGGTGTGTCGAGAGGTGAGACTGAGCGCGATCTGGCTCGAGTGGCATCGGCAAGGGGTTACGCCGGAATCGCCATGGTGATGCGCTGGAATTCGTACGCGTTCGGATACCCGCCTTACGAGGTCGAGGAGTCGGGGAATCGGTTTCTTTCTCTGGGAGATGTGCAACCCCGCAACGCGCAGGAGGCCGAAACCTTCTTCAAGCTGAACGTCGGGCACCTCTTCAAGACCATCTCTGCGGCCGCACCGTCTGGCGATATCGGGTTCATGCTCCAGGTTCCTCAGAACCCGTTCTTCGCCCACAAGGAAGCGCTCATGGACTTTCATGGGTTGCGATTTCGCTCACTGCCCCCCAAGCCTGCATCGCAATACGTCGAGGAAAGCGCTCGCATGCGGCGGGTCCTTGCGGAGATCACGGCAGACGTTCCCAGCCGGGTCAGCATTCTTGATCCAGCCCGTTACTTCTGCGTCGGGAGAAACTGCGCGTACCGTCACGAATGGAGCGTTCTGTACAAAGACGATGACCATTTGTCGGTCTATGGTGAGACCGTACTTGGTCCGCTCTTTGATGAATGGTTCAAGACCATTGGAAAAGTTGAGAACCGCCTCCAGGATCCGGGTCGTATAATCGGCCGGCCACTCACACCCTAGTCAACGCATGCCAGCAACGGTCGGGATCACCAACCTCGTGATTCACGTGGGACTACCCAAAACCGGGACCACGTTTCTCCAGAATCACGTGTTCAGTTCGTGCGGTCAGATCTCGGACTTCGGGAAGACACCGTCCTACAGGGGCGACAGGCCTCACGTATATGAGGCGCTCAAGATCGTCGCGTCTGCCTCTGACGCGGAGTTCAGGGCACACGCTCCAGACGTTCGCACGCTCCTGCTCCACGAAGCCCAGGACGCTGCCACCCGAAAGCCGTCATCGTCGTGCCAACTGCTGTCGTACGAAGGATTCTTCCATCCGAACTCGCTTCACCCGCTCGAGATTCACGACAGGCTTGCCTCGATGGTGGGTGATTTCAAGGTTCTCGTGACAATCCGCCATCAGTTTGCCTGGATCGCCTCGTATTACCTCTACAGGTTCTACCGATTTCTCCATGGTGGTGGACCGTCGTTCGAGGTGTGGGCGAAGCGGGCACGGAAACGACCGGAATGGAATGCCTTCGTCTGTTGCGACTACTGGCGGGTGATCGAGCAACTCATCGGGCGGGTCGGGCGCGATCGCGTGCTCGTTGCGCCAATGGAAGATGTGGTCCAGGCTCACAGTGACAGGGGGTTGCGGCAGCTCGCGGGTTTTCTCCAAGTGGAC
>JABFSA010000169.1 GCA_013140775.1 Acidobacteriota bacterium | reverse complement strand
ATCACGGTCGCCCGCCACAGCGGCGACCGCGTCACCTACGACCCGCGTCGGCTCCAGGGCGTGACGCTCTACCGCGAGGCGGACCGCGCGTTCGCCGTGGGGGACCGCGTGCAATTCACCGCGCCGTGCCGAGAGCGCCATGTGGCGAATCGTGAGCTGGGCACGCTGGAGCAGGTGGACGCGAGCGGCCGACTACACGTGCGGCTCGACGCAGGGCGCACCGTGGCCATCACCGTGAAGGACCATCCACACCTCGACCACGGCTATGCGGTGACGAGTCACAGCAGCCAAGGACAGACGGCCGATCGCGTGCTCGTGCATGTCGAGACCGAGCGCAGCGTCGAGGCGCTCGTGAATCGCCGGTTGGCGTACGTGGCCGTGTCCCGTGGCCGATTCGACGCCCAGATCTATACGGACGATAAATCCCAGCTCGGGGACGCCCTGGGTCGCGAGGTGTCGCATCGATCCGCAATCGAGCCAGGTCGCGCCTCGGTGGACACGGCGCAGACGCGGGAACCGTCGTCACCGGGGCGTCAGGAGGCGCCGCTCGTCATCGCGCGATAGGGCGCGGGCGTCTCCGGCGGCAACGAGCGATGACTCCACTGCCCGTGGCCCAGGCGTCCCGAGCGGGTGATCCCGGCGCGGATGCCGCTGACAGGCGGTGGTCGCCGCTGGTGTTCGCGCTCGACCGGCTGTTCCCGAAACGGGGACAGGCGCCCTACGCGCCTCTGGAACGCCTGGTGGTGCTGGTGGTGGTGAGGGCGATGAGTCCCGACGGGGCCTCAGGGGAGTGCAACTGCTTTCTCAGCTATCCGACGATCGCGAAGTGGGCGGGGATCAGCGTGGCGTCCGTGAAGCGGATGTTACAGAAGCACTGCGACGGGCCAGTCCCCCTGTTCTACCGGTCGCGGACGGGGCAGACACGGGGACGTCACCACGCGTGCTATCGCTTCACCCTCGTGCGGCATCCCGAGAAGTTCGCGGCCGCTCGCGATGCCGTTCGCGCCGAACGTGGCAAGGAAGTGGAGCGCGCACTGCGCGATCTCCAACCCGAACGCCTCGCCCTGCAACGTCAGCGCGTCGATTTCGGAGGACAGCTAACGGAAGCCGAGTATCGAACCAGGCTGGCAGCGCTTGAGAAGGCCACCCGACGACGGACGCGGCGCATGGGTAGTGTGCCGCAGACGACGCGAGGTCCTGAAGCACACTCGCGGACGCTGAACGCCACTTCGAAGTCATGCGTTGCAGGGGGCTGTTGGAGCGAGTCGTAAACGACAACGAGGGAGTCATGGCGTCAGAGGAGAACGATAAAGAGGTCGGGGCGGCAGAGGTCACGGGAAGCGCAACCCCACTCCGTCGACGACGCGCAAAACGAGGCGCGTCTGGCCGCCTGCTGGATCTGCAAGCAGCAGAAGAGTACAGCGGTATCAGCGCCTGGACTCTGCGCGATCTCATCGCGTCCGGTGACCTGCCGGCAGTTCGACCCCCACGGCTCAGGCGAGTGTGGATTGACAAGGCCGACTTGGACAGGGCAATCACAGAGTGGAAGGAACGCGGGGGTTAGTTCGAGGCATCTTCGAGATAACCAGGAGTGTTGATTCCCCTGCTGGCTAGGCGCTACGATGTAGCCCTCTCCTGTGTTGCCAAAGGCAACTGCCTTCGCGCCTCCCGGCGCGGAGTTGCTGAATGTCGCGGCCTTCATGGCCAGGCCAACAGCCCTCCTTAACCAACGAACTTCGTGGCTCAACCTCGTCCACCGTGCGCGGACGGACCGAGCCGCGCGCGACCGTTTCATGGCCATCCGCTGGACATTGACTCCAGGATCGGTCACAAGCGCTCGCGAAATGAAGAAGGGGCGCGTGATGGGAGAACTCAGGAGACGAGGGCAGACGTGGTGGATCCGGTACTACAGGAATGGGAAGCGATATGAGGAGAGCTCGGGCAGCGCCAGGGAAGGCGATGCTAGGAGCCTTCTACGGTTGCGCGAGGGTGACATCGAACGAGGGCTTACGATCACGCCGAAGGTCGGCCGCATCCGATTCGCGGAGGCGGTCACGGACATCCTCAATGACTACCGGACGAATCGCAAGCGGTCGCTTGACGATGTTCAGCGACGGATCGAGAAGCACCTGACGCCGTTCTTCGGCAACCGACGGATGGCGTCGATCACGACGGCCGACATCCGCGAGTATATCGACTCACGTCAGAAGGAGGCCACGGTCGCCCGGAAGGCGTATACGTTCACCGGGAGAGACGGGACCATTCGCCATGTGCCCGAACAGCGTCGGACGGTGGCCGGCGTCTCGAACGGCGAAATCAACCGCGAGCTCACCGCGCTCAAGCGGATGTTCAATCTCGCCATTCAGGCAGGGAAGCTCCTCCAGAAGCCCCACGTTCCCCTCCTGAAGGAGGACAACGTTCGGGTCGGCTTCTTCGAGCGTGATCAGTTCCTGTCTGTGCTTCAGCACCTACCGGAGCCAGTCCGCCCCGTCGCGACCTTCGCGTACATCACGGGGTGGAGGATCGACAGCGAGGTCTTGCCGCTCGAGTGGCGACAGGTCGACTTTGGTGCCGGCGAGGTCCGACTCGATCCGGGCACGACGAAGAACGGCGAGGGACGGACGTTTCCGATGACGCGTGATCTGCGCGAACTGCTTGACGAGCAGCGAACTTTTACTGAGAATCTGCAGCGGCAGCTCAAGGCTGTCTGTCCGCGCGTCTTCCATCGAGCAGGGCGACCAATCAAGAGCTTCCGGGTCGCCTTCCGGTCGGCCTGCACCGAAGCTGGATGCCCCGGCCGCGTTCCGCACGATTTCCGCCGAACCGCTGTCCGCAATCTCGTCCGCGCCGGCATCCCGGAACGCGTAGCGATGCAGATGACCGGGCACAAGACTCGGAGCGTGTTCGAGCGTTACAATATCGTGAGCGCGGGCGACCTTCGCGACGCCGCCAAGCGCCTCGACGCCGTGACAGGGACAATTTCAGGGACAATCGAGCAAAATCGACGATCTGGGTCGAAAGTCTGAAATCCGCAAGTCCTTGTGCGACAATAGTTAGCTCGATGCGGTGAGGTGGCCGAGAGGCTGAAGGCGGCGGTTTGCTAAACCGTTGTAGGGCCTTAAAGCTCTACCCAGGGTTCGAATCCCTGCCTCACCGCCAGTTTTCGCTTTGCTCCAACTGGCAGTTCGCCAGGTCTTCAGGCACTCGCCGGCTCGCCCTGCTCGCCGTCTCGGGCACGAATCCCCAAGTCACCAACAACCCCTTTTCGCTTTGCTCAACTGACGGTCGGCCAGGTCTTCAGCAAGATCCTGAGTGCCTCTATGCGTGCGTTTCCGCATGGGATTGCACGCGCCCCGACGACGCGCAAGTCCGTGACAGGTGGAATGTGGTGTTCGTACGCGTTCCGCGATTCCCCTGTCACATGATCCACCCGGCGTCGTCGGCCCCAAGACACCGCCGCCGTCAGGCGCGCCTGATATCCGTCAGACAGCATGACGCCAAACCTGTCTACCTGCTGGAGCGACGACGATGAGTGGGGAGCGGCGAGAGCACGCCCGTGAAGAACAAGCGGGCTCGAAGATCAGGGCGCGATTGCTTCTGCGGAATGGCCCTGTGAACTTTGGGGGACGGCATACGTCCCGGCCCCCGCGCGCAGGATCTTCAGGAAGACGTCCGTATTCTCATAAACACCGGTGAACTGCCAGGCGCCCGGCCCACTGGCGGAGAGCGGTACGTCTGCGGCCGTATGGCCCGAGACCGTATGTCCGAGCGACGCCGTATCACCCGGGCAACCGGCGGCCGATGGGCAGAGCGTCGCACCGTTCTCGATCGCCCCGGTCACAACGAAGCCGGGAATCCGCTGCCCCCCAACGGTAGCGTTGTCGGCAGATGGCCCGTCACCATCGCGCGCGGGATTTGCCACGCTCGCGCCCGTGCCAGCAACAACGGCTGCCTCCGACTGCAGCCGGTTCGAGATCCAATTCTCGTGATGATCCGGAGCGGCCGCCCATCCGAGAAGCAGCTTGCGCGAGGGATCGGGATCGACAGGGAAGCCCTTGTCGTCCACGGCATAGTTGGGGAACAGCTCCAATTGCTGTTCGGGTGCAAAGCGGAATACCGCCGCATAGTCGCGAACCGCGCGGCCCACAGTCGATGGTGCATACCGCTCGTTGCCGACGCCGATGATCCCGAGGCCCCCGCTCTCGTGGTCAGCGGTCACGATGACGAGCGTGTCGTTCTGCGGGTCGGCATCGCCGTTGGTACGTGCGGCGAACTCGAGAGCGACAGCGACGGCCCGGTCGAACTCGATCACGTCCCAGACGGTGCGCTCCGCGTCTGCCGCGTGCGCACGTTTATCGATCGACGCTCCCTCGACCATCAGGTAGAAGCCAGCCGGGGCGTGCTGCGACAGCGACCGCAGGGCCAGACTCGTCATCTCCTCCAGCATCGGGAGGTCCCGGTAGTCGGCATTCTGCGGACGGGCAAGCTCGGCGCTGTATCGCCCGGCCCCGACCTTGTCGAACGCCACCGGCATGTGCGCCGGATGGAACAACCCGAGCACCGCGTCTGGTGCCTGCGGCGCAGTGAGCATCTGCCGCACTTCAGTGCCCTTGGTCACACACGTGTAGCCGGTCGCGCCAAACTCGTCCGCGATGTTGCGGCCGTCCGTTCGCTCTCCATCTTTCGTTGCCTCGCGGAAGTGACGGGCTCCGCCACCGAGCAGCACTCGCAGGCCCGTGCGATCGCGCTCGTCGAAGAAGCGTGCCGCAATGCCTGCTCCAGCGTAGCGGTCGGACGTGTGCACAGCATTGGCGGCCGGCGTGGAGTCGGTGACGTCAGCGGTCGTGACGATTCCCACGTGGAACCCTCGACCCCGCGATCGGCGGAGCAGCTCGCCGAGATACTCGACGCGCGGGTTGTCGAACGCGTCCGGAGTGTTGTCGGGAAACACACCCTCCTGGTTGTTGTTGTGCTTCTGTCCGGTGACGTAGGAGGACATCCCCGGCGACGAATCGGTGATCGTCGCGTTGAGCGATGCCGTCATCACCACGCCCGTGACGTCGAGGCGATCCATCGCCAACCGCCCGGCGGCCTTCCCGTTGTGGAGCCCGCGCGACACAATGCGCGCGGCGGTGCGATGCGCGGCGCCCATGCCGTCCCCGAGCAGGAGGATCACGTTGCGCGCCCGCATGCTGCGACCGGCACCCTCCCACGGTTCCACCAGCAGTCGTACGGATGCCATTGTGCCGTCCGCCGTGCGTGCAGAGATGGTCAGCGGCCCAGGCCGGGTGGCTACGAAGTCGCGCAACAGAAAGTTGGTCGTGTTCGGCGGAGCGGACGCCGCACGATGGTGCGGCGGGAGTGCAGTCGCCGTCGCACCAGTTCCCCCGGCACCGCGTTCGCCACCTACGCCGGGATCGAGCACGTTCCGCGGTGTGACGTTCACGCCGTTCACGATGACCGTCAGCTCGCGTGGCGCCGACGTCCTGCCGGCCGTGGTCTCGACACGAATGTCGAATCGCTGGCCGACGGCAAGCACGCCGTCGTCGGCGGGCATGATGCGAATAGTCGTTGCACCCTCGGAGCGAGTCGCCAGAAACAGCGCAAGGAGAAAAAACAGGAGTTGCACGAATCGAGGGTATCCGTCCGAAACAAGATGCCCGCGACCACGATGTGACGTTCATGTAAACGGCATATGACGCGGGACGGCAGAAGTGGCCTGTTAAGGCCGCCAGCTCATACGATGAAGGCTACCGAGGAGCCATGGACGAACAGCCGAGCACCAATCCGCCCGACGACGCGCCTGCTGTGGCGGTGCAGGAAGCAGGCATCGACTCCGTGTGGATCAATCGCGATCTCAGCTGGCTGGCATTCAATCAGCGGGTTCTGGCCGAGGCCCTCGACGAACGCACGCCGTTGCTCGAACGCGTCAAGTTTCTCGCCATCTTTTCCGCCAATCTTGATGAGTTCTTCATGAAGCGAATGGCTGTCCTGCGAGAGAACCAGGGCGGTCACCGTACGCAACTGCTCGAGCAGATGCGGAAAGTTCTCGAGCCGATGCTCCACCAGCAGAGTGAGTACTTCACGGGGGAGCTGGTCCCGGCGCTCTCCCGGCGCGGAATTCACCTCAAGCGGTGGGACGAGTTGACAGACTCGCAGCGGCGGGAAGCGGGCGTGTTGTTCGACACTCAAGTGTCAGCGGCGCTAACGCCCATCGTCATTCACCCAACGCAGCCGTTTCCGTTCTTTTCGAATCTCTCGCTGTCCGTCGCATTCGTCCTGCATGACGACTCCGCCGGCCACACGGTCGATGCCAGGGTCAAGGTTCCAGCGGAGTTGCGGCAATGGGTGCGCCTCTCGGCAGACGTCGCTGCAGGCGAACAACTCTACACGCCACTGCACGAGCTCGTGCGCGAGAACGCCTACAAGCTGTATCCCGGCATGCGGTTGTCCGCGCCGACCCTCTTTCGTGTCACTCGCGATGCGGAAGTGGAGCTGGATGAGGACGAGGAGCAGAGCATGCGCGAGCTGGTGCGCGAGCAAATTCGACAACGGCGCTACGAACCTGTCGTGCGACTGGAGTTTGCCGCAAACGCCGATCCACGGTTACGCCAGCTCCTGCAGCAGCGTTTTGATCTGGCGGATCGCGACGTCTATGAGCTGCCGGGGGAAACGGACTACACGAGTCTCTTTGAGATCGCCGCCCTGGAGTGTCCTGACCTGCACGATACGCCCTGGACGCCGGTCGTCCCCAAGCGGCTGGAGACAGACGAGAGCATCTTCGAGACACTGCGGCGTGGCGATCTTCTCGTCCATCATCCCTACGAAAGTTTTGATGAGAGCGTGGAGCAGTTCATCAGCGCCGCGGCGGACGACCCGGGTACGTTGGCGATCAAGATGACGGTCTATCGCGTCGGCGACGACACACCGTTCGTCCGGTCGCTCATCCGGGCAGCAGAAGCCGGCAAGCAAGTCGCTTGTGTCATCGAGTTGAAGGCGCGTTTCGACGAAAAGCGGAACCTGCACTGGGCCGGCGAACTCGAGCGTGCCGGCGCTCACGTGACGGTCAGCGGAACGAAGCTGAAGACACATGCCAAAGTGGCGCTGGTGGTTCGACAGGAACCATCAGGAGTCCGCAGTTACGCGCATATCGGGACGGGGAACTATCACGTACGCACGGCCAGGCTCTACACCGACATCGGCTTGCTGACCTGCGACCCATCCCTGACAGCCGACATCAGCAAGTTGTTTCATCATTTGACCGGCCGCTCCAAGTCACTCGATTTCGAGACGCTGCTCGTAGCGCCAGGCGGCATGCGGCAACGTTTTGTCGAGCTCATCGCCCGCGAGGCCGCCAACCAGCGCGCGGGCCGGCCGGCGCGAATCATCGCGCAGATGAATCAGCTCGAGGACCCGGCCATCATCGCCGCGCTGTGCGACGCGTCGCGCGCTGGAGTGTCGATCGACCTCATCGTACGTGGCCTGTGCTGTCTCCGTCCTGGGGTCGAAGGCGTCAGCGACACGATACGGGTGCGGTCGGTGATCGGCCGATTCCTCGAGCATTCCCGCATCTTCTACTTCGCCGCCGGAAGTCATGATCCGCTCGACGGCGATTTCCTCATCGGTTCGGCCGATTGGATGTACCGCAATCTGTCGCGACGTGTCGAGGTTGCGGCTCCGGTGACCGCGCGCGAGGGACGCGCGCGGCTGTGGGAGATCCTGGAGCTCCTTCTCAGCGATCAGCGTCAGGCATGGCAGATGAACAGCGACGGCGTGTATGTTCAGCTTCGGCCGCCGATCGACACCGAGGAACGATCTGGCACCGACGGAACGCATCAGACGTTGATCGAACGCACGCAGTCACGCCTGAGCCGCGAGTACGCCGACGATGTGGGGTGACAAATCAGATGCACCCAGGGGTTGATCATCGCGATTTCAGATCCGCGGCACGTGCTGCCCCGGGCTAGCCTTTGTCGTCTTCCTCGGACTCTTCATCCTCGTCCTCCTCGTCATCGTCCTCCTCGTCGTCATCATCCTCCTCGTCGTCGTCCTCGTCCTCGTCATCGTCCTCGCTCTCGTCCTCTGCTCCCGCTTCGTCGGGAGCGAACCGGAGGAGAGGAGCGACCTCACCGTGGTCTGTTACGAGGGTTTCCTGTTCAGTCATGTGACTCTCCTTGTTTGCGTGAGCGAAGAAACCAACACTTAGGCACCCAGTTCAGCAGGGGGTACCACGTCTCGACGGATCGGCGGTTCATAGGCAAGTTACCTGTCCGTGTAAGGGCTACAACTGCGTAAGGGCAACCGCTTCTGCAACCGGTATCCACATCACTGCCCTCCATCACTCCCGACGGCCGACTGAGGTGCTTGCATGTACCTCCAGACGCCTTCGAACGCCGGCAATCATCACCGTAGCGGTGCAAAAACCCGGCCGTGGGAATGGCGTTGTCGCCGAGAACGAAGCGGTTGACCCACCCGCGAGAACGCATCAGTTCCACACCACTACGACACCCGCTTACGTGTCGTCCGGGTCGGGAGGGTGACCGCGACCGCTGCAGCCGAAGGGTCAGATTTCCTGTGGAACCACACGTGGCCGCAGTCATCACACCGGTAGTAATCGACGACGCTGTGCTGGCTGGAACTCGTCAATGGCTGTCCAGGACGCGCGCATAGCGGACAGGGTCGATGCGGCATAAGGGAGTCGGAGCATATCCCCGACTGGTGACATCGGGGTGTCGGTTCGATTGCGTCCCGCGTCCCTGGATTTCATCAGACTGTTACGCTCTCATCGCACTCCTGTAATTCGCGGCTCGTACGATGCCTTCACACGTGGTCATGTGGAGGCCTGTTATGCGATTGGTCGCGGTATGTTCGGTAGTTGTCCTGCTCCTCTCAACGCCCGCCTGGGCGCAGTTCGAAACGGCATCCGTCGTTGGTACGCTCCGCGACTCGAGCGGGGCCGTCGTCGCCGATGGGTTGGTCACTCTCACAAACACCGAGACCGGTGTGTCGGTGGTGAAGACCAGCAGCCCTGAAGGCCACTACGAGTTCATCACAGTGAGACCTGGCACCTATGTCGTCTCCGCCGAGAAGCCGGGTTTCGCGATCGTGCTCGTCGATGGGGTGATAGTCCAGGTTGGTGCACGGCTCAGAGTCGATATGGCGATGGCCGTTGGTCAGTTGACGGAGCAGATCGAAGTGACCGCGACGGCACCGCTTCTCGAGACGGATTCGAGCCAGCGGGGGCAGGTCGTCACCGGTGAGCAGATGCGGGGTCTGGCGCTCAACGGCCGCGAATATTCTGCGTTGGCCTTGATGGCAACCGGTGTTCGTCAGTCGGCGCTGAACAAGAGTACGAACGGCACGCCCCGCGAGGGCGCCTTTAACGTGAACGGCCTCCGAAGTACGTTCAACAATTTTCTGATCGACGGTGTAGACAACAATGCCCTCGGCACCAGCAACCAGGGGTTTTCGAACCAGGTGATGCAGCCTCCGCCTGATGCGGTGGGCGAGTTCCGGATTGTCACGAACAATCAGAGTGCCGAATATGGGCGTGCAGCCGGCGCCACCGTGAACGTGGCCTACCGAAGCGGCGCCAATCAGCTGCACGGCGACGCCTGGGAGTTCTTTCGTGACACGGCGCTCAACGCGAGCACGTTCTTCAAGCCGGTAGACGGGAAGAAACCGCCTCTGCGACGCAACCAGTTCGGCGGCGTCGTCGGCGGGCCGATTGTCCGGAACCGGGCCTTCTTCTTCGGCGACTACGAAGGATTCCGGCAAGACCGCAAGGCCACCGCCTTCTCGACGATCCCGACGTCGGTACAGAACCAGGGCATTCTCACGAAAGACGTTCGTGATCCCCGCACGGGCGTCGTCTATGCGGCGGGAACGCCGATTCCGATGACCGCGTTTGCTCGCAAGGTGTTGGGTGGACTTCCCGCACCAAACCTTCCCGGTCTGGCGAACAACTATTCCGTCGCCCAGGCGTTCACGGCGAACTCTGACAAGGCTGGCGGCAAGATCGACCTCCAGGTGACACCCGGCCTCTCGATGTTCGGCCGCTACGGCTGGCGCGAGTTCAGTTCCGATGATGAGCCGACGCTTCCGTTGCCGTCTGGTGGGGGTGGCAACGGCAACATCTACGTGCGAAACAAGCAACTGGTGCTGGGCACGACGTATGTGCCGAACACCAGTTCTCTGCTCGAGTTGAGGCTCGGGTGGTCGAACACGCAGGGCGGAAAGAATCCTCCAGCGCTTGGCTCTTCCAGCGCGCTCGATGCGTATGGTGTGGCGGGACTCCCGACTGATGCGCGCATCGCAGGAGGACTGCCATCGCAGAGCATCACCGGTTACGCGGCGTTCGGGCGGCAGGCGACCAATCCGCAGTGGCAGTATCCAACCCTGTGGAACCCGAAGGTCAACTACACCTGGCTGATGGGCCGGCAGTCATTCAAGGCGGGCTACGAGTTCCAGCGCATCAACGTCGAAGTGCAGGACGTCAACCCACTCTATGGTCTCGACACCTACAACGGCCAGTTCACGAGACCCGCTGGCGCGACCGCTGACAACCTGTACAACCTCGCCGACTTCATGCTCGGCCTGCGCGCCCAGTACGCGTTGAGCACGTTGTTTGTGGCGAACATGCGCCAGAACCTCCACTTCGCGTATCTGCAGGACGACGTTCGCCTCAATGACAAGCTGACGTTGAACGTGGGCGTGCGCTACGAGTATGCGACGCCGATGTGGGAGGCCGACAACACGCTGACCAATTTCGATCCGGCGACGGTGAGGATGGTGGCTGCCACGGACGGGTCGATTTCCGAACGGGCACTGGTCGATCCCGACAGGAACAACATCGCGCCGCGGCTCGGTCTCGCATACACACTCGCACCGAAGACGGTTGTTCGAGGTGGTTGGGGTGTCAGCTATGTGCACGCCAACCGTATCGGATCGGCCAATCTGCTGGCCATCAATGGTCCTCAGGTCATCAGGGCTGCGGTGGTTCAGGGCGATCCCACTGCCGCGACGTTCCGGCCGACGGAGCAGGGCTATCCGGACGGTCTGACTGATGCCTCGCGGTTCGTCCCCACCGGCGCGCTCGTCAGCTACATCCCCAGGGACTATCACTCGAGTCCAGTGCAGAGCTGGTATGCATCCGTGCAGCGCGAGTTCGGACCAAGCATGCTCGTGGATGTGGCCTACGTTGGCAACAAGGCCGACGACGTGCTGCTGCTGGCCAACTACAACCAGGCGACGCCCAATAACCCCGCGGGCTCGATTCCCCTGGCGGCGCGTCGGCCGATCTCCACCTTCGGCGACATCACGTATGTGTTCAACGGCGGAAAGTCACGTTACAAGGCTCTGCAGATGAAGTATGAGTGGCGCCTGAGCGCGAACATCAGCCTGCTCAGCTCGCTCACGCTGTCGGAGACCAAAGACAACGGCGCCGGCGCGCTCGAGAATCAGAACGGCAACTTCCCGGGCCCGCAGGACTTCAGGAATCTCGATGCGGACTACGCGCTGTCCGGCTACCACCAGCCCTACAACAGCACGACCAGCTTTGTATGGGCCCTGCCTTTCGGGCGCGGCAGGCACTGGGGCAGCAACATGTCGCCGGCGCTGGATCTTCTTGTCGGAGGCTGGCAACTGGCGGGCGTCAACATCATCACACCGGGTGAGATGGTGACGTTCCAGTATTCACCCGCAGCGGCGTTCCAGGTGTCGGCCATCACCAACGACTTCGCCGGCGCCAATAACTACCGGCCGAACGTCACCTGCGATCCCTATGCACCTGCGGGGCAACAGACAATCAACAACTGGTTCAACGCCTCGTGCGTCACGATTCCGACCGATCCCAGCCAGCCGTTCGGCAACTCGCCACGGAACACCGTGCGCGGACCGAAGTTCTGGCAGGTGGATCTGGCGGCCAACAAGCAGGTCAGCATCGCAGGTCGAACGCGGCTGGAGTTTCGAATCGAGGCCTTCAACGTCCTGAACCACACCAACTTCACTGCGCCGAACGCCAACCGCAGCCTCCCCAATTTCGGGACCATCACGCAGACCTTCGATGCACGGCAGGTCCAGCTGGGGATGAAGGTGCTGTGGTAGGCCGCCACACGATGCTGGCAGTTGCGCTCGCGGGCACCGTGCTGTCAGCCGCGCAGGATGTGCGTCCGCTTGTCATTGCCCATCGCGGCGCGTCCGGCTATCGTCCCGAGCACACCCTCGAGAGCTACAGGCTGGCCATCGAGATGGGCGCCGATGCGATTGAACCGGACCTGGTCAGCACGAAGGACGGGATTCTCATCGCGCGCCACGAGAACGAGATCGGGGAGACGACCGACGTCGCCGAGAAGTTCCCGTCGCGTAAGACGACCAGGCGAATTGATGGCCGTGAGGTCACTGGCTGGTTCACTGAAGACTTCACTCTGGCTGAGATCAGGTCGCTCCGTGCCCAGGAGCGCCTGCCGTTCCGTCCGCACGAGTACGACGGCCGCTTTCTCGTGCCGACGTTCGACGAGGTGATCGATCTGGCGGCGAGTCAGAGCCGTGCAATCGGCCGCGAGATCGCTGTCTATCCCGAGACAAAGCATCCGACGTATTTCAGGACCATCGGCTTGCCGCTTGAGGAAAGGCTGGTGGCCGTGCTCGAGAAGCACGGCCTGACGGCAAAGACCTCTCCCGTCTTCATTCAATCGTTCGAGCCATCGAGCCTGCAGCGGCTGCGGACGCTGACCCGCGTGCGGCTCCTGCAGTTGCTCGATGTGGGAGCCGACGCATCGCCGGCGCGGCTCAGGGAGATTGCCACCTACGCCAACGGCCTCGGGCCCAACAAGCTGTTGGTAGTCCCCGTGGATCCGCAAGGACGGTTGGGAACGCCGACTTCGCTTGTACGCGATGCGCACGTCGCAGGATTGTTCGTCCACGTGTGGACGATGCGCCGCGAGTCACAGTTCCTGCCATCGAGCTACGACGGCGACCTCAGGAAAGAATTCCGGCAGTTCGCCAGTCTCGGCGTGGACGGCGTGTTCACGGACTTCCCGGACATGGCAGTCGAAGCGTTCCAGAAGGAGTAGTCCACGCCCCTCGGGACGACCGGGACAAGGAGACGAAGATGTCTGCGACCAAGAAACGTGCAGCAATGGATCGAAAGCCCCCCGTGGAGCCCATCTCCACGCCAGAGAATGCCCCGCGACCGCGTCTGGTCACGCGGTCGCGGAAGAAGAGAGCATCTCCGGAAACTGACGAGGCCCCTGACGTGATGTCGGTTATCGAGCACGTCCGCGTGCGCGCGTACTACCTGTCGCTGGAGCGAGACGGGTTCACGGACCCTGTTGGCGATTGGCTACGTGCTGAACGTGAGCTGATTGCGGGTGGTGCCAGAGCGACTGCCAGGGGGTAACTCTGGGTGGGACGAAGCGCGACGGTGCGGTACGACTATGGCGCCGCTCGTCTTCCCACGATGTCCATTACCGTGGTAATGTGCTTGGCCATATGGCCTTTGCACACTCGAAGGTTACGGCTCAGGGTCAGGTGTCGGTTCCCGCCAAGGTCCGGCAACGGCTGGGCGTTGGTCCGGGGTCAGTCCTCGAATGGGAGGAGGAGGGAGACCGGGTCATCGTTCGTAAGGCCGGGCGCTTTTCATCCGCGGATATTCATCGGGCGTTGTTCTCGAAACCACCGCGGCGACGAACCCTGGAAGAAATGAAGGGGGGCATTCGACGGTACGTCACGAAGCGCCATGCGAGCCGTTGACACCAACGTCCTGGTTCGGCTTATCACCCGAGATGACGCCAGGCAGGTTGCAGCGGCTGAAGCCTTCGTGGCTAAGGGCGCATGGGTGCCACATCTGGCCATCGCTGAGGCGACCTGGGTCCTCGCCACGGTCTACGATTGCGATGCCACGGCCATCGCCACTGCGGTCGAGATGCTCTTGGGCCACGAACACTTGATCGTCCAGGACAGTGACACGGTCGCTGCGGCCGTGGAACGGTTTCGCGAGCAGTTGAAGGTCGGATTCTCGGACTGTCTGATGGTGGAAATCTCGCGGAAAGCGGGACACACGCCGCTTGGCACCTTCGACCGCGAGCTTGGCAAGATCGACGGCGCACAGCGGCTCTGAACGTCGCCAGAGTGTCTTCCAGAGTGCCGTGAAATCCGGCAGATCGCTGCTCCGCGACTCGCAATCACTCAACGGAGTGTTCGAAACGTGACGGAGTAGCGCGAGTCCGTCACCGGTGGAATGTGATGCTCGTACGCGTTCCGCGATTCCCCTTTCATGAAATACGCAGATCGACGTTCGAGTGCGATCTCATGCGTGGCGGGGCGACGAACGTTCTTTCCTCCGCCCAACGCCGGCGATAGGTACGGCCGGAACTTCATGCGGCACGCGGACAGCAGCGAGACGCCGGAGACGACGTCGTGCTGGGGCGCATCGCGATGCCAGCCAATCGGCGCCCCGGGTGGATATTCGTTGATGAGACACATCGCGAACGCCGGGGCTTCAATCCCGGTCCATGTACCAATCTTGCGGCGCAGCGACAAGAGGAAGTCTGGAAACGGCCTGGCCTCTGTCCGATCGTACGACTGCCCGAAGTACGCGACACGCCGCCGGGCCACGACACCACGCATCTCGAATGCTCCAAACGTGATGCCGGCGATGGAGTCGAGGAGAGCCGTTTCCTCGGCGGGGGTGAGGAAGTCCTCGCGATACAGGAGTCCGGGAGGGTAGTCCTGCCCGAAGAGAGACGCCGCAGGTCCCATGGCTCAAGTGTAGTAGGGTGGCGCGATGAGACGGATAGTGACGCTGCTCATCGCGTCGATCGTGTGCGTGATTCACGTGGCGCCGAAGATGGTGGACGCCCAGGCAGCCAACGCACCGGTTGTCGTCGGCTCCACCACCGAGATCGCCGGCGTCGTCCGAAGCGGCACGCCGATCGAACGGATCCTCACGGGATTCAACGGGCTCGACGATCCGATCGGCTTGACTGACGGCTCGCTCTTATTCTCCGAGCCCAACACGCGGCGCATTCACCGGCTGAACACCGCCACGAACGAGGTGTCGGTGCTGATCGCGGAGTCGAACGAATCGCACGGTGTCACCGAGGACTCAAAGGGACGACTGATCTCGGCGCAGGCGTGGGACGGATCGACGCGAATCGGTGTCATCTATCCGCCCGCGGCAGTGGTGGTGCTCGCCGACAACTTCGAGGGCTCGCCGTTCAGCCGGCCCAACGATCTGATCGTCACAAGGAACGGCGGCGTCTACTTCACCGAGCCGGGACTGACGGTGCCGCAAGCCGCCGAGCTGACGAAACGATTGGGCAAGCCGCTCGGTCCCCGATTGCCGGCTGCGGTCTATTACATCCCGCCAGGTCGCCCGGCGATCAGAATCGAAGACCGCATGATCCGACCGAACGGCATTCAACTCAGCCGTGACGAGAAGATGCTGTTCGTCAGTGACTCGAACGGCGCCGAGATCATCGCCTGGGATATTCAGTCAGACGGCCTCGTCCGCAACCGTCGTCCGTTTGGTGCCGTGACCGGGCGAAGCACGCGTGACAACGGCCTTGGCGGTGTGAAGTCGTTCGCGGATGGCATGACGATCGACGACGATGGCCGGCTCTATGTGGCAACCGGAGGCGGCGTCGAGGTGCTGGGCGCCGAAGGGCGGCACCTTGGGACGATTCCGGTTCGGTGCCCGCCGGCCGATTGCCAGAATCTGGCGTTTTCGGGTCCTGACAAAGCGACTCTCTATGTGGGCGGCGCGGGTTCGCTCTACAGGATCGCGATGGTCGCGAGGGGATTCCGTGGTCGCGCGAAGTAACGGGCTTCGGCCCACGGCGACGGGGTATGCTTTCGACGCATGCGACTCCCTTCAGTGACCCTGGCCCGCGTCCGATGGACGTCCGCGGTGGTGGCACTCGCCGCTGGTATTGCGGTCTGCACCGGCACGCTCGAAGGAGCGCAGGCGCCGAAGCCGGCGCCGGCACCCGCACCGACGCCAGACGCGGCCATCGAGATCCCCGCGACACTCCCGCTCTTTCCGCTTCCGGACGTCGTGCTGTTTCCCGAGGTGTCGCTGCCGTTGCGCATCTACGAGCCACGCTACCGTGCGTTGATGGCGGACGCCCTCAAGGGCAACCGTCTCATCGGGATGGTCCTGCTGCAGCCCGGCCACGAGGCGGAGTATGAAGGGCGTCCTCCCATCTTCGCTATCGGGTGCGTCGGTGTCATCACGCAGGAGGAACGGCTCCCGAGTGGTGAATACACGTTCGTGCTGCGCGGCCTGCAGAAGTTTCGAGTGACGGGCGAAAACCCGGGCGGGGCCTATCGTGTCGCTCGCGTCACGCCTCTGCCTGAAGCGTCGCTGAACGCCTCGCAAGCCAACGAGATCCTGGTCGAGCGTCAGCGCATCGACAAGCTTCTTCCTCCGCTCCTGGATGCCCTCGGCATCAAACCGCCGCCCGCCAATCTGTCGAACGAGGGTTTGATGATTGGACTCGCGCAACTCCTCGAGTTCAGCGCGCCGGAATGGCAGGAGCTATTGGAGAAGGACGGTCTGCTCGGGCGTCTTCGGTTGATCGCCGAGCGGATGGAGACGTTCGGGGCGCCGGGCGGGAATCTGGCGCGGTGGCAGCGCAGGATGCCACCTGTGTTCCAGGTCCGGCTGACCACCTCCGCCAAGGCTACGGCGGTCCGCCGAAGCGACACGCGAAGGCGGACGCCGGACTCTACGTACTACTGAGGCCAGCCTCGGCGGCCTGCGCGCACTCGCTCACGACATCCAGATACCGTCGTACCCACGCATTGCCCACCACGTAGGGATGCGGTTCACCCGCTTTGCGCGTCTTCATGGCCGGCAGCTTGGTTTTGCTGCCGTCATAAATGGTGTGGTTCGACAGCGCGACATCCGCGTTTACCTTCGTCACGATGTCGCGGAACCGTTCAGCGGACTTCCGGTGCATCGCGATTCGCGTGCGAATGAGGTTGATTCGCTCGGGTGTCCCGTCGTTGGTGGCAAAGTTGAAGAGCGTGCCACCCCAGGCCGCGGCGACATGCTGATTCCGGCCATCACGCACAGGGAACACGGTGGAGACGGTGCCCTCGGTGTGGCCAGGCGTCAGATAGAAGGTGAGGGTCGTGTCGCCGAGCGTCAGCCTCTGACCGTCGGTGATCACCATGTCGCGTCTCGGCCGCCACGGTTGTTTCTGCTGCTCGACCATGTCGTAGTCCGCGGCTGACATCAGCACTCGTGCCTTGTACTTGTCCTGCAGATACTTCGCGCCAGCTGCGTGATCGCGATGGCCGTGGCTGAGCACGACGTACTTGAGATCCGCCGGGTTCAGGCCGAGCTTCTTGAGACCGCCCTCGACCTCGTCGGCGACTGAGTAGTCGAAGATGGCGTCGAGCAGGATGATGCCCTGCGACGTCGTGATGGCCCAGGCGGAATACTCGGTCTGGCCGACGAAGTAGAGGTTGTCGAACACCTTCACCGGCTCCGCGTACCACGTCGCGCGCGGAGGGTCGGTCTGTGCACCGCCACCAGCCGCCGGAGCGGCCGGTCGCGGGATCACGAGGTCCGGCACTCTGCCGCACACCATCTCGACCAGTTCCTTGTATTGGGTGCCGCCGGCCGCACGCGCGGCCTCGATGTGCTTCTGGACTTCGGGAGATAGTGCAGGAGCCTGGGCTGATGCCGTGCCGAGAACAAGCGCGCTTACTACTGAAGCCGACAACACCGCGGCAATGAATTTCATGCGCGGGAGTCTACACCTCCTGCGTCGGTCCGGCTAAAGCCGGACCCCACGAACGATACGGACGGACCCACGCCGGTGGACCACGAAGGTCACGACGAGTACGAAGGCTACGTACTCAAAAACTCTTCGTGGATCTTCGTGTTCTGCCTTACCAGCGGACCATCGGGCCCTGGGGCGGTGCTTCGGCGTGGGGCTTGATGGAAAGAAAAGACGCGACGCTCAGACCGAAGAGCGCGAAGGTAGAGATGTAGAGTCCGTGGACGCCTCGCGGCACCATGTCCATGAAGCCGAAAAGGACGATGACGATCGCCATGAAGAGGAAGAGGGCACACCAACCGACCGCCAGCCCGTGACCGGAGTTGCGCGACGTGGCATAGCCGGCGATCACGCACAGCAGCGACGCGAGCACGGCAGCCGGCAGCGCTGCTTCCCGAACGGCGTCCGCGACCGGGAACACCCGGAACACCCGCTCGAGCCACGGTGCACCGACGGAGAGCATGCTGACGGTCACTTTGATCTGATTGCTCATAAGCGGGCCTGCCTTGACGAGAGCCACATCATACGACCCTGGACCTACGAAGGCGAACCTCGCGTGTGTCAAAGCTTGAACCTGTGCGCTGACGCGGGCCAGAATGGTTTGCCGCCGTCGGCCAATCCCCGTGTTCGATTCCGTCCTCGTTGTGTCGTTCGGTGGCCCCAATGGTCTGCCCGATGTGCGCCCGTTCCTCGAACGCGTGCTGCGTGGGAGGCGCGTCACCCCTGAGCGGATCGAAGCGGTCGCTCACCACTACGAGATCTTTGGCGGTGTCTCACCGATCACCGAGCTGACCAGGCGGCAGGCTGAGGGGTTGCAACACCGGCTCTCGGCCGCGGGGCGGCCGCTACCTGTCTACATCGGGATGCGAAACTGGCATCCGCTGCTCGAGGACACGCTCACAGGCATGTGGCGCGAGGGCGCGCGACGGGCAGTTGGATTCATCGCCGCGGCGCAGCACAGCTATTCAAGCTGTCAGCAGTATCGGGAGAACGTGATCGCCGCTCGTACGTCGCTCCGTGAGAACACGGGCGGGGATATCGACGTCACGTACGTGCCCAGCTGGTTCGATCACCCGTTGTTCATCGCGGCGAATGCGGCTCACGTGCGCGAAGCGATCGACCGGCTGCCTCAGGAGGTCCGCGGAGCGGCTCGCCTCATCTTCACGGCCCACAGCATTCCGCAGCCCATGGCAGACACGTCGCTCTACCGGGAACAACTGCTGACGTCCGGTGAGGCCGTGGCGCGCGCGGCTGGCATCGCCGACTGGGCGCTGGTGTATCAGAGTCGGAGCGGCCGGCCGGGCGATCCCTGGCTCGAGCCCGATGTCTGCGACTACGTGCGCAGGGCCCGCACCGAAGGCCTCGAGGCTGCGGTGCTCTGTCCGATCGGGTTCGTCTGCGACCACATCGAAGTGCTGTATGACCTCGACCGTGAGGCGGCTGCTGTGTGCGCGGAGATCGGCCTGCCGATGGCCCGCGCGGAAGCGGTGAATGACGACCCGCTGTTTCTCGACATGATGGCCGACGTCGTATTGCGGACGATTGCCCGCTACGAACACGGTCGCCCGCTACCCCTCGTCGCGCGCTGACAACCCACGAAGTTGGGGTAGATTCGGCAGGAGAGCTACCCGCCATGGCCACACGCGCCCGCGCCTCTGTTCTTCTCCTTCTCGCGCTCGTCCTTCCCGCGCTTGCAGCGGCGCAGGCGCCCGTCGAGTATCGGCTGTCCTTCAAGGAAGCAGAGCATCGACTGATGGACGTGGAGGTGAGCTTCCGCGACGTGCCGCCAGGGGCGTTCGAGCTTCGCATGAGCCGTTCGTCACCTGGCCGATACTCGCTGCACGAGTTCGCGAAAAATGTCTTCGATGTCCGGGTGACGAGCGGAACCGGCGCACCCCTCGCAACGACACGACCGAGCCCGCACGAGTGGAGCGTCACCGGTCACAACGGTGTGGTTCGAGTCTCCTATCGAGTCTTCGGTGATCGCGTGGACGGTACGTACCTCGGCATCGACAGCACCCACGCGCACATCAACATGCCTGCCGCGCTCATGTGGGCACGTGGTTTCGAGATGCGGCCGGCGACGCTGCACTTCGAGGCTCCAGCCGGCGCCGGCTGGCGTGTGGGCACGCAGCTCTTTCCTGGAGTCGATCCCTTCACGTTCACTGCGCCGAACCTGCAATACCTGATGGACAGTCCCACGGAGTTCAGCGCCTTCAGCCTGCGCACGTTCACCATCGCCGACGCACCGGGATCACCACGCATACGGCTGGCTGTGCATCACATGGGGACGGATACAGAGCTCGACGCGTTCGCGGCTGATGCGGAACGGATCGTCCGAGAGGCACGGCAGGTGTGGGGCGAGTATCCCGCCTTCGAGGGAAACACCTACACGTTCATCGCCGACTTCCTGCCATGGGCAAGTGGCGATGGCATGGAGCATCGCAACAGCACGATTCTCACGAGCTCGAACTCCCTGCGGGCGAGCCGTGCGGACCTCGTGGACACACTGGCCCACGAGTTCTTCCACGCCTGGAACGTCGAGCGCATTCGGCCGCGCGCGCTCGAGCCGTTCGATCTCGAGAATGCCAACATGTCTGGCGAGCTGTGGCTCGCCGAAGGCTTTACCAGCTACTACGGTCCACTCATTTCACTGCGCGCTGGCGTCACGCGCATCGCGGACTTCACGAACGAGCTGACTTTCCTCGTCAATCGCGTCCAGAACAGTCCCGGCCGTCGCATTCGAAGCGCGGAAGAAATGAGCCGGCTGGCTCCCTTTGTTGACGCCGCGACGGCCACCGACCGGACGGCATTCGACAACACCTACATCTCGTACTACACGTGGGGTGCGGCGATTGCGCTCGGCCTCGACCTCTCTCTGCGCGATCGCAGCGATGGCAAAGTGACGCTGGACGACTTCATGCGCAGACTCTGGCAAACGCATGGAAAGCCTGGCGGCAAGGCGCCCGGCTATGTCGATCGGCCGTACACGATGGCGGACTTGAAGTCGGCTCTGACGGCTGTCTCCGGCGATGCCGCGTTCGCCGACGAGTTCTTCGCACGCTACATCCAGGGACGCGACGTCGTGAGCTACGAACGTCTCCTCGCGCGCGCGGGGCTGGTGCTGCGCCGCACATCTCCCGGTCAAGCGTTCGCAGGCGGCTTCCGGATGCAGGACGTCCAGGGCAGGCCACGCGTGGTCGGATCTGTCCCCTTTGGCACGCCAGCCTACGATGCAGGGCTCGATCGAGACGACGTGATCCTGGCTGTTGGCGGAAGGGACGTGTCGGGCGCGGTTGATGTCGATCGCGCGATTCGGGAGGCACGGCCCGGTCAGCAGTTGCCCATCGTTTTTGAACGCCGTGGAGTACGTGTGAACGGCATCCTGCGTCTCGTCGAAGATCCGAACGTGGAGATCGTGACGGCAGAAAATGCAGGACAACCCGTCTCGCCTGAGCAGCGTCGCTTCAGGGACGGGTGGCTTGGGAGTCCAAAGCCGTAGTGCTCAGTTTTAGCTGAGCGGGCACATTCAGTTGCAGACCGCGTGGCTCAGGGTTCCGGAAACAGCACGCCCGGGGCAAGCTTCCACTCCGGGTCCAACGCACGCTTGACCGCGCGCATCTCCTCGATTCCACGCTCCCCGTAGAGCTCGCGCAGCATCTGCTGCTTGAGCGCGGTGCGCCCGACGCCATGCTCCGCCATCGGTGCGCCGCCCATCTTTCCCACCGCGCGGGACATTTCCACCAACGCCTCCTTCCCCCTCTTCACATCGTCGATCGAACGTGGAACCAGGTTGGGATGCATGTTGCCGTCCGAGACGTGACCCCAGATGGCGTGTTCGACTCCAAAGCGGTTGAACACATCGCGATAGAGCGCGATGGATTCCTCGAGACGTTCGAACGGCACGACGAAGTCGCCGGCTGTCTTCTGGAGGTCTGGATGCACGCGCAACTTTGCCGCGGCGATCATCGCATTCAGTGAAGACGGCACGGCTTCGCGCAGCTCGAACAGCCGTGTGGCGCCGCGCTCATCGTCTGGCATGGCGATCTGCGGATCGGTATCCACGTCGCACGCGTCGAGAATCGCGCCGAGCTCTTCGAGCGTCGCGTCGCCGTTGTCGGTGAGCTCCAATTGCACCAGGAGAAGCCCAGCGTCGCGATGAGGTCTCGTCACGTTGGCACGTGAGAAGGCCTCATCCGGAACGAGCGCGAGGGCGCGTCCGTCCATGAACTCGATGGCCGAGACGTCCACGTGGCCCTTGCCCTGCCAGCTCGAGCGGGCGGCGTTGCGCAACGCCGCTGTGAGTGCCACGGCCTGATGATCCGACTCGAAAGGCACGAGCGCGACGAGTCGCCGCGGCAGTGGGATGACCCGAAGCGTGGCCTCGGTGACGATGCCGAGCGTGCCCTCGGAGCCGATGAAGAGGTCGATGAGGTCCATGCCCGGCCGCGCGAAGTAGCCGGCGGACAGCTTCGCCACATCTGGCATCGCGTAGGTCGGAACGGGAATTTGCGAGACCTCACCAGACGGGCGCTCGAGCTCGAAGAATCCTTGCGGCGAAGCACTGACGGCCCCGCGCTGAATCTCCACGTGCGAGCCATCGGCGAGGATGACGCTTATGGAGTCCACCCATGGGCGCGTGCTGCCGTACTTGAAGGTGGCCGCACCCGCGGCATTCGTGGCGATCGTTCCACCGACAAAGGCGCCGTCGTAAGTCGGAATCGGAGGGTAGTACAAGCCCTCCGCTGCGAGGACACGGCGGAGTTCGGCGAGCCGCACACCGGCGCCGGCGCGAACGCGGGATCCCGGGAGCAGCGTGATGTTGGTGAGCGACCGCGTGCTGATGAGCAAGTCTCCTCGGGGCGTGGCCCCACCGGTCAGCGACGAC
>JABFSA010000074.1 GCA_013140775.1 Acidobacteriota bacterium | reverse complement strand
CTACCGCGCGGCCGTTGAGATCGAAGGGACCGACCAGCTCTCCTTTGTGAACGTGAACGACCGAGACGACGACCGCTGCTTCACCGGGCCACTTGATGCGCTTGCGGGCAGCGAAGATGGTGCCGCCGTGATGGCGAATCCACCGGAGGCCGGTGCCACGGGTGTCGCCCTGCGCGATGGTGTTGGTGGCGATGAGGCCGAAGGCGCCACCAGCCCGAAGCAGGTTGAAGGCACGGCGGTAGAAATGCGCGACAAGGTCCGCGTTGCCGTGGCTCTCCTCGTGGAGTTCGAGTAGCCAGGCGAGGTACGCGGGCGCGTGCGAGGCGCTGATCGTGTTCTTGCCGGCGAAGGGCGGGTTGCCGACGAAGGCGTCGAAGCCGGGGTTGGCGCGGGTGAAGACTTCGGGGAATTCGATTTCCCAGTGAAAGGTCGTGGGTGCGACGGCGTCGGCCCCGGTCCGGCTGAAGCCGGACACTACGACCGCTCGACTGCCAATCCAGGCCTGGACATCACCTGCATACTTGATTCGAAGAACATGGCGGTCCTTCGGCTTCTCGCGCTCGAAGAACGCTGACACCACCAGGTCGCCGATGCGGCGCACGTCGTGGAGCGCTTCGTTGGCCTCCTTGAGCAACCGCGCCTTCGCCGGCACATCGTCTGACGTCGCCATCCCCTGAATCTGCTCGCGCAGGCCTTGGGCCTCCTTCACGCGCTCGTCGATGAGGCCGCGCAGCAGCGGCAACTGCTTGTCCGTTTCCCAGTTGAAGCACGCGATCTGTTCGCGTGTGAGGCCGACCAGCGAATCGCCGTGCCGCAGCGCGTGGTCGAGAAATGTGAAGGGATGTTCGCGCGCAAGGGTGGTGAGCCAGAGCGAGAGCTTGGCGAGGTCCACGGCGAACACGTTCTTGTCCACACCGTACAGACACCGCTCGGCCACCAGCCGCTTCGCGTACGTCAGCACATCCTCGTCGTCGGGCACCCTGGGCGCCGACTTGTGCACCTCCCACGCGCGGACGAGCCGCTCGGCCAGGAGGCGGCATGCCTCCACGAGAAACGCGCCGGACCCCATGGCGGGATCGCAGACCTTGAGGTCGAGAATCTGCTCGGGCGTGGCCTGATCACCGAGACGCTCGAAGATGGGCCGGAACGTGGTCTGAACAATAGGTGCGGTGAGTGACCGCGGCGTGTAGTGCGATCCGGACCGGCGGCGCTCCTCGGTGGGCTGCAGATACATCACGGCAAGGCCGAGCGGCGCTGGCGTGTACTCGCGCGACACTTTCTTTCCGAGCGCGGCCAGCGTCTCTTCGATGGTGGTGGCCTTCGCCAGCGCCTCGCCGGTGACCTTCAGCTCCGCCTGTTTCTGGAGCCATGCGGCACGCTCCTTCGGCCTCTGCTCCAGCAGCTCCCCCAGGTTGATGACGATGTTCTTGGGACGGACGGCGATGGAAGGCCCGGTGGCCTGCTGGAGCGCGAAGCCCATCATCGCCTCGTACACGGAGCCGATCTGCTCCACGTCCAGCGCGCGGTAGGACAACCGCTCGCCGTCCAGCAGCAGCAGGTTCTGGAGCACGCGGAACACGACGCCGTCTGGCACGCGCGGTGGATCGATGGGCGCACCCATCACGCGAGCGGAGCCGAGGGGACGCCCTTCGAGAAACGGATACGCGTCTGGATTGAAGAGGCGCCCGTGCCGCGGTGGAAACCGGAAGGCATCCCGCCCGCCGCCGTCGTGAATGAGCCGGAAGAGCGCCAGGAACTGCGCCCACGCGCCGAAGCGCGCGTCCATCGTGTCGGGATAGCGGGCGGCGTCCTCGCGTAGCCGCTCGAAGAGGCCGGACACGGCGTAGTGCTTCTGGTAGACATCGCTCGCCGGCATCAGGCCGCGGTCTTCCGCATAGAGGACGAACACCAGGCGCATCAGCGTGGAGAGCAGGCCGCCGTACACCTCCTGCGGATTCTCGCGAAGCGCCTCCGCCAGGAGCGCACCCTTCGTCTCGTCGTTGGCGCGCTGGAAACCACGGAGCAACTGCCAGAGCGCTTCGAGGACCTGGCCGGCCAGCTTGGTCGAGACGACGTTCTGGTACTTGCGGCTCTCCTTGAGCAACGCCGGCAGGCGCTGCGCGTCGGGTAGCACGTCGGTGACCCGCTCAACCCCGAGCAGGGCGTAGAGCGCGCCGGCCATCGGGCGGCCGAGCGTTTCGAGGAGGTGCTTGAAGCGGAACGTCAGGTGGCCCGAGGACTCCCCGCGCGGCGCGTAGACGAGTCGCAGGTGCGTGTGGTTGAACAGGAGGCCGATGGGCACGTTGGTCTCCCGCA
Source organism: Acidobacteriota bacterium (assembly GCA_013140775.1). Lineage (GTDB taxonomy): Bacteria > Acidobacteriota > Vicinamibacteria > Vicinamibacterales > UBA2999 > JABFSA01. The sequence goes on along the minus strand of JABFSA010000074.1, from coordinate 20,833 downwards.
GCAGGCGCTCCAGGCGCGCATGCGGGGACGCGCGCCAGCCGCCCTTCTGATCGGCGTTCGGCTTGTCGAGGTTGGCGTCGGTGCCAACGACGGAGATGAGGGCGAGATCCGGTATTGCGTAGTTCGGCGAAAGGCGATCGTCGTACTCTGGCAAGGCAACGGTCAGTGATTCAGGGAGGTCCGGGCCGCCAGGCGCACCGGCCAGCAGGTCGGCCGGCCACTCGAGGACCTCGGTCACGAACTCGAGGAAGGTGTTGACCCGCGGCTCTTCAGCGCCTGAGGTGATCTCCAGCAGCTTGGTCTGCGTCGCAAGGCTCTGCTGCCGGTTGATGCCGACGTTGTGCTTCGCCAGAACGTGCGGCGACACGACGAGGCCGATTTGCTGGATCTGGCCCAGCCACTCCTTGTGGACGGCGAGCTCGGGGGCGTCCTGCACTACGCTTCTCGGGCGGATTGAAGACCCGCCATTTATCCCGTCACCGGCCAGAGGTAGACGAGGCCGGCTGGCTCGAAGCGCGTGGCCTTCACCTCGTAGCCCTGGCGGATGCGGGCCGGCTCGGTGGTCAGCTCCCCTTCGATCCGCTCCAGCCGGCGCTTCCAGTGGCGCTTGTCCGCCTCGATCTGCTTGCGCTCCTCCTCTGCAAACAGCGGAAGCTGGTCGGCCTCCTTGTCCTTCTTCGCGCTTGTCTGGAGGATGCGCTTCTTCTGGGACTCCAGGATGGCGCGCATCTCGGCGCCTTCCTTGTCGCCGCGCTTGCTCAGCGTGGCCGTCGCCTCCTTCGCCAGCCGGGTAGCGTGGCGTTCGAGCTGGCGCTTCAGCTCCTCCAGATCCTTCTGGGCGCTCTGCGCAAGCCTGGCCTTCACCTGCGGCGATGGCGTCTTGCCGTGGTCATCGCCAAGCGATTGCTCCAGGATGTCGAGCGCTTCCTCGGTCTCGTTCTCATCCAGCGCCAGGGGCGACGTGCGTGCCGAGGCGTCCACCCAGCGTGCCGCCACCGCCATCACCTGATCGTGCAGGCGCGACGCGCGCTCGCCATAAAGCGAGAGCCGGCCCAGGAGAAGCACGCGCGCCACAGGGTCATCGGTGAGTACCACGCACGCGCGACTGATGTCGTTAAGGATGAAGCCCTGCGAGCGGAAACGTCCGAGGAGCCGCTGGACAAAGCGGTGCTCCAGGTGGAGGTGCACGGCCGGTGCGTCGAGCGACTCCTGGTCCTTGAACACGACCGGACGGATGGGCTTCTCGCGCCGCCAGGCATTCAGGTCCTGCCGCCGCCCCCGAGGCGCACGCAGCGTGTCGAGCGTGTGCATCCAGGACTCGTCGCCCTTGGAGCGATCGGAGAGGTCTGGCAACGTGAACACGCCGTCTTTGGCACCCGATGCGAGGGGCTTCTCTCCGAGGATCTCCAGGCTGCACGAGATCGCCTGCCGCAGGTCCTTGTCGTCGAGCCTCAGCCAATCCCGGGACTTCTTGAGCAGCCCCTGAAGTACGGCAATCTCGCCGGCCAGCTCCGTGTCGCGAACGCGCGTGGCCTCTAGCTCCTCTCGGGCGGCCGCCTCCTTCACCTGATCGACCTGCTCCTCCTCGATCGCCTTGGCGAGGGTGGCGACGTCCCGCCGCGCGAATCCGTCGGTGAGGTGCTCCTCGAGCCGGCGCTCGAGCACGGGCGCCAGGCTCCCGAGCTGCTCGCGGATGACCTTCGATTTCTTGACCAGCGCCTTGAGGACCCGGTCCTCCGGTCGCTGCGCGTAGAAGAAGTAGTGACAGCGGACCTCTGTGGCGCGCTGGAGCTTCCGGTCGATGCGACCGTTGCGCTGCTCGAGCCGGCTCGGGTTCCAGGGGACGTCGAAGTGAAAGAGGTCGGCACAGTGGTTCTGGAGGTTCACGCCTTCGCGCGCGGCCTCGGTGGCGATCAGCACGCGGAGCGGATGCTTGGCGGGGTCCGTGTTGAACGCGCGCTTCACCTCTTCGCGCGCCTCGTCCACCATGCCGCCGTGGAACGTGGCGATGAGCGGGTCGCCTTCGTGTTTCGCCAGGTAGGCACGGAGTTGCTTCTCCAGATACCGTTTCGTGTCGCCGTACTCGGTGAAGACGAGGACGCGCTGGTCCTTATGGGTGCGGACCCATTCCACGAGGTGCTTCACGCGCGCGTCGGCCTGGCCGCGCGCGGCCTCGGCAACCTCGGTCATCTGCGCAAGCAGCGCGCGTTCGCGGGCATAGGGATCCGACCCGATCGTCGGTATGGCGAAGGTACGGGCGGTGGCGGCTTCCATGGCCGCGGCCTCCTGCTCGGCCAACTCATCTTCCGTGGCATCGGCGCGGTCGTCGTCTGCATCCGGAGCATCGAGCAGGTTTTTAAGGCCCGCCATCCCTCCGCCCCCGGCGGGTGCCTTTTCAGCGACCGCCTTCGTGGCGTTCGCCTCGAACGCCTTGCGGTGGACCTTCAACGTGCAGGCAAACGATTCGATCGACGAGAGCAGCCGCTTCTGGAGGCTGCAGAGCACCAGCGTCGAGGCGTTCTGCACGGACTTCGACGCGCCCTTCAGCCGCTCCTCGCGAGCCGAGCGGTAGTCGTCCAGCAGCGTCGGCAACAGCAGCTCCGGCGCGGCTGCCGGCAAGCCGTCGATCGACACCTCGACGATCTTCCGCTCGGGAAATCCGCCTTCGAGCCTGCGGAGGTCCTCTTTGAGCCGCCGGACCATCACCGGCCCGAGCTGCTTCGCGCTGTCGATCGGCACGCCGCGGCAGAAGCGCTGCGGGTCAAGGATCTCCAGGAGCGCCGAGAAGCTATTCGAGTGACCGTTGTGCGGCGTGGCCGACAGGAACAATCGATGCTCGAACTTCGGCGCCAGTTCGCGAATCGACCGGGTAAACTGCGAGTCAACCGCGTACTTGGAACCACTGGCTGGCGCCGCGTTGTGCGCCTCGTCCAGGATCAGCAAGCCGCCGCTGCCGGATGCGTCCAGCCAGTCGCGCAGTGGCGAGGCGTAGTCCTCATCCCGCAGCAGGTGATGCGACACAATGAAGCGCGAGTGAGTCGCCCACGGGTTCACGGCGAACCCGCGCTCCTGGCGCATGCGCCGCACGTAGTCGCGATCGAACACGACGAACGTCAGACCAAAGCGCTGGTCCAGCTCCTCTTTCCACTGGAGCAACACCGACGGCGGCGCGGCCACGACGATGCGGCGGACGCGCTGGCGCATGAGCAGCTCGCGCACAATGAGGCCCGCCTCAATCGTCTTTCCAAGGCCCACATCGTCCGCGATGAACAGGTTCACGCGCGGCAGCAATAGCGCCTTGCGAAGCGGTTCGAGCTGATACGCGTCGATGCGAATGCCCGCGCGGTAGGGCGCCTGAAATAGTTGTGGATCCGTGGAGGTGACCGAGTTCCAGCGGAGCGTGTGGTAGTAGGCGCCGAACTGGCGGGGATCGTCGAAGTGCCCCTGCGCCAGCTTCGACCAGTCCGCCGTGCTGATGCGCTGGGCGTCGACTTCCTTCTCCCAGAGAACCTCCAGCTCCTCGCCTTCGGCGTCATCTTCAAGGCAAGAGAGGCGGACGAGGGTCTGGTCCTCCGGCTTCGACGCGACTTCTACCCCTTCCACGAGGTAGCGCCGCGACCGCACGCGCACGATCTCGCCTTGTTTGGGTGGCACGTCGACGGCAACGGTCATCGTGGCTCGCGATGCTCCTTCGGGAGGTCCTCAAAGACTGACGTGTAAGTATCAACCAGCTCCCAGGCGTTCGCGTGCGCTGAGTCTAACCATGTTGCCCTGGGACATTCTGAGATGCCGATCAGAACTCATCGGACGTGTCGGGGCGCGATCAGCGCGTGTGTCTTACCGCCGCCATATTGCGTGTCGAGCCTAAAGATGGCGCTGGCTTTGCCGCCCGCCCCAGAAAGCCTTCGGCAGACACTGTCAAGTAGGCGCTTCAGGCCATCGGTGGGGTGGGTATTGGCGAAGAACGTCGCCGCATCCTGATATTCCGGCGGCGCCTGGCCTGGCAGCACTTGTGCGAGATCGGCAGCGAACTCGGCTTCGCGGATGCCACCGGTCCTGACGGCATCTCGCGGCAGACAGATGTCGAAAAGCGTTCGCATGCAATCTTGTCCTCGATGGCCGTCCAGACGCGTCCGGGATCTTCCGCAGGGTTTGCGATTTCGCTGAACCGAGTCATTGTAGTCGGGATGTTGGTCCCGTTCCCCCACCCGACCGCTCCTCAACAAGTTTCCGGTAACGACGGCGTCCTCTACGAGGCCCAGTCTGAACGCTCAGCCCTCTGATCAGGGCCCGTCCAGTTCCTCAAGGATGGCGGCCAACTCGAGGGCCTTCTGCTTGGCCTGTTCGACTCTCACCGCCTTGGCGTGCGCGGTTCGGCCTGCCATCCTCAAGACCGCACGCAGCACTTGATCAGAGTGGCGGCACAGCGCGATCAGGAACTCGCCGTTTGGGCCATTCTTTGCGGCGAACCAGTTCCTGACCGCGCGCTCGTTCGCGCCCGTCAACTGAACGACGATCTTCATTCCAGCATGCTTCCCGTCGTACTCCCGGTGCAGTGCGGCGGCAATCTCCGTCGCGAAAGACTCGGACGGAAAAGTGTTTCCGGATTCTGTCTGAATCTTTCGGTCGTTGTTGGTAAGCGACATCCTTCACCTCCTTGGCGTAGCCTTGGCGGTCTCTTGCTTCGAGAGAAGACGCGCGGACAGCGTCCCGAAGGAGAAGCAGACGACCGGAGGGAAGGCTGACATGCGAGCGAAGAGCGTCACGGAACTGATCGGCACGCCCCTCAGAGCCGCCGAGTACGTCAGGATGTCGACTGAGCACCAGAAGTACTCGACTGAAAATCAGTCAGACATCATCCGACGCTACGCGACGGATCGCGGCATCGAAATCGTGCGCACCTACGCCGACCATGGCAAGAGCGGGCTCCGCCTCGATGGTCGTGACGCCTTGAAGCGACTCATCGACGACGTGCGGGAGGGCCGCGCGGACTTCAAGGCCGTCCTCGTCTACGACGTGAGCCGCTGGGGCCGATTCCAGGATGCCGACGAGAGTGCCTACTACGAGTTCCTCTGCAAGGAAGCGGGGATCATCGTCCACTACTGCGCGGAGCAGTTCGAGAACGACGGCAGTCTGAGCGCAACGATTATTAAGAGCATGAAACGGGCAATGGCTGGCGAGTACAGCCGCGAGCTTTCCGTGAAGGTCTTCACCGGCCAGTGCCGGCTCATTGGCCTTGGCTTCAGGCAAGGCGGTTTGGCCGGCTACGGCCTCCGCAGACAACTCATCGACGAACAGCGGCAGCCCAAGGCCCAACTCGCCATTGGCATGCAGAAGAGTCTGCAGACGGACCGAGTCATCCTGGTGCCTGGCCCGGACCACGAGATCGACACGGTGCGGCGCATGTATCGCCTGTTCGCCGAAGAGGGCCAGACTGAACAGGAAATCGCCGAGGTACTGAACGAAGAAGGAAGTCTTACCGACCTGAACCGACCGTGGACTAGGGGAACGGTTCATCAAGTGCTGACGAACGAGAAGTACGTCGGCAACAACTTGTACAACCGGACGTCGTTCAAGCTAAAGAAGAAGCGCGTCGTGAATCCCCCCGAGATGTGGATCCGAGCCGATGCTGCCTTCCGTCCCCTCGTCGAGCCGACGCTCTTCGAAATAGTTCGCCAGATCATCGCGGAGCGGTCGCATCGGTTCACAGACGATGACATGCTCGGCAAACTCGCTGCGCTTCTGAAAACCCTTGGACGACTGTCTGGACTCGTCATCGACGAACGGGACGACATGCCGTCGAGCTCAGCCTACCGCTCACGCTTTGGAAGCCTGCTGCGAGCCTACACACTCGTCGGATACTCGCCTGCGCGCGACTACGACTTCGTGGCTGTCAATCGAGCACTACGGGCGATGCATCCACAGGTCGTCGCAGATGCAGTCGCAGCGATCCAAAACGATGGCGGAGCGGTGTCCGTCGACCGATCAACAGACCTGCTGACCGTGAACGGGGAGTTCACAGCGTCAATCGTCATTAGCCGCTGCATCGAAACTTCCGGGGCGCTTCGCTGGAATATCAGACTCGATGCTGGCCTTCGGCCGGACATCACGGTTGCGATTCGCATGGGCGCGGGTAATCAGGCAGCGCTCGACTATTACTTGCTTCCCCGCGTGAACAGTCAACCGAGCTCACTGCGCCTCCGCGAGGACAACGGGCTGTCACTCGACGCCTTCCGCTACGACTCACTCGACGCCTTCTTCCACCTCGCGTCCCGCTTGCCGATAGGAAAGGCCGCATGACTGCCACGAGCCCCGAGGTCCGGATGATTCCGGTCGACCAGATCAACATCCTCAATCCTCGCACGAGGAATAGACGAATCTTCGCAGAGCTTGTCACGAGCATCCAGCGGCTCGGGCTCAAGAAGCCCATCACAGTCGCTCAACGGGAGGGCCAGAAGGGATACGACCTCGTATGCGGACAGGGTCGGCTCGAGGCGTTCATCGCACTCGGCCAGACGGAGATCGCGGCCGTCGTGGTCGATGCCTCCCAGGAGGACTGCTTCGTGATGAGTCTGGTCGAGAACTTGGCCCGTCGACAGCATTCGCCGCTTGACCTAATGAGGCAAATCGGCACCCTTCGTGAGCGCGGCTACACGATGGGGCAGATCGCACTGAAGACCGCCTTCAGCGAGGAGTACATCTCCGCCATCTGCTATCTCCTAGACCACGGAGAGGACCGCCTTCTCACGGCCGTGGACCGTGGCGTGATTCCCGCGACGATTGCCATGGAAATCGTCAGGGCCACTGATGTCGACGTACAGGCCGCATTGACTGAAGCCTATGAGCGCAAGTCGCTTCCAGGAAATCAGGTCCTCGCGATTCGCCGGATCATCGAGCAGCGGAAGGCTACGGGGAAGGGGCTCGGGCACGGCGCACGCGACAGCTCCCGTAATCGCAAGCGCGTCTCGGCTGACTCGCTGGTCCGCGCGTATAGAAAAGAAACGCAACGCCAGAAGCTTCTGGTCAAGCGGGCGACCCTGAGCCAGACACGTCTCATCTTCGTCGTCAACGCCCTGCGCCGCCTGCTGGCCGACGAGAACTTCGTCACACTGCTGAGAGCCGAGGGCATGCAGACACTGCCACGGCCGCTTGTTGAGCGGCTGAACGCAGCGAGGGGATAGCAATAGCTATGGCTGACAAGGTACAGGCGGCGTTCGAATCTCATATCGAGGTATTGCCGGTCTCCGCCCTCCTGCCATTAAAGCAGGTCCCGCCAGCGATCAAGGCCTCAGCGAAATATCGACAGATCACTACGTCAATGGCGGCGGTGGGCATCATCGAACCGCTGGTTGTGGCGCGCTCCAAGGACCAATCCGGCCGATACCTATTGCTGGACGGACATCTCCGCCACGCCATCCTCGTCGAGAGCGGTGCCGTCGACGCCCGATGCCTTATCGCGAAGGACGACGAGGCCTTTACGTACAACAAGCGAATCAACCGGCTCGCCACAATTCAGGAGCATCTGATGATTGTCCGCGCCATTGACCGCGGAGTCTCGGAAGACCGTTTGGCCAAAGCGTTGAATCTCGATGTCCGTGCAGTCCGACGCCGGCGTACGATGCTCGTGGGCATCAGCCCTGAGGTGGTCGACTTCCTAAAGGACAAGTCGGTGAACCCGACGACCTTCGCAGTGTTGCGCAAGATGCGCCCAATGCGCCAAATCGAAGCGGCCGAGCTGATGAACACGGCCGCCAACTACACGTCCAGCTACGCAAAGGCCTTGCTGGCCGCGACCCGCCAGGTGGACATGGTGAAGGCGGACCAACCGAAGAAGATCGGCGGTCTTACGATTGAACAGATGGCCCGGATGGAGCGCGAGATGGAGGCGCTGCAGCAGGACGTCAAGAGCGTCGAGTCGCGATACGGCGATGACGTGCTCCACCTCGTGATCGCAGCGGCCTACCTTGCGAAGCTCGTCGGGAACGCCGCAATCAATCGGTACGTCGGCCAGCATCACCCGGAGCTCCTCACGGAGTTCACGTCGATCATCGCAGCGGCGTCGATAGACCAGGCGGACGCGTCGTAACAGCTACCGAGACTCGGGAATCGCTGCACTTGCCGAGCATTGCAGCCGCGAGGTTCGCGACCGTACACCTGCCGGTACGTCGCCTCGGCAATGCCCATCTGCCGACAGACATCGGCGACCGGGGTGCCGGACTCGGCCAGGCGCAGGGTGTAGGCGACTTGCTCTTCGGTGTAGCGGGACTTCTTCATCGCTTCTCCTTCCCCGGAGGGGGGACGCCGGAAGCGACCGTATTCCACTTTTCAGCTGTCTACAAATTCGGGGACAACGTCAACAACGGCCGGCCGCGCGCTAGCCCCCAGCACGATCGTTCGCTCTCGTGTCAGCTACCGCAAGTAAACCGCGTTCGATGTCTGACCACGGCCTCGCGAGGTCAATGGTCGCGACTCGGATGTCGTGACCCTGCACTCGCATGCGCTCGTCAATGGCCGACGATGTCGTTGGGTAGAGAAGGACGCCGGGACAGTTCCGAAAGCTGTCGCCTCGATGCTCCTGCGTTCGAAGATACGCATACAGCTGATAGAGGTGGGCCGAGTGGAACTTCTCCACACTGTCGTATCGACTCGACAGCGTCTTCGCGTAGTACTTCGTATCGATCACGAGCCGGGCGTCAGGAATCTTGCGCTCGATCGTGATATCGGTTCGCATTCTTGGCGCGAAATGTGATCCGACCTCGTCATGCCACAATAGGGTCTCGCTAGTGACGGTGGCGTCGGGTAGCGCCTGCTTGAGGAAAGCCCGAACGAATCGTTCGAACAAGTTGCTGAACACGATCTCGTCCCGCACAAGGGCCCTCATCAGTTGGTCCCCGGGATCCTCGGTTGGCATTTCACATCTGTTGATGAGGCGGCACAACTCCAACGGCAACCGATAGGAATCGTCGTTTCTGCCCAGCCGGATGGCGTTGAAATCAGCCGCGCGGATACGGACGGGCGACACGCCTTCCAGCTTGCCCAGGATCGCCCGGATGTCGTGCCGCAACGCCAGAACATGCTCGTGGCTCGAACCGGCTTCAACACGCTCATCTGTGAGGAGCCGATCGAGCGTGGCCCGAATGAGCCGATTGCGGTTCGTATCCACGGTCAGTTCAGGAAACGCGCACACCGCCCGTCCCGAGATGAAGCTCATCCTCTTTAAGCTGGTTGCGAAATCGATGCGGCCGCGAATGCCGTTGATCTCTCGGATCGTAACTTGATGCGCTCGCGACAATTGCCGCCGCAGAAGATCGGAGGTGCACTCCACTAGCACGCGCGCGAGGAGGCCCAACAGGTTTGGTGCGCTCTCGGCACTCGATTTCCACTGATCCTTCCACTGCGCCAGGTCCCATGCGTATAGGAGTAGATACCAGGCGTTTCTCACTGGAATCTTTCCCGCATCAACCACGACGCCTGCCGATGGAAGCATGCAGCGTTCAGACCGCAAGCAGCGCCGCGGAAGCCGAGTCCACCTTCTCCGGCAGGCCGTACCAGTACTCTTCAAGCAAAGGAATGATTTCCGTCTCGACAATCCGCCGGTACCACTCCACCGTCAGCCCGGAGAAGTCGTCTCCTCTTGGGCAAAAGAAACTGTGGCCGATTTGGTACTCTCGCCCAAGCTGCCGGTCTTCCTCGATCGTTGCGTTCAGCGCGTTCATCCGATGGATCACGTGCTGGATGAGATCGTCCGGCATGCCCCTTCCAGAGAGCCATTTGCGGAACGCCGGGTCGCCGAAACGCGGCGACAAGGCGATGAACGCAAATCGGCGGCGAAGCGCATAGTCCACAAGCGCGAGGGAACGATCTGCGCGGTTCATCGTGCCAATAACAAACAGATTGCGCGGCACCGCAAACCGCTCAGCCTTCGACCGTGGGTACAAAAGAGTGATGCCGGGCTTCATGTCCCGCTTGTCGGTCTCAAGGAGCATCAACAATTCCCCGAACACTTGGCTCGTGTTGGCTCGATTGATCTCGTCAATGATCAGCACGTGACGAAGATCGGGTTGGACAGCCGCCGCCTGGCAGGCGTGCAGGAACGGCCCATCGACAAGATCGAACTGCGCCGCGACGTTCGTCGGTCGAAAGCCGCGAACGAAGTCTTCATACGAATACGAAGGATGAAACTGAACCTTGGTCACACGGCGCCAATCAGCCGCCTCCATGAGAGCGTACGCGAGTTTTTCCGCAACGAAAGTCTTTCCCACACCGGGCGGCCCTTCGACGATGATGTTGCGTTTCGACTCCAAGCGTTCAAGGGCCTGGCCAAACTCATCGCGGGACAGGAAAACCCCCTCGTCGATCGCCGTATCGACCGAATACGGCGGGGCCTCGGGTCCTCCTTCAATGAGAGCGGGCGCCACAGGGTCCGCGGCGGTGTCGGCCTCCACCTCGGGCACCGCGCCTGCGTCTTCATCCCACCATTTGGCCGCGAAGTACTCGTAGTCCTGCGGTTGATTCAGGAACACGAACTGTATCAACCGCTGTGCGAAGTCGTCGTCCTTGCGAAGCCGCCAGACCGTGGCGCGCCCTGTGTAGAAGTACCAGCTCCTCGGCTCGGGCGGCAGCGGATCCCATTCCACGTCGACGGTGCGCCCGTCGCCGTGATTGCGGGTTATCGTGCCGGTAGCCTTGATCAAGTTGCGGGACACCGTCTTACCCCGCGCATCGAAGGGTAGACCGTCCCGTTGTGTCGAGGCCGCCTTGATCGCGATCCGATCACCAACCTTCATCTGGTTTACGAGTTCGTTGAACTTGTCCAGGTATCCGTTCTGCCAGATGCCTTCCTTGACGAACGTGTCGGTCTGGTCCTTCGGCTCTCGGTCGTCCCAATAGGCGCCGACGAGCCAGTAGTCGATCGACAAGTCAAAGGACGAGGGGCCGTTCGGCGTTGTCAGTCGCTCGTTGGTCGGGGATTCGTCTTGCCCGGCCAACCAGGCCTTGTGCGACAACTCTGTAAACGGAATCGGAAACCGTCGCCTGACGCCCTGAAGAATTTCAAGGTAGTTGCGAAATCGAAGGCCCGAAGGGGGCAACTTAATAGAGGCGAAGGCCCTCATGACGCTGTCGAGGCTGATGAACAACTCAGGCCGGATCCAGAACAGGCCCATCGTCAAATTGACGTTGACACCGCGAACGTCCAGGGCCCGGTCGAACGTCTGGCCGAAATCCGGGACAGTGAACGGGTCTGGCTCCAACGCCATCTGAAAGAGGCGCCATAGAACCGGAACATCATCAGGACGGCGTTTCGCGGAGTACGAGAAGAACCACGACTGCTGATTGTTCAGAATCGGAAGGCCAGTGAAGTCACGAGGGACCTCGATCGGCAGGCCGAAAAACCGCTTGACCTCCTCCGCAATGCCTTCCCGGTTCTCGTTGGTGATGCCTCGATTGAAAACACCGTAGAAGGTGAAGGGATCAATCTCCCGGAGCAGGAACCGCTTGCCGACTTCATCCTTGTCCTGCAGCGGTGTGATCGGCAGGCCCTTCGCACGGAGGCCGTCAAGGAAGTTGATCAGATCCTGCTGCCGGTCTGCGTAGCCCGCCAGTGTGCGCGCCAATTGGGTGTAGAAGGGTTGCCATGAGAACCGGACGCCGGGCTGAGTCGATGTATTCATCATTCTTGTCTCGCCCGCCCTGCTTCGATGGCGCGCAGGCCGCTCAAGCTTTGTGGGGATTGTAAGACGCAGAGGCGCGCGACGTCGCAACTTTCGGATGCTGCCACGAAGACACTGGCGGCTGCAGGCGACCAGGACATGGGCTCGATTCCGTCGTCAGCGCCGTGTTGCGATACTCGTTCGACATGTGGCACTTGGTCGTTTCGAGCGGGGGAAGGGCTGGCGCGCCTGGCTACTTGGTGTCGGGCCTGGGCTCCTGTGGCATCGCTGGTACTCACGCCCGGTGGCACGGCGAATCGCCTCGACGAAGATAGCACCGCCCCGCGCATCCTGCCCGAAGATCATCGCGCGCTGCGCCGCAGCGACCACCCGGCAGGTTGCTGGTCTTCACATGTGCCGCATAGGCTGGAGTCCAGGTCCCCGCCAGGTGCCCCTTCCGTCGATCCTGAGCAAAGTACCTGTTGCCCCAGATAATGCTAGGGATGGCAAAGCAACTGACGGTACCGACCCCGCCGGCATCCCTGAAGAAGTGGACAAAGAAAGACCGTGAGCTGAACTCCTTCGCGCTCAGGTCGTTCAGGGACGTTGCAGACGCCGACTACATCGCGGCAAGACTCGCGTATAGGGCGCAGCTACCGGTTCAGTTCCTGTGGGCAAGCCAGCAGGCGCTCGAAAAGTACCTGAAGTTCATCCTGTTCCTGGAGCGCATCAAGGTCCCGAAACTCGGTCATGATTTGGCGCCCGTAGAATGTCCCGGAGATCTGCATCCAGCACTGACCCACAACCTTCGTCTCGGGTCCGTGGTCGGTCTCGGGTCGAAGGCTCATGTGCGTGTTGACCGATCGGACCTCGATTGACCGGATCAGGTATTCGACGCGGGGACGGCCCTGCTTCTTCTTGGCCATGTGATCCCTCCGACCACATCGACGAGCTTGTGTTTGGTTTGTGCCGCGGGAGGCATATGGAACACCTCCTGTGGATCATCGTCGGGAAGATCGTAGATGCACTTGGCAGGCAGATCGCGAGTGGGTCCGTAAGCTTCCCCGATCGATTGACAGCCAAAGGTAGACTGCTTCGGGTCAGGAGCGGTCATGCGGAAGTCGAAGTTCAGTGAGAGCCAGATCGTCGGGATGCCGTCACACCACCACTAACGGATCCGGGGTCTGGGCTTTAGGAATGCGGAGTCGATGGAGGCGCAAGGAACTGGGCCCGCCGCCTCGCTGATGTCTGGAGACGGCTGGAGGCGCAGGGTTCACCAACATGCCGTTCCCGCCGCCTCCACTATCTCTCCACGAACCAGGAGGATTTCGGGGGTTTCGTGAGGACTGTTGCGGACTGGATCAGTGGTGGTAAGCAACAGTGCGACAACGACTTGTGACCACAACTCGCACGCCGTCAATTAGTTAGGAAATCACCGTTTTTCTGGTTCGACTCCCGCCGCTGTTTCACACCGTTCGCGGTCGTACTGACGTAGTTGCCGGCGTCGAAACCGGAGTCCTCACCGTTCACAGACCAGTTCAAGAGCAGTTCGCATAGGATGCGCGCCCCATCGCAACCAGGCCCGCGCCGAGCGACCGCTGGATGTGTAGGTCTCGAAGCTGCCTACAGCGCCTTGCGAAAGGTCAGGTTGAGTCGGCAGGCTCCGAGGTGAATTTGGGACCCGCAACAGCTTGATGGCGCACGGAACGCGCTCGATTGCGTTCCAAGCAACGGCAGTCTTCAGTAACACGTTCAGCACCGTCAGCACGTTGTTGACAGTTTTCGGAGCCTTCTTGTGCAAGACACTCTTGAGCCGCTGCACATCCACGCCGGGATCCGGGGACGGTGCATACCTACTCCACCCTGCCCTGCCACTGCCATCCGTCCGCGGGACGCTTCACCGTCTGGATCAGTAAGCGGGCGGACGACTGATCGCGCGCGGGTTCGCCGCTGACGACGATACGGTCGCCAGGTTTGAGCGTCGTTCTCGAGATTTGTCCTTGCGCCAACTGGCTCGCCGACCCCCACTCCAGTGCCCAGGTTTTCGTCGTCCCGTCTTTGTCCGTGACGTCAACTCTCATGAACGAATGAGGGTTGCGCCACACGAATTCCTTGACGACGCCTTCAATTTCGACTTTCTTGCCGGAGTCGTACGTCGCCGCGAACGAATGATGTGCGACCACCTGCTCGACTCCCCCCAGCAACCCGAAACCAATCGACAGCGCCACTATCTTGCGTCTCATGCCATCGTCTCCTTCAACTCAACTCTCCAGGCTTCACCGGTGTGGGCAGGCCTGGCTCCCGCATCTGCCAGCGGCAATCCAGTCACACGGGCAACGATGACTATGCGCACAAGTCGGTCCCTTACCTGGCCAGGAAGTAGGCGTCAGCGGGCCTGATCGGCCCGACACGGCGTCGGATCCCATCCCTGTTTGTCCGGAATCTTCCTGAAGTGGTTGGTCGTGACGTACGGCTGCGTGAGGTACTTCGGATCGGTGACCATCGTGGTCACCACCATCCAGTTGTCGCCGTTCGGTTCAGTGAACCGATCGAAATATTCCTCGAGCGTGGCGTTCTCACTGTAGGGCACGCCGTTCTTGCGCAGGTACCCCGGCCGCATCCGGGTCGTTCTCACCCTGAGCTGCGTCGGCATCACCCCTCGTCCTCGCGCCCCAAGGGCTTCCCAGTTCGCCACCGAGTATCCTTGCCATTCGAGCGGCTGATTGGGGGGCGGTGTCGCGCCAAACCGCAGCATGCGCGTCTGCGTGCCTGAATCGATGTCCATCTGCAGGGTGTTGTCATCGGCCCACTGGATGTGGACACGACCGGGCACTCTCATGATGGCCGCCGCACCGTAGGATCGGCACTGCTCGGCCGCAGGCTCCTTCGCCGGATCCCATGCCGTGGCGAGCTTTCGCGCCTCTGGATTGAGGGGCAGCATCGCAAACTCGCCCTTTGGCGGCACGAGCATCCGCAAATGCCAGTGCTCGGTCACCACCGACACCCACGTCCCCGTCAGATCTCTCGGGGCAGCGGCACGCCCGGATTGTGGCGGCCCGGCGGCGCCGCGCCCACGCCCCTGGGCGTCAGCGTCACCAGGGACGCTGACCAGCAGAACCAGCACCGCACACAGCGGGAGCCCCAGAGAACGCATGTTTACTCGACCCTTCCCCGCCACGAAAATCCGTCACTCGGCCGATTGATGGTGGTGATGAGCAATCGCAGCGACGACTGATCGCGCGCGGGTTCACCCGTGACGACGATCTTGTCGCCGGGCTTGAGCGTGGTCCGCGTGATCTGCGCCTGCGTCAGATCGTTGGTCGACCCCCATTCGAGCGCCCAGGTCTTCGTCTCCCCGCCCTTGTCCACCACGTCGATCCGCATGAATGAATGGGGATTGCGCCAGACGAACTCCTTCACCACCCCTTCGATCTCGACCTTGTTCGCCGAGTCGTACGTGGCCGAGAACGAGTGATGCGCGAACACCCGATCGGCGCCCGTCAGAAGGGTGATGCCGGCGAGTACCAGCAGGATAGTGCGTGCCATGAGAGTGTCTCCTTTCAAACCTACTTCTTGAGGCTTTGATACACAGCCTCTACGAACATGCTCGTCGTCCAGTCGCCCGTGTCCCGTCCGTACCGCGCGTCCCAGTCACGGGTGGGCCTGGCCGCCTTCACCTGATCCAGGGTCATCCCTTTCTTGATCAGATCTTGAACTCGATCCCGCACGATCGTCATCATGTCGCGATAGTAGACCACTTCAGCGTGATCCGCGATGCGACCATGGCCTGGGATCACCATGGTGCCGCCAGCCGCGTTCGCTCTCGGCACGACGACGTCAATCAGCCGGTTCAGTGAGTTCACCATGGTCTCGATCGTCCCCCCGCCCGCCAGGTCGATGACCGGGTAACCCGTCAGATCCAGCAGATCGCCGGCACTGACGACATCAGACTTCCTGAAGAGCACGATGCTGTTGCCGTCGCTGTTCGCCGTCAGGTGCATGATGACGACGGGCTCGTCGTTGAAGTAGAGCCGTTTCTGGGCAATCGAGTACGTGTTGTCTGGCCATCCGGACTCGGGAATCGGCGCGGCTTTCCCGGTCGGCGCCGACATCCGGTGCATCACGGTGTAGTACGCGATGATGGAGGCCCGGCCGACATCAAGAGCGCCCTGGGGACCGGCCGTGTAATTGGGCTCGCGGAACGGAATCGTCTCGCCGACATCCGCAATCGCCGAGTTCCCGCCCGTATGCTCCGCGCGGTCCGTCGTGTTGACGATGTAGCGAAGCGGGCGGCTCAAAATGGACCGCATCGCCGCGATGACCTTGGCGCTCATCGCCGCGTTGCCGGTATCCACCATCAGGACACCGTCGGCGCCTGCCTGCACGGTGATGTTGCCGCCTGCCCCGATCAAGACATGCACGTTGCCCTGAACCGGCAGCACCTGGATCTCACCAGGGGCCGCTCCGGCCAGGGCAGGCGCCCACATCCGGCTCGCACGATTCTGGTTGGCCTGCGTGGAAACTTGTTCGGTCAGTCCAAGCATCGCCAGGCACGCGATGGCTGGTATCCACAGCAACGTCAGCCGAGATCCGGGCGAGCACTTGCGCTGCAGTTGACTCATGCTAGTTCTCCGCGGCCCCGGCAGGAGCCGTCGTCGCCGGGCGAGGAAGGGTCTTCATTCTCGTGATGTACTCCGGATACGTCGTGGCAGGCCCGCCCAGCCGCGCTTCGTACGGCGTCCCGAAGCGATCCGCCAAGTTCGGATTCAAGCCAGGCAACGGGCTCTGGCCCGGCAGAAAATGCGCGACGTCGCCCCGGGGGACGGCCGTCTCGGTCGCCTCTTCGCACGGATACGGGGACTCGACCAGCGCTGGATCGTTGATCCACATCAGCGCGGTCCGCATATACGGCTCCGCGAAGTTGACGGGGTCATACAGAATCGACGTGGCCTGCAGATAGTTCCCCATCCGGCGCCACCGGGTGCGCACCGTGGCCTGGTCGCTGCGCATCAGCCCCGAACGCCGGATGTAGGTTTCCTTGAGGTGGGTCGTCGTCACCACGAGCACGTCGCCGTCCCACTCGCCGGTGGAAAACCCGCTCCACGTGTGGAGCGCGTTGGCCGGAGGCCGTGGGCGACCATCCATGTAGATGGTCGTCTCCTGTTCCTGCTGATTGAGGTGCGCGCCGTACGAAATGACACGTTGGCTGGGACGATCCATCTCGGCCCAGATGCGCATCGCGGTCAGCGGACCCTCGAGCGAATAGTCAAAGGCGTGCGGGCGGCAGACCCACTCCGCGGTGTCGAAGTCTTCCGGCGACCAGCTCTGGCCTCTCCACTGCCCTTCGGGCGTGAGCGGCACGCCGGCCGCATCGCCGGTCATCCCGCTCCCATCCTGATTGCGAGGCATCGGCCGCCACAAACCCGTGATGTCCACCTGCGCGAATACTGGCTGGCTCATCGACAACACCAGCAACAGCAGGAGCGGGACACGGCCTGTCCACTGCAGAACCCAGATACCGACGTGCGCTCGACACATATCACTCACTCCCTTACGCCCCCTCGCACGAACCGTTCAGCCCCGTGCATGGAGCGACACTGACACATCTGGATGTCACAGATCGCGGAACTCGTCCTGCTGGTCGAACAAACTACACCGCCGGCTTGGCCGGCGCGGGCTTGGCGAATCGTGCGGCGTCGATCCTGGCGTTGGGCTGCACGTCGCTCAGCTCGACGGTCATCTGCATGTAGGTCTGGCTGACCTTCCGACGAAACGGAATCTTGACACCGGCGACCTCACGGAAATCCGAGTAGTCAATCTGCGTCGGCACGAATCCCACGGGTGTCAGGGTCCAGCGCACCAACCTAACCAGGATTCCTGATTCATCGAAGTACAGGTTCAGGACCGGCTGGCCATTCTCAGTCCCCTGAACGACCCGAACCTCCTGGTCGTTCATGACCGCGCGGCCAACCCGCCACTGAGGAAATGCCTGCTTGAGCCCGGTCGGAAACGCCACGAGCGCCTCGAGCCGTGCGCGGTCAAGGTTCCCGCTGGTCAAGGTCAGTAGCGGAACCGCCGTGTCGGGTCCTGCCATCCATCCACCGCTGCCGTTGTAGACCCTCACGCTGTCTCCAGCGGTCATGTGCACCACCGTGGCGTATTGATAGGGAGCCTTCGCGAAGATATCGACCGGAACCTTCGTGAAGAGCGTATCGAACCCCTCGTAGGTTCCCCTCGCCGTGAAACTGGCGAGCGCGGCCACTCGCGCCGCACCACCGACCGCCTGAAGGTAGCGGTCGAAAATCCGATCGGCCGAAGCCGTTGGATCAGTGGGGAAATCCCGGACATTCGGATCCTCCGGAGGCGTGCTGTACTGCAGCGCGATGTTCGGATCGCTGCGCGGGCTCTGATTCCCTCCATGGCAGGTGAAGCAGGTCACGCGAGGCTGCCCTGCGAAGTAGGTCTTGTTGATCGTGTTCATCATCACGATCATCTGCCGCGCACGCTGAATCCTCGGGGTCGCCACGGCAAATGCGTCTCGGTCCAAGGCCGCCCCGGACGCGTGGCAATACGTGCAGTCATTGCCCATCGCGTTGGCGAACATGCCCATCGCATCGAGGAACGTATCCACGGGGATTCCCTTGAGCAGCATGATGTTCTTGAAGGTGTTGTCCGTGACCGCCGGGGTATCCTGCCCTGTCTGCGCCCGACCGACCGCGGTCGCCGCGCCGATCAGACACACCACGGCGATCACCGTGGCGCCAAGAAATGCTCGCCTCGAACCAACTGTCATGATGTCTCCGTGGTCCATGTGTCGGGCACTCCGAGTGCCCACGGCCGAGCTCCTGCAGGGACTTCTTGCTTGGGAGCACGGAGGAGCCGGGACACCACTGTCCGGCTCTCTCGGCTACTTGTTGGACGGGCCCGACTGGCCAATTGCCGCGCCGAACTGATTGTTCTCCTGGCAGATGTACTCCATGATCTCATCGCCGGGAGGGCTGAGCCTGGCAGGGAAGGAAACCGTAAATGGCTTGGCGAACGCGCCGGGGTCGTCGATGGTCACGGTGTTGACGAGCCGTCCCATGTCGGGCCGCGTCCACTTCTCGATCGTGTGGAGCTGCTCGGTGTGCGGGGTGCCCGCCCGATCGAACCAGAACTTGTCGTTGAAGCCAACCGTGTCGATGACGAGCGTGTCCTTCCCCTCATACCATCCGATGGAATGGCCGAACCAGGTCGGATCGATCTCTGCCGGGTGCTTGCGCCCATCCATGAAGATCTGCCGGTAGCTGTGGATGTTCCCCTCATGCAGGATGAACATGTGGGTCGGCGCCTTGTGCGTGTAGTTCTGCACGAAACGGAAGGGATACGGCGTCGATCGAGGCACGCCCATTGGCATGCACCACAGATGGGGATCGTCGGCCTCGTTCTGCGCGCGCACGTCCATCAGTGCTTTCGCTGCCGGCAGCAACTGCATCGTCTCGCCGGGAAGAAGGCTTCGTGCGATTTGCGATCCCCCCGAGCCACCGCCGTTCCAGAGACCATTCAGATCGATGGTGCCATCAGGCAGTCTGGGCGCGGGACCGGTAGGCAACGGCGGGCGTTTTACTTCCTGCCCCAGCGCGCCCACTTGGCCCAACGGGTTCCCCGCTCCGCCACCTCGACCCTGCGGAGCAGCGGATGCCGCGGGCGACTGCGCCAGCAGCGAGACGCCCAGCCCAACGATTCCAATGACTCCAGCGGCAACGAGTAGCTTTCGCACGTGTATCCTCCCCAACCAATCTAATCAGAAGCAGGCACGAGCCTAGTTGCCGCCCGGCGCGCTGTCATCGGCCGCGCCGCCAAACAGCGACCGCCCGTCGGCTGTCACAACCGAGCGCGCGTTTCCCCGGTCCGGAGCCACTTTGGCCGCGTACCCTTCGACGGACACCTGATCGCCCACTTTCAGCGTCCGGCTCGTCCAGCCATTCCGCGCCAGCGCGCTCGGGCTCGCCAATTCCATGTTCCAGGTCATCACCTTGCCGCTTGCGTCGGCCACATCGACGTAGAAACGGACGTGCGGATTCGTCCATTCAACTTTCGACACCTTGCCCTTGACGTTGAACGTCTTGGCGCCGTCGTATTCGGTGCTGAACGAGTGGTGAGCGAGGAGCGCGCCCCCCGAGGAGAGAAGGCCCACGACGGCCATCAGGGCACTGAACTTCGTTTTCATTGAGACACCTCTGGAAACGTGATCGTCCGGTTGTTGCTGATATGAGAGCCAGCGCGGGGCAAGGCGCGCCCAGCCCGCACTGGCCTGCGAGATCACTAGAACCCGTACTTGATGCCGAACTGCATGATGCGCGGATCGCCCTCCTGACTCAGGACTCGGCCGAACGTTGCAGCATTGAAGTTCGTGACGGGATTGCCCCAGTTGAAATGGTTGAAGAGGTTGAATGTTTCGATCCGAAGTTCCAGTGTCTGCTGCCCGGTAATGGGGAGGAGCCTGGTGATCGCCAGATCGACATTCCAGAATCCAGGGCCTTGGATGCTGCCATTCTTGTGATCGCCCAGCGTCCCCGACGCCGGCAACGCGAACGCCGCGCGATTCAGGTAGGCATTGAGCGTCTTGTCCGCCGTATACGGGTCCTCGAGCACCTGATTGACCCGCTGATTCGCGATGCCGGTCGCCGCGACGTCGGTGGTCGTCGTCACGGTCAACCAACTGCCCGACCGCGTGCTGAAAATACCTGAGGCCCTCCAGCCAGACGCCACCGCTCGCGCGACGGCATTGGAAAACTGCGGCGTCTCGGCCCCGACCGAGACGTTGGCGATCTGCGTGCGGCTCTGGGTACAATTGCCGCGATCGAACGACGGGTTGTTGGGATCGGTGTAGCCGGAGCTGAACTGCGCAAACGAGAAGGACGAACCGGTGTCGGCCTCGCAGCGGGAGACCGTGTAGTTCGCGCTGAGGCTCACCCCGCTGGCTGCGCGGCGCTGGACCGACAGCTTGAGACCCGCATAACTCTGCTCACCCACGTCGTCGTGCCGATCCACCGGGCCGAAGAACTGTCCCACCGCCGGATTCTCCAGAATCAGCACGCGTCTCCGGTCCAGATTCGCGGCCGTGGTGCAGACGGGATACGAGACACCGTTGAGCGTGCAAGGATTGAGCCCCAGGAAGACCCCCGGGTTCACCTGCACCC
>JABFSA010000130.1 GCA_013140775.1 Acidobacteriota bacterium | reverse complement strand
TCGCCGCCCTGCCGAGGTCCGCCGAATCGCGGCTGACCGTCTCCCTGGGGACGACCCGGGCGGCGTCCGTGACCGAAGCGTTGCTGTCCCCGGTTGCCGTCTGCCTCGCCACGGCCTCCGCGGCCTCCGGGCTGTCGAACCGTGAAGTCCGGTGCCTTCCGCTCGGGGGTCTGACCGTCGGGTCGTGGCAGGGTGGCCCGAATCAATCGGCGATGAACAGGGCCATCGTCATCGCCCTGCTCGGCCGCAGCCAGAGGCAACGGTTCTGACTCCTCCGCTTCGGCCGGCGACTCGAACGTCGCGACCGCGAGCGGGGCTTCAGGGCTGTCATCGATCGGTTCGACGGGCTCGGAACTCAGTTTCGGACGCAGCGTGCTTTCCACAGGCTCACCGGATCCACCTTCGGGGCGCTTTCGGCGTTGCGGCGGAACACGTGCCCCCTTGAATTCATGGTCCGCCTCGCAGGCGGTGCAGCGTGTCTGCTTGACCTCATCTTCGACCATGGCCACCACGGTGTGGTTGGTGATGCGGCGTTCACGCGGGCAGTAATCGTCCAGAATGTCACCGAGCCGAAGCCGGCGTTGCTGCATTAAACTCCCCCGGAGCCGTTCCTTTCAGGTGGGATGAGAAAGGATATAGGTCGTGGAAGTCTAACAAATCGACTCAAAAATCCCCAAGTCAATTCTGGAATTCTCACCTTGCTGCGGCCGCGACGACTCCAGCGAGCCAGGTCCGGCATTCTGCAAGCGCCTCGTGAACGGCGGTCGGGTTCGTGGACTGCGGCGTCCGGCGACCCTGTACCGAGGCTAGCGCGGTGATGGCCGTCGGCGCGTCCTCTCCGAACATCTCGCTGGCCTCGCGCCACTCGCCCAGCGACAACGAACTGAAGTCCCGACCCTCGGCGAGCAACCGTCTGACCATGGCCGCAACCACTTCGTGTGCGCTCCTGAAGGGCAGGCCACGGGCGACCAGATAGTCCGCCACGTCCGTCGCCAGCAGCAGGCCCGACGCGGCACGCGCTGTGCGCTCCTTATTGAGTGACAGTCGGGACACGACCGCGTGCGTGGCGGCAAGGGAGGCCAGAAGGGTGGTTTCGGAGTCGAACACCGCTTCCTTGTCTTCCTGGAGGTCCTTGTTGTACCCGCTCGGCAAACCCTTCATTGAGGCGAGCCAGCCAGTGATACGACCGATGGCTCGACCGGTCTTTCCTCGCACGAGCTCGAGCGGATCGGGATTCTTCTTCTGCGGCATCATGCTGCTGCCGGTCGCCGAAGCATCCGCCAGCTCGAAGAACCCGTACTCTTCACCCGTAAAGATGATGAAGTCCTCCGCCACGCGGCTGAGGTGCACCATCGCGAGCGACGACGCAAACAGAAAAGACGCGACGAAGTCGCGATCGGACGAGGCGTCCATGCTGTTGAGCACCACGCGCGAGAACCCGAGGGCGCGCGCCAGCTGCGCGGTGTCCACGGCATAGCTTGTGCCGGCGATCGCGCCAGATCCCAGCGTCAGCGCGTCGGCCTCGGCAGCGGTAGCCGCGAGGCGGGCATGATCCCGGCGCAGCGCCGCCGCGTGCGCGAGAAAAAAGTGAGCGACGAGAACCGGCTGCGCGCGCCTGAGATGTGTATACGACGGCATCAACGCGTCGCCAGCGCGTTCCGCCTGGTCGGCACAGGCGTTCACGAGCGTGGCGATGGCGTTCTGCAGCACGGGAACTCGACGCCGCAGATACAGCCGCATGTCGAGAGAGACCTGTTCGTTCCGCGATCGGCCGGTGTGCAGCCGCCGACCGGCGTCGCCGATGCGCTCGATCAGCTTCCGCTCGACGAAACTGTGGACGTCCTCATCGTCTCCGTCCACGAAGGCAGGATTTCGCCGGCCTTCGTCGAGGATGGCGTGCAACCCCGAGACGATGGCCCGCGTGTCGGGCTCGCTCAGGATCGACGCTGCACCAAGAGCCTCGGCCCACGCGATGCTCCCCGTCACGTCGTCTTCGAACAGTGCGCGATCGAAGCCGAATGAGATTCCAAAGCCGAATGCCGCCGGATCCGGCGCGTCCTCGAACCGGCCAGACCAGAGCGTCATGAGCGTGACACCGTCGCGTCTTCGAGCACCGAGGACGACAGGAGTCGTCCGTCGAACAATCTCACACGAACCGTTCCCGTCACCATCTCTTGCACCTTGGCGTTGAGGCCGGCGAGCTCGGTCCTGGCTTCAGTGAACCATCGTCCCCCGAACACCAGTTCCGCATATGCCCGTGCCTGATCACTTCTCATACGAATCAGTTCCGGCGACACCCTCGCCGTTTCGAGAGCCCGAAGGGCCGTATCGAGAATCGCCGCGGCCCCATTTTTCTCGCCAATGATCGAAAGGCTCTCGACAAGCTCGACGAGCACCATCGGGACTCCATTGATCGCGACCGGCACACCACGTTCGAATGACACATCGACAGACGCAGGCGTGTCGAGTGTCTTCAGAGAGCGTGATGACGTGCCTTCGGGATCGCCCCAGATAGTCGCACGAGCGATATCCGCAGCCTCCGTGTTTCCAGGAGACAGAGCCAACACGGTGATTGTGCCATCGAGGGCCTTCAGATTGGTGTCGAGTTGGCCCGCATCCCCGAACTCGATATGAGCAACGGAGCGGGTGCCCTCGATCGCTGCAATCTCCACCAGCTTCCGGGCTAGCAGCGCCTGAGCCAGGGCAGAGACGAACACACTCCAGCCTGGCTGCGGCACTCCGGCGTGGAGCGCCGGAAGCAGGAAATCACGGACAAACTCTTCGTACGTGTCGAGTACATGTGCGCGAACTGCGCCGGCAGCCAGCGCACGATCGCGGATCTCTTCAAGGTCGTACCGCTGCCCGAGGTCAAGGGTCAGCGTAACGACGTCTGCCCCGGTCGAGGTCAGGCGTCGAGCAGCGTCTGCGATATTGCTCTCGCCTGCATATGCCAGGACAATCGGCGGCGTCATGGCCTCGAGAGCACTTCGAGGCTCTTGACGAACGCTTTGGCACGACGCGTATCCGGCGTGATGACCAGAATCGTGTCGTCGCCGGCGATCGTGCCGACGATCTCCGGGAGGCGGGCCCCGTCGAGCGCCACACCGAGCATCTGTGCCTGACCCGGCCCGGTCCGCAACACCACGAGCTGCTGGACACGATCCACGCGCGTCAGGTGATCGGCGACCGCGCGGTGCAGGACCGGCCGTGCCGTGTGGCCGTTCGCACCAGCCCCGTTCACCTGGTAGGCGGCATCGAGGCCCCCCTTGACCAGGCCCAGCTCCCGGACGTCACGAGAGAGCGTCGCCTGCGTGACGTCGAATCCCGCTGCCTTGAGGAGGCGCCGGAGCTGCTCCTGGCTGCGCACGGGCTGCCGCTGCACCGTGTCGAGGATCGCCGACTGGCGTCGCGTCTTCATGGATGTGTCAGTGAGTCCAGCCACAAAGAATACATCAGGCCTTGACTGTTTATACATCAAAATGTATAAATATTCTTTTCCCGCTGAAGCCAATGGTCACTACTGCTCCTGGTGTCGCTGCTCAGTCGAATCCTTCCGCCCCCGCCGGGCGGACCCGTGTCGCCGTGGCCGGTGCGACCGGCTATGCGGGGCAGGAGCTCGTGCGCCTGCTCGCCCGGCATCCGCAGGTCGTCCTGACGGACGCCATGTCCTCGGGCGCGACGAGCGCACCGCGACCACTGCCGGCGCTGCGCCGTGTGTGGGACGGGACGGTGACCGCCCTCAATGTCGATCAACTGGTGTCCAACGCGGACATTGTGTTCCTCGCGCTTCCGGAAGCGGCATCGGCTGAGGTCGGCTCGGCCCTTGTCCAGCGTGGCGTCCGCGTGATCGACCTCTCTGGCGCCTTCCGCATCCGGAACGACGCGGACCGGCAGCGCTGGTATCCAGCAACGGCGTCCCTGCCCCCGGGTGTGGTCTATGCGCTTCCCGAGCGCCATGCGGCGACAATTCGCGAGGCCAGGCTCGTGTCGTGCCCCGGGTGCTATCCAACGGCAGCCTTGCTGGCCCTTGAACCGTTGACCGAAGCGGGGCTCCTCGAGGGCAGTATCGTCGTGGACGCCAAGTCCGGGATCTCCGGTGCCGGCAAAGCTCCGAGCGACAGGACGCATTTCTGCGAGAACCACGGAAGCGTGGCGGCCTATGGGATCTTCTCCCACCGCCACACTGCCGAAATCGAGCAGGAGCTCGGCGCCAGGGTGACGTTCGTGCCGCACCTGGTTCCCCTCGATCGGGGCATTCTCGAAACGATTTACGTCTCGCTCAAGCCGGGGACGACCGAGGCCCAGGTGACTGAAGCCATGCAACGCGCGTACGCGTCAGCACCGTTTGTTCGGCTGACGGGAAACGAACTGCCCGAGATCAAACACGTCGCGCACACGAACTTCTGCGACATCGGGTGGCGAGTGGATGAAGCCGGCGCCCGGCTGGTGATGGTGGTGGTGCTGGACAACCTCGTCAAGGGCGCCGCGGGTCAGGCAGTCCAGAACCTCAACATCCTGCTCGATCTCGATGAGCGCACGGGCCTGCTGTGAAGCGGCGGATGGTCCTCAAGCTCGGGGGGGAACTCCTCGAGCAACCGGCGGATCTTCAGCGAATGGCCCGGGGCATCGCGTCGCTCTCGAAGCACGTGGCGTTAGTGGTCGTCCACGGAGGTGGCCGGGAGATTGACGCCGCTCTGGCGGCCGCTGGCATCCCCAAGGTCCAGGTTGACGGCCTGCGCGTGACCGACGGTCCCACGCTCGACGCTGTGGTCTCCGTCGTCGCGGGTGCTATCAACACGCGACTCGTGGCCGCACTCAGAGCCGTCGGCTCGCGTCCGGTTGGTCTTACAGCCGCAGATGCCGATGTCGCGACGATGAAGCGATCTCAGCCGATCGTGAGCGTGGCTGGACCGCGAGTAGATCTGGGACTGGTTGGCGTGCCGGCCAAGGGCGGCGCTCCGAGGCTACTGACGGATTTGCTGGCTCGTGGCTATACGCCGGTCGTCGCGTGCGTAGGCGCCACAAGCACCGGACAGCTGCTGAACATCAATGCCGATACGCTGGCATCTGACCTGGCGATCCGGCTTCGTGCCAGGCGCCTGATCATTGCGGGGGGGACGTCGGGCGTTCTGGATGCCAGCGGCATGACCATCGAACGACTCTCGTCGTCCGCTGCCGCGAAACTGATCAAGGCGGGCACGGCGAACAAGGGCATGGTGGCCAAACTCGAGGCGTGCCGGGCCGCCGTCCGTCAGGGCGTTGGTGATGTGGTGATCGCCAACGGCCGCCAGGCTCGTTTCGACACGATGGCTGACGCAAAGGCTTCTCTGGCCGGCTGCACGCAGGTGGTGTGATGAACGTAACGTTGAACGACATTCGAGAGCGCGAGTCCAGACACATCGTCCAGACATACAAGCGTCAGCCGGTGGCGTTTGTGCGGGGGCGCGGCGTCTATCTCTACGATGTGGACGGACGTGAGTATCTCGACTTCGTCACAGGAGTCGGAGTAGCGGCGCTCGGACACGCACACCCTGGCCTGACTGCCGTCATCGCGGATCAGGCAGCGACGCTCATCCACACGTCGAATCTGTACTACCACCCGTTTCAGGCGGACGCCGCGTCGCGGCTCGCGGAACTCTCGGGTCTGCCACGAGTCTTCTTCTGCAACAGCGGTGCAGAAGCCGTCGAGGCGTGCCTGAAGTTCGCACGCCGCTTCTGGTACACCAAAGGGGAACGGGACCGACTCGGGTTCGTCGCCGTTGAGGGGGCGTTTTCAGGCCGCACGATGGGTGCGCTCTCGGTGACCCATCACTATCGTGAACCGTTCGGCCCGCTCATCGGACCGGTCACCTTCGTTGATCCGTCGAAACCCGAGGACCTCGCCCGGGCTGTGACCTCGAAGACTGCGGCCGTCATTGCCGAACCGATCATCGGCGAAGGCGGCGTTCGCCCGATGACGCCCGAGTTTGCCGCGGCCATCAACGAAGCCTGTGCTCGAACCGGTGCGCTGTACATCGCTGACGAAGTGCAGACCGGACTCGGCCGCACCGGTTATCCCTTCTACTCGAAGGTCCTCGGACTCCGGCCCGACCTCATCTCGGTCGGCAAGGCTCTCGGTGGCGGAATACCGATTGGAGCGGCACTGGTCTCCGAGAACATTGCGCAAACCATCTCGGCCGGAGATCACGGCAGCACGTACGGAGGCAACCTGCTCGGTACCAGGGCCGCCGCCTTCGTGCTCGAGCAGTTGACGAACGGGCTGATCGACCACGTGAAGTCGGTCGGCGCACACCTCGAGCGTCGGCTTCGGGCGCTCCAGCTCCAGCATCAGATCATCGTCGAGGTTCGTGGCGCTGGACTCATGCGCGGCCTGCAGCTGGACGTGGACGCAGCACCGATCATTGACGGGGCTCGCGAGCGAGGCCTGCTGGTGAACAGGACGGACGAGAGAGTCGTCCGTTTGCTGCCGCCGCTGGTAACTGAAGTCAGCGAAATCGACCGCGCCGTCGAGATCCTCGATGGAGTGTTCTCAGCCGTCCGCCAGGAGGTGAAGGCATGAGCATCGCAGCAGTCGCCACTCCGACCATTGAGCGATCGTCACACACGGCGGAGGAACGCACGTGTCTCCGTACCGCCTCCGCGAGCGATGCGTCCGCGATTCACGCACTCATCATGGAGCATCTGGCAGAGGGACGTCTCCTGCCGCGCGATCGCGATGAGATCGCGTTTCGTGCGCACCGTTTCCTGCTGGCTGTCCGTGACGACCGGATCGTCGCCTGTGCCGAGCTGGCTCCGCTCAGCCGCGACATCGCTGAGGTGCGTTCGCTGGTCGTGCACCGAGACGCACGGAGCCTCGGGCTCGGCTCGGATCTCGTCGCCGAACTGATTGATCGGGCGACGACGGATGGATTCAAGAAGCTGTGCGCGTTCACGCACACACCGTCGTTCTTTGTCCGCCACGGCTTCTCGATCGTGCCGCATGTATGGCTGCCCGAAAAGATCATGACGGACTGCCATGCGTGTCCACAGTTCCGGCGTTGCGGCCAGTACGCCGTTCTTCAGGAGCTGGGCCGAGCGCGACGAAACAACCTCACCCGGGTGTCCGTGCATGGCTAGCACCGAATCGAAACAGGCAACAGGAAAGAGCACCGTTACTCCGACCACCGGGGGTATCACGGCGCCGGCGGGTTTCAAGACAGCCGGCGTGCACTGTGGCATCAAGGCATCTCCCTCGGCCTTGGATCTCGCGGTGCTGACGGCCGACACACCGGCATCAGCTGCCGCGCTCTTCACCACCAACCTCGCTCAAGCAGCGCCGGTCCTGGTGTCGAAGAAGCACATCGAGCAGAGCCACGGCATCGCGAAGGCCGTCGTCGTGAACAGCGGATGCGCCAACGCCTGCACCGGCGACTCAGGCATGGAGCACGCCCGGCGCATGGCGGAAGAAACTGCCAGCGCGGTGGGCTGCACTCCTGACCAGGTACTCGTCGCCAGCACCGGGGTCATCGGTGTCGGGTTGAAGATCGATCGAGTTGTCGCCGGCATACGTGCTGCAACCGCCGCGATGACGCGTGGAGGCGGCAGCGATGCTGCCCGCGCGATCATGACGACCGATCCGTTTCCCAAGGAATGCGCGGTCCTGGTCGAGACGCCCGGCGGCACGTTCACTGTTGGAGGCATGGCGAAGGGCTCGGGAATGATCGAGCCGAACATGGCGACGATGCTCGGTTTCCTGACGACCGACGCAAAGGTGTCCCCTTCGCTTCTTCGACGCGCGCTCCAGGAGTCGGCGCGCGACACCTTCAATGCGATTACGGTTGACGGTGAATGCTCGACCAACGACGTGCTGTTCGCGATGGCATCGGGAGCGAGCGGCGTGGTCATCGACGACGCGAGCTATCCCGCGCTGCTCGAAGGGCTGCTCACCGTCTCCAAAGAGCTTGCACTCGGAATCGTGCGAGGCGGTGAGGGCGCGACAAAACTGATCGCCGTGACCGTTGCCGATGCCGCAACTGTCGATGCGGCCCGTCAGGTGGCTCGCACGATTGCCAATTCCTTGCTCGTGAAAACGGCCGTGCACGGGGCCGATCCCAACTGGGGCCGGATTCTGGCGGCATCGGGCCGAGCAGGTGTTCCCTTCGATGTGTCCCGCGCCACGGTTCACGTGGGTGGCATCCTCATGTTCGAAAAGGGTCTGCCCCATGATGAAGCGGCGCCCCTGGTAGCCGAGCACATGAAGGGAACTGAGGTTCAAATCGACATGAACCTGGGTTCAGGCGGCGGAGCCTCCGCGACGATCTGGACCTGCGATCTGAGCGCTGAGTACGTTCGGATCAACGGAGAGTATCGGACGTGACCGCGCCGGCGCCGCCGGCGACGCCGGCAAAAGACTTTCTCTCCATCCTCGACCTCTCCGACAGCGATTTCCACAAGCTGTTGGATCTTTCGGCTCAGGTGAAAGCCGACAGACACCTCGCGCTTCGGGCGCCTACCGCTCAGGCGCTCAAAGGGCGCCACGTCGGCATGCTGTTCGAGAAGCCATCGCTCCGTACGCGCTCCACTTTCGAGATCGCCGTTCACGAGCTCGGAGGACACTCGCTGGACGTCCCTGCTCAATTCGCCGATGGTGCGCGTGAGCCACTCGAGGACGTCGCGCGAAATCTCGAACGATGGGTCCCGGCGCTCGTGATTCGGACCTACGCGCACGACAAGGTCATGGCGTTCGCGTCAGCCGCACCCCGATTGCACGTCATCAACGCTCTCAGCGATCAGGAACATCCCTGTCAGGCGCTCGCTGACGTGCTCACCATGCGTGAACACTGGGGACGGTGTCAGGGCCGAACGGTCGCGTATGTCGGCGATGGCAACAATGTCGCGACGTCACTTGCGCATGCGGCCCCGCGCCTGGGAATCTCCGTACATCTGGCGGCGCCCCGTGGCTATGAGGTACCAGCACGCGTCGTGGAGGAATCAGCTCGCGGCGCACGTGATGGCGCAACGATAAAGACCTTCGTGGATCCACGGGAAGCCGTGAGCGGCGTAGACGCCATCTACACCGACGTATGGACGTCCATGGGGCAGGAGGTCGAGGGGGCCAAGCGGCGTCGCGTCTTCCGTTCGTTTCAGGTGAACAGCGCGCTCATGGCACAGGCCGCACCGGGAGCCCTGTTCATGCACTGTCTTCCCGCCCACCGGGGTGAAGAGGTCACTGCGGAGGTCGTCGAGGCCGCCACATCGGTCATCTTTGACCAGGCGGAGAATCGGCTCCACACGCAGAAGGCGCTCTTGTTGATGCTCCTGGGGTAGCGTTCGGACCGAACGAGTAGAATCTCGTCCGTGTCATCCTGGTTCGCACGCTACGACGTCGGCGTTGCCAAGAGTGTCGCGCCGTACCCGGATAAGACCCTTCTCGACTACCTCTCCGATCTCGCACAGAACCATGGCCACAAGCCGGCGCTCCTGTTCAAGGGGACGTCGATGTCGTACCAAACGCTCGAATCGCTGAGCAACGCCTGCGCGGCCGCGTTCGTCGAGCTCGGGATCAAGCGCGGCGATCGCGTCGCGCTGCTCCTTCCAAACTGCCCGCAGTTTCTCGTTGCAGAGTTCGGGGCGTGGAAAGCGGGCGGGACGGTAGTGGTGTTGAACCCGACGTACAG
This sequence comes from Acidobacteriota bacterium, assembly GCA_013140775.1. Lineage (GTDB taxonomy): Bacteria > Acidobacteriota > Vicinamibacteria > Vicinamibacterales > UBA2999 > JABFSA01. Next base: position 13,592 of record JABFSA010000130.1, on the reverse strand, counting down.
CGAGCGGGAGCTGGAGCTCGCGCTCGCGTCCTCGGGCGCGTCGCTCGCGGTGACACTCACGCTCCTCTACCAGCGCGTCAAGAGCGTCCAGAGACGGACGGCGGTTCGACGTGTGATCGCGACGTCTATCAAGGAGTACCTGCCCCCGGCCTTGCGCGTGTTGTTCACGCTCTTCAAGGAGAAGAAGGGAGGACACCGGATATCGCTTACTGATGACGACGTCTGGCTTCAGGATCTGTTGCGCGCTCATCACGCGTCGCCGCGTCCCGACGTAAAGGTGAGCCCCGATGATCACGCCGTCGTCCTCTCCAGCGGGGGAACCACCGGAACGCCGAAGGGTGTTCTTGGTCTTCACCGGCACTATGTCGCCGCCGGACAACAGCTATGCGAATGGACCCGTCCGGCCCTCCGGCCTTGGATCGACCCGATCATGCTGCCGCTCCCGCTCTTTCACGTCTACGGGAACGTTGGCGTGCAGCCTCTCGCGCTGATGGCTCCGGCGCCGCTGTCGCTCATCCCCAATCCCCGTGATCTCGACGACCTGCTCAAGACGATCAAGCAGGTCAGGCCGGCGTTCTTCAACGGCATCCCGACGCTCTACGCTGCGATCCTGAACCATCCAGAGGTGCGCGCCGGCAAGGTTGACCTTCGGTCGATCCGGCTCTGCTTTTCGGGCGCCTCGGCGTTGATGGCGGAGACCAAGCGCCGATTCGAAGAGGCCACAGGTTCACAGCTTGTGGAGGGTTACTCGCTCACCGAGGCCATGATGGCGTGTTGTCTGAATCCGGTGAAGGGGCACAACAAGCTCGGCTCGATCGGGCTCCCCCTGCCTGACGTCGATGTGCGGATCGTCGATGCGGAGCATGGCGAGCGTGAGGTGTCTCTGGGTGAAGTCGGAGAGCTCATCCTGCGAGCGCCCCAGCTCATGGCGGGCTACTGGAACAACCCGGAGGAGACCAAGGCTGCGCTGCGTCTCCACGGAGAGGGCGGCCCATGGCTCCACACGGGGGACCTGGCCTACATGGACGATGAGGGTTATCTCTTTCTGGTCGATCGCAAGAAGGACATGTTGAAGACCAGCGGCTTCCAGGTGTGGCCGCGCGAAATCGAGGAGGTTCTCGCGTCGCACCCGGCGGTCATGGAGGTCAGCGTCGCCGGCATGCCGGACGATGTGAAGGGCGAGGTGCCCTGGGCCTGGATTGTCGCGCGAGCTGGGCACGACGCGTCGGAGGATGCCCTCAAGACGCACTGTCGCGAACGGCTCGCGCCCTACAAAGTGCCCGCGCGCGTGTCGTTTCGAAAGGATCTGCCGAAGACGATGGTCGGCAAGGTGCTCCGGCGGACGTTAGTCGAAGAAGCTAAGAGCGGCCAACAGCCTTAACCTCAACGCCTTCCATGACGAGCGCGTCCCGCAGGCGTGACGCGAGCCCGGCGGCACCAGGCGTGTCGCCGTGGACGCAGAGACTGTCAATCGTCAGCGTCACAACCGAACCGTCAACGGCCTCGACCGTCCGATCGAGCACCATGCGCACTCCGCGCCGGACCACGACTTCCGGGTCGTGAATCACGGACCCGGCTTGAGATCGGGGCACGAGTGTGCCGTCAGGCGTGTAGGCTCGGTCGGCGAAGCCCTCAGCCGCCGTGCGAAGACCGGCGCGCCTGCCCGCCGCCAGAATTTCCGAACCAGGCAGGCCGAACAGAATCAGCGTTCGGTCGATAGAGGCAGCCGCTTTGGCGATGGCATCGGCCAGCGCGGCGTCCCGGACGGCCATGTTGAAGAGCGCGCCGTGCGGCTTCACGTGCTGCAGGCGGACGCCCAGTCCCGCGGCGATCCCGGCGAGGGCGCCCACCTGGTGGGCCACGAAATACTCGACGTCCGCCGGCGAGAACTGAAGCTCGCGGCGGCCGAAGCCCTCGGGATCTGGAAAACCAGGATGGGCCCCCACGGCGACACCGTGCTCGCGCGCAAGCTCCACCGTGGCCCGCATGACCCCGGGGTCTCCGGCGTGGAACCCGCAGGCGATGTTCGCCGAGGTAATGTGCGGGAAGATCCCCAGGTCCGGGTGTGAGGCACTTCCAGCAGCCGACTCTCCGACGTCCGCATTCAGGTCTACCCGAACCAACACGGGAACGACGCTCAATGTAATTCCTGCCTCATTACTGCAAGCAAAGTTACGTAGCGGTAATCAGAACCTATCGAAACTGCGGGGAATTTCGTATGGCACGCGCGTTGCGATTCAACGGGGCGTCGGCTTGTGGTTTGCGGTAAAAAGCCGCAAACGCTGGGGGGAGCCAAGTCGGCACTTCAGGGGGGAACGCCTTCGGGCGTCCCTCCTGTTTTTTTGTCTAGACGCTGGCGCCTTCTGGATACTCCAGCGCAAGCTTGAGCTCGCGGGCCAGCGATTCGACGGTCGTGCCCGTGCGCTTCCACGCACCATCCGTCTCAAAACGCAGATCGCCGATCCGTCGTCCCCAGGGCGCGATGGCTCGGCCAATCGCCCTGAAGTCGCCTCTGTCGGCGTGCTCCTGATCCAGTCGCCGGACGACATCTGGCGCCACTCGAATAAAAGCGCGCAGCGCCGTCGCAGACCGGACGCTGTACTTGCGGCCGTTCCAGGCGGCGCCAAACACCACCGAAACCTGTTTGAAGTAGTTGACGAAGAAGCGCTTTGAGTCTTCCCTGAAGTCAGCGGACTTGCGGGGACCGCCAAAGGCATCGCTCGCGAAAAGCCTCTTCAGTTCCTGGGCGATTGGCGCCTGTGCCACACGCCCGCGACCCACGCCGAGCAGCTTGATCTCCCCGTGCAGCGGCGAGTCCTCGCGATCGTTGAGTGCCCGCACCACGTCGTGCGCCGCGGCGAGCGCGTCGTCTCGATAGAGCTGGCGACCCGACAAGCTGACCAGATGCGACGCATTCAACCGAGTGTGCTTCGCGTTGATCGTCACAAACATCTGAACGACGTGGTCTTCGGGGAGACGATCGAAAATGATGGCCGGAACGGAGAACGACTGCCCTCGCAAATTGTCGATGTCGGCGTGCAGCGCCAGCAGCCGGTGCTGACCGTCGATCGCCCGGAGGATTCCTTCGCGCTCAGGGACCTTGAGTCGCCCGACCGCCACACCGGGCTCGATCGCTTCGAATGTCAGCTTCTCGTCGCAGGAGATGATCACCGCGCCTGGGATGGATGGCAGATCCCGAGCCTGACGGCATTGCTCGTAGTACTGAACGAGTTCGTCTATTTTTCGCCTGATGATCTGGCGCTGGTAAGCCTTCTCGCTCGAGCCGATGCGTCGCTCCAGAAGGTCCCAATTGACCTTTGATGGGACTTTCTTCTTTCCACCACGCACCGCCGGCTGCCCGGACTCGCCGTAGTTCAGGACCTCGAAGCGGACCAGCTTGTCGATGTCTTCGGCAGTCAGCGAGGCCTGGTAGAACTGCACCCCGAACTGCTGCATCCGGATCGCCGCGACGTTAATCATGAGTTGTCCTCTCCTGGGTATTGCCGACCGGATATACCCCGGAAGAGGCAAATTCTAGCGATCTGCGGCACCTCTGCTCAACCGTTATTCGGCCCGTTTCTTGCCATTTTTCGCCGTCCGGCGCCGTCGCATGACGCTATCATACTGTGAGGACAGGAGTTACGTGACGTGCACACCACGGCCACGTTTTTTCGGCCGCCCGGATGCACCCAGGGCCAGGGTCAGCCTGCCGGGTGGCCTGGAGGGGCTGGAGAACGCCACCACGAGGGGGCGCCGTAGTCGATCAGGCGTGCCTTGGCCTGCACCAGGGCATACATCAGCAGGCTCAACAGAATGACTCCGAGGAGCGCCAGCTCGATGGACAGGTTGCCGTGGAGAGGGATGCTGACCACGCCGTACGCCAGCTCGACGTGCACCCAGTAGACGAACAGCGACGACCTGCCCAGCTCCGCAAGCCGCGAGCGGCCACTGGAGGCACCGAGCCACGCATGGGCGATCGAGAGCAGGCACAGCACGACTCCGAGGCGCACAAAGAAGAACGTCGGCGAGCTGCCCCAGAAACTCGACTGCGCATAAATCGGCGGGAGGAACGATGCGGCATAACCTCCCAGCGCGAGCGCGGCGCCAAGAGCGGCAAGTGCCCGGGTCGCAGTCCGTTCACGTTCGTGCGTCCGCGCGACATCGAGCCATAGTCCCGCCGCGCAGCCGGCAAACAGAAAGCCGGCCCACGGGAAGAGCGAGAAGGAGGCTCCGGGGGCTGGACGCAGATAGGCCTCCACAAAATCTGGAAGCGGATCGAGCGCACCTGCCGCGCGCACCAGAGGCGTCACCATCGCCGTGCAGACGGCAGCGATCGACAGCAACAGCGCGCGCGATGACGTCGATCTTCCCATTTGCCAGAGGACAGCAGCACCCAGCATCGACAATCCCATGACGTTCAGAATATCGACTTTGAGCATCCGCTGAGGATCGCCGCCGCCGATGACCCAGGACTGCAGCCGGAAGAGAAGCGCGAGGCCGAACACTTGCCAGCCACGCGTTCGCGCAAGCGCGGCAACCTCCGCGGCCGTACGACCGCCGCGAGTGCGAGCACCAGCCGCCAGCGACAGGGCAATGCCTGCCAGGAAGAGAAAGACCGGAGCACCGGCCATTCCGCTGACGAGCAAACTTCGGCGATAGCCGGCTCCCGCACGCTCGGCATCGAGCGTCCAGGAGTCAACGCCGTGCCCAAGAATCATGACCAGCACCGCGACACCGCGGAGCCAGTCAAGATACTGTCGTCGTCCGCTCCGAGCTGTTTCTGGCGCACTCATGAGCTAATCCAGCCGACCACGTCGCATGCGGAGCTGGTGAAGCGCGAAACCTCGGCGGGTGAGGAAGGATCGCGCAGATGATCGGGAACGGGCGCGACGCCCGTTCCCGAGAGAAAGCTACTTGATCGGAACAGTCCACATGTAGATGGTGCGGCCGTTCACGTTCTGCGTCTGCTGCGGCTTGATGTCGCCCATGTCGAAGGCGTGGGACACGACCCGGGTGCCGGGCTTCAGTTCGGCGTTGAGCTTCGGCAGGAGCTTCAGGTTCAGCGATGGCAGGAGGTACAGCGTCACGACTGTTGCCTCGCTGATGTTGCTCGTGAAGAGATCCTGGTTGAGGAAGCGCACTTTGTCGCCGACGCCTGCGGCGGACAGGTTTGCCGTCGCTTCCTTGATGCGCTGGGGATCGATGTCGATCCCGACACCGCGCGCACCGTAGGTCTTGGCGGCGGTAATCGGCGTACGTCCGTCGCCAGATCCGAGGTCGTATACCACGTCACTGGCAGACACTTTGGCCATCTTGAGCATCGCGTCGACTACTTCCTGAGGCGTCGGAACGAAGATGACGTCCGGCGTCCGGAGCTGTGTTGGCGCCGGCGCCTGAGCTGACGAAGGCGCAACGAGCGCCGCGATGATCGCGAAAGACAGGACGAAACTACGCAGTGTCATGGGCCTCCCCTCACTGTGACAGAGGAGGCGCCCCGAACCGGCCCTCCTCACCAGAATGCTGACCTGCGCGGATTATATCGCGCAAGCGCTGAGGGCTTAGACGCTCGCCGAGGCGAATTGGTCAGGAGCTCGTCGTTCGCGGCTTGAACACCAGGAGACGCGCCCAGAGCGCCTGAATGGCGCGGCCAAGGGTCGCGCGCCGGGGAGCCGCCGGCAGAGTTTCGAGCGGAGACGAGCCGCGCCGCCGGTCGGCCGTGCGATCGAATTCGTCGGTGTACTCGGAAATGTGCGCGACGATCGCAGCCATCTCCTGCACCGTGCTCGCTGTACGCCGGTCGCCCTGCGGAAACAGACGGCAGAACTCGTTGACCGTAACCGTGGCATCCAGGCCCACGGCGGTGGCATAACCGCGGACGATCGCGCGGGCGTAGAGCCCGGACGGCCATTCGGACAGGTCGTTGCGTTCGAACGCCTCGAGCAGCTCGTGCGACACCCTGGTCGATGCGGTCAGATCCTCCAGGGAAATGCCGTTTCGCTCGCGCTGCCGGCGAAGTCGAAGTAAGAAGCTTTCCTGCGCGGTCATTGGGGGTTCTCTCCGGTTTCTGCTCCGATTCGAAGCAATTTCCGGACCCCGGAGGGACACTGAAGGTGGTCCGCCTTAGTGGCTCTGAAGCTTGGACTTACGACCGCGTGAAAAAGTGTGAATCGAAGACCCGGTACCGAAATGCCTCACATCGATGACGAATACGGTTCCCGAGGTGTCGGCCTTGCGTCTTACGCCAGTGACACCGAGGGGGCAAGTCCCTGAAGGTACAGGCCGAGAGAAGCGGGCGGAAACTGCAGGCCGGTGTAGAAGGGGCCGAACTCCGCGAACTTGGCACTCGCCTCGTCGAAGCGCATCTCGTAAATGAGCTTCTTGAACACCAGCGGATCATCCGCGAAAAGATCCACGCCCCATTCCCAGTCGTCATACCCGATCGAGCCGGAGATGATCTGCGTCACACGTCCAGCGTAGTGGCGCCCGATCATTCCGTGCTCGCGCATCATCGCTGCGCGACGGCCGAAGTCTTCGCTGTACCAGTTGAGGGCTTCACCGCGCCGCTTGTTCATGGGATAGAAGCAGACGTAACGGCCCTTCGGCAACTCGAGAAACAGCCGGGTCATCACGCGCTGCCGCTGCGATTCCATCTCGGCGTCGAACGCGCGCTCGAACTCTTCGCTGCCAGGCTTGTGCTGCGCAGACAGTTGTTCGTGAATCTTCGCTGTCATCTCGTACATGCCGAGCTCGACGACGGAGACATACGAAGAGGTGGCCTCAAGACTCTCGTGCAACTCAGAGCGCGAAAACGCGAGTTGCGCAGCGGCGAGTTCGTCGAAACTCCGTCGAAACACGACGACCATCAAATCCGCCTTGTGGCCCAGCACCTGAACGAACGCGGTGGGCCCGGACTCCGCCGAAGTAAGCGCGCGAGTCGCCTCGGACGCCATCCGGTCCAGATCGCCAGCGGCCTTTCCTTTCAGCCGCTCCCACCTGACGCGATACATCAGGTGCAGGACACACCAGCCCTCGAGGGTTTCTGGAACCGCAGGGTTATGCATCAGGACGTCTTTTCAAGTTGGAATGCGGCGTGGATCGCTCGCACGGCCGTTGCCGCGTCGCGCTCGGTTACGACGAGCGAGATGTTCCGCTCCGACGACCCCTGCGAAATGGCAATCACGTTGATCCCGGCGATGCCGAGGGCACTGAAGACCGTCGCTGCAACACCGGGCGTGCCGCGCATCTTGTCTCCTACCGCCGCGACGATCGCCACCTGCTGCTCAGCGGCAATCTCCTCGATGAGACCGCGCGACAGCTCGAACTCGAGCGCCACACGCAAGGCGCTCAGTACCCGAGGCGCCTCAGCGGCACTCAGAACGAAGCAGATGTTGTTCTCTGAAGAGGCCTGAGAAATCATCAGCACGTTGGCCTGCTGTGCGGCCACGACATCGAAAGTCTTGGCCACGATCCCGGGAATTCCCTGCATGCCGGTGCCGCTGATGGCTACGAGAATCACGCCGCGGATCGACGTCACCGCCTTCACGCCGCGCACGGACGGATTGCCCTCCACGCTGACGCACGTGCCCGGGTGCTTCGGGTTGAAGCTGTTGAGAATCCGCACAGGGATCCGCTTCCGGAACGCCGGAATGATTGTCTTGTAGTGCAGCACCTTCGCGCCGTAGTACGCGAGTTCTGACGCTTCACTGTAGGAGATCTCCGAGAGCGTCCTGGCCTCGGGCACCTCGGAGGGATTGGCCGTCATCACGCCATCGACGTCAGTCCAGATCCAGACCTCGTGAGCATCAATCGCGGCGCCCACAATAGACGCTGAATAGTCCGACCCGCCTCGGCCGAGCGTCGTCATGACGCCATCGGCTGTGGCCGCGATGAATCCCGTGACCACCGGGATCTCGCCGCGTGCCAGCATCGGATTCAGCCGCGCGCTCGCTTTGACGCGTGTCTCTTCCATCAGCGGTTCGGCGCCGCCGAACTGCTCGGTGGATACGATCAATTCCGTCGCATCGATGGACTCGGACGCACGGCCCTTTGCAGCGATAGCGGCCGAGAGGAGCGGCGCTGCGAGCATCTCGCCGGTGCCCGAGATCGCATCCAGCAGACGCGGGGTCAGCTCGTGAACCATCGACAAGCCGAAACAGAGCTTCTCGAAACGGTCGAGCCGCTGGCCCAGAGCTTCGAGCACAGCCGCCTTGCGAGCCGCGTCTCCGTCCAGAAGCGTGTCCGCCACGACTTTATGGCGGTCGAACAACTCCTGCCTGCGGGCGGGATTCCACTCGCCTGTTGACGCCAGACGCGCGGCGTTAATGAGTGAGTCGGTCACCTTGCTCATGGCAGAGGTGACGACCACGACCTGATGTCCCTGGGCGGCGGCATCCACCGCCAGTTGAGCAGCCTGAGCGATACGTTCGGCGGACCCGACTGAGGTCCCGCCGAATTTCATGACGATGAGCATAGGATTGTGTTCCACATCATAGCCATGAAACTCGCTACGTGGAACGTCAACGGTATCCGGGCGCGTCAGGCAGAGGTCCAGGCATTCATCGAGAAGGAACGCCCGGACGTGCTGTGCCTTCAGGAGCTCAAGGCCTCGATAGACCAGTTGCCTGTATGGCTCTGCCAGATCGAGGGCTACTGGTGTTACTGGCATGGAGGCAAGGCGTACTCGGGTGTAGGGCTGCACGTACGAACCGAAACGGCAGCGGAGCGCCCGATTTTTGAGCACCCTGCGTTCGACTTCGAGCACCGCATCGTGACCGCGCAGTTGCGAGACGTCACGGTGGCTTCGATCTACGTGCCGAACGGAGGCAAGGACTTCGCAGCCAAGATGCGATTCCTCGAGGCGCTTGCGGACTATGCCGCTCTATTCGAAGCGTCCGGAAAAGCTCTGGTGCTATGCGGCGACATGAACGTCACGCGGACCGACATGGACGTTCATCCAAAAGAGCGGAAACCAGGTGCAATGGGCCAGCGCCCTGAGGAACGTGCGCTCATCGAACGTCTCCTGAGCCGGGGCCTGGTGGATGTGCACCGCCAACTCGATCCGGACAATGCCGATCTGTTCACGTGGTGGGCGCCCTGGCGAAACATGAGACAGCGCAACATCGGCTGGCGGCTCGACTACATCTTTGCCTCGAGCGCACTCGCCGCACGGGCAACCTCATGCATCGTCCAGCGGGAGACCGGAACGAGTGACCACGGACCGGTGGTGGTGGAGTTTAGAGACTGAGGCGGGACTCGGGGCTCGGGGCGTTCAGTCCTCCACCTTCGACCACTGCTCCGCGAGCGCATCGCCGGGTGCAATGTGGTTGAGCACGAAGTCGCTGGCCCGAAAGGCCTGCTTCAGAAGCTCAGCGTCGAGCGCGCGACCGGCATTGCGACATTCACGTGTCGCTTCGACGCGGGCCAACGCCAGCGCGGCCTCGAGCCCGCGAACGATCGTCAGGACACCTCGCCCCTGATACGCCGTCCAGTTGGCAAATGCTTTGGCCGCCAGGTAGCGCCGCAGCGGCAGATGCCACAGCTCCCATTCGGGCACAACCCAGCGCTCGAACGCCTCTCGCAACCCCTCTTCATCGGGCTCCGGACGCACATCCTCAGGCACGGCGCCGATCACCTCCGCGTGCAGCTGAAGGCTTGCGTCCAGTGTCAGCTCGGGCGCGACCGTAACAACATCCGACGGTAGTCCCGCTACAGCCGAAGTCAGCGAACCCTCGCCGGGTACATACCTGCGCAGCGCAAGAGCGTCACGACGAAGCGTCGCGGTCACCTGCTCGGCCGTCAGATTCGAATCGTTGCATCTGGCGACCATGTGCCGTTCCCAGGCGGAATAGCTCTCCTGGTCCATCAGCATGCGCGGATGCAGCAGCGGGGGCCATGCTTCGGGATCTACGCGAAGTCCGTCGTAGTCAGCGGCGGGAAACGCCTCCGGCGACTCGACAATCTCAATGGGTCCATCCGGAGCGAAGAGCATCGACGCCGCCGTTGGACAGTAATGCGTAAGCGAAATGAAGGTGCCGCGGGAATCACGAACCGCGACCCTGGGAAAGTGCCGGCACGTCGATGGCAGGTACGGCTCACCCAGGTCGCGCTGCACGACACAGAGCCCCGAGTGCCGGTGATAGAAGACACAATGACCGCTTTCCGTGCGCCCCACCATCGCCGCAGCAGCGTCAGGCAAGTCCGGCTCGACGATCAGCGTTGCCTCGCCATCCGCGGAACCTGACACGGGGCTCAGGCGGCCTTCAGCAAGGGCGGTTTCCAGGCTTCGATAGAGAGGAACCTCGACCGGAACGTCCCAATCCGAGGAACAGCAGACACCCGAGCGCTGGCAGCGATAGGTCGCGTGAATGCTCAGCGCGTAAACGACGTCCATGGGTCCAGTGTATCCCTGAGCCGTAACTCAATACCAGTGAGTCACTTAGCGTCTATTACAGAACTATTACTGTTTCCGGTGCTCACTGTTGCTATCGTGCATAGGGTTTCCGACGACATTCAGGAGGTAGAGCAGTTCGATGGCCACGCCCACACTTATGTACGGTCGCAAGTATCAGCAGGGGGTGAACTGGATCACCGCGATTGCGATGACCGGGTTTCACATAGGCGCCGTCGCCGCTCTCTTCTACATAGACGTGGGGGCAATCCTCACCGCCGTGATCCTGTGGATCATGGCCGGCATGCTCGGCATCGGCATGGCCTACCATCGCCTGCTGACGCATCGATCGTACAAGACATACCCGTGGGTCGAGTATTTCCTCACGTGGTGCGCGACGCTGGCGCTTGAAGGCGGCCCGATCTTCTGGGTGGCCACCCATCGCATCCACCACCAGAAATCCGATCACGAAGGCGATCCCCACACGCCGCGCGAGGGCACATGGTGGGCGCACATGGGTTGGATCCTCATGGGTGCCGGGCTGCACCAGGATTCATCGCTGCTGAAGCGCTACGTCCCAGATCTCGCACGTCAGCCTGCGCACGTGTTCCTGTCCAAATGGCACTGGACCTCCAACGTCATCGTCGGTCTGCTCCTCTTGGCGTTCGGTGGCATCCCGTATGTCCTCTGGGGCATCTTCTTCCGTACCACCTGGGGCCTGCATTCGACGTGGCTCGTGAATTCAGCCACACACCTCTGGGGTTCGCGTCGCTTCACCACGCGCGATGATTCGACGAACAACTGGTGGGTCGCTCTCCTGACGTTTGGCGAGGGGTGGCACAACAACCACCACGCGCATCCGACCTCGGCGCGTCACGGCCTTGCCTGGTACGAGATCGACTTCAACTGGATGGGAATCAGCACGCTGAAAGCGCTCGGCCTCGCCTGGGACATCAAGCTCGCCAAGATTGCCCAGCCGGTCCCGCACGAGGAAAACGCGACGCTGGTCCTGGACGACGAAGCCGTAGCGTAGCTGGGCCTTAGGCTCTTGCGTTCTCGGGCTCTAGGCTTGGGAGGGCGCCGGGGATTTTTTCGAGCCCCGAATCCCGGGTCCCGAGCCTTGCTCCCCCGTTCAGTCCTACAATCGGCGGTGTGACGCGCCGGCAGCGAGCCATCTTCTTCTTCGTCACGCTGTGCGTCCTGCTGGTGGCGGCGGCGGTGGCATTGATCGTCGGGTGGGTCATTGCCAATGCCGAGCGGGCGGCGCCGCTCGTGTTCGGCATCGTCACCTTTGCCCTCATCATCGCGGGGCTCATCGTCTACACCGTTTTTCTGGTCCTCGAGATCAAGCGCAATGAGGACCACGACACCTTCATCAACGCAGTCACCCACGAACTGAAGACGCCGATCGCCTCCATGAGGCTGTACCTCCAGACGCTGCAGTCACGAGACGTTGACGAGGCGCGCAGGCGGGAGTTTTACGAAATCATGCTCGCCGATGCGGATCGCCTTCACCACACGGTCGAGCAGGTGCTCAAGGCAGGCGCCTCAGGTCACAGACGCAAGACAGCCGAGCGCGCGGCAGTCGATCTGGCGCCGCTTGCCGCAGAATGCGTCCAGCTGGCCCGTGTCAGACACCACCTCGACTCGCACGCGATCGCACTCGAAGCTCACGACGGGCATCCGCTTGTTGTGAGGGGAGACGCTGAAGAACTCAGCACCATCGTGACCAACCTCCTGGACAACGCAGTCAAGTATTCAGGAGACCGGGTGCAGGTCACCGTGTCCCTCGCCGCCCCGGCACCGGGTACGGCGTGGGTGCGGGTGCAGGATCACGGTGTCGGAATTCCGCGCAAGCAGCTCAAGCGCGTATTCAACCGCTTCTATCGCGTGCAGGCGCGAGGGCTCAAACACGTCAAGGGCACAGGCCTCGGTCTCTACATCGTCCGCTCGATAGCCAAATCGCATGGAGGACGGGTGTTTGCCCAGAGCGAGGGCGAAGGACGCGGTGCCACGTTCACACTCGAGCTTCCCCGTCTCGTCTCATGAGTCGCATCCTCATCGTCGAAGACGAACAGCACATTGCCGACGGGCTTCGTTACAACCTTCTGGCCGAGGGCCACGAGGCGAGTATCGCTCCAGACGGCGAAGCGGCGCTGCAGTTGCTGCTGACTGAACGGCAACCCTTCGACGCCATCCTGCTCGATGTGATGCTTCCAGGAAAGGATGGGTTCGCGGTGGCGTCCGAGCTCCGTGCGGCCGGGCAGTACGTGCCTATTCTCATGCTGACCGCACGTGCCAACGCTGAGGATGTACTTCGTGGATTCGAGGCTGGCGCAGACGACTACCTTCCGAAGCCATTCGAGTTGTCGATTCTGATCGCGCGGATCAATGGACTCCTGCGCCGGCTCCGATGGGGCGGACGAGACACCGCGAGTGGAGGCTCGGCGTCGGCCGACATCTCCGCACGCGATGTGTATGCGTTTGCCGGCCGGACGCTCGACTTCGGCGCAATGGAAGTACGCGTCCGCGATCAGTCTCATCGCCTGACGGTGATGGAATGCGACCTTCTGCGGTATCTGGTGAAGAAGGCCGGACAGCCCGTCTCCCGCCGCTCGATCCTTCAGGAAGTGTGGGGCCTGCACGAAGGCGTTGACACGCGCGCCATCGACAACTTCATCGTCCGGCTGCGACGATACATTGAGGACCGCCCAGCGTCACCCAGGTTCCTCCAGACCGTCAGGGGCGTCGGCTACCGGTTCGTACCAGAGCCATAGATCGCCAGGTTCCCCCGTCGCACCTCGCACCCGCACCCTCGCACCGTCGCACCCCCGCACCCCGCACTGTAGAATTGCCTCCATGTCTGTCAGCGACACGATCGAGGCCGGAGGCCATCTCATCGACTCCGGGCTCCTCTCGGCAATTTTCGACAAGATCATCGAGTTCAAGGCCTCGTACGAAATCCTGACGTTCACCATCGGTCGCACCAACGACGACGCGTCGAGGATCGAAATGCGGATCACGGCCGCCGACCATGCGGTGATGACGGATCTGCTGCAGCAGCTCACGACCTTCGGCGCGCACCCGGTCACTGAGCGCGATGCGACGATCAAGCCGGCCGAGAAGGATCGCTGCGTGCCGGACGACTTCTATTCGACAACCAACCATCGCACGCACATCCGGCTGGGCGGGCGGTGGGTAGAAG
>JABFSA010000144.1 GCA_013140775.1 Acidobacteriota bacterium | reverse complement strand
GAACGTATAGGTTTCGTTCATGTCGTCGATGATGAACTCGAAGCCTTCGAGCGGCGCAGCGCCATCCCAGCGGATGTTGCGGACGACGTTCGGGCCACCGCGGCGGAGGGCCATCCACTCAATAGTGGTTCCCGGGGCCAGGGTCGTCTCGGTGACCTGGCCGTTCTGCAGGATGTTCTGCACCTGCGCGGTCAAGACGGGCATTCCCGCGCGCTGCATCACCGTTGCCAGATCGCGCTGGATGTTCGCTCGGGACATCGAACGGGTCAGAGCGGGAATGTCGCGGACGGGCGCGACGAAGCGCGTTGGCCCTCCAAGGGTCCGTACCGGGCGAACAGGCTCGGCCTGCTGCGCGGACGCCACGGACGTAGCCAAGACGAAGCCCAGGGCCGCGAAACCCACAAGCTTCTTCAGGTCAGGACACACTCTCATCGCTTCTCTCCTCGTTGATGTCGCCGGACACGGCGTCCAAAAGCATTCTTCGATTATCGCTCAGCGCCGGGCGAGCAGATCGCGAATTTCCGTCAACAGCACGGTTTCGGCCGAAGGGGCGGGAGGGGCCGCCGCTTCCTGCTTCTTCATGCTATTCATGCCCTTAATCAGGAGGAATAGCGCAAAGGCGACGATGAGGAAGTTCACGATCGTGTTGAAAAGGACCCCGTAGGCCAAGGTCACCGCCCCGGCTTCCTTAGCCGCCGCAAGCGACGGGTACGGTCCCGGTGTCGCCCCCTCTTTCAGCAGCACGAACTGGTTGGAGAAGTCCACGCCACCTGCGAACAGCCCGAGGATCGGCATCATGATGTCCCCGACGAAGCTGGCCACTATCGCGCCGAACGCGGCCCCGATGATGATCCCGACGGCCATATCGACGACGTTGCCTCGCATGGCGAAGTCTTTGAACTCTTTGAGCATGGCGTTCTCCTCCAGTGGTTCGGACGCTAGAACTTTGCGGTAATGGCCGTCACGAGGGCGACGTCGTTCTTCTTCGTCGCGACGGTCGGAGGTTTGTTCTTGAACGTGTCGAGCAGGTCAACGGACAGCTGCACACGCGGAGAGATCTGCGTCGCCAACCCGATTGAGAAGGTGTAGAGCCCGTCCTCGAGGTCATCGGCCTTCCAGAGACCCGTGGTGGCATGCTTGAGCAACGCGGTTGGTGTGAGCTGGAGCTGCAGTTTTTCGCTTGCGGTGAGCGCCGCGCTCGTCCGCACATCAACTCCAGGATTCTTCTCGGAGATGGTGCCAGCGCCCGCATCGACAGCGAACTTCGCCGGATCCGTGTCAAGGATCTTGTAGCCGATGCCTGCCGTTGGCGCGACGAGATAGTCGATCAGCTTGAACGTGTCGCGCAGGTAGTCGATCTGGCCGAAGAAGAACGTCCGACCCGAGTAGGTGAATTCATCGCGAAAGGCGAGTGACGTTCGATTGACCACCACGACGTCATTCTGATCGCCTCGAAGGTACAACCCCGTCCATTTCATGACGTTTCGCGCCTTTGGCGTGCGCGTGATGTCAAACCCGAGGTTGTAGTTCATCGTGTCGCTGTTCCCTGAGGTCACGGCGATACCGGCGCCTGCCGAGCCCGTCCACGTTGGCGGAGGCCCCGCGGGAGCGGGTGCCTGAGCCCAGGCTGCCCGGGCGCTACCGATCAGACAGAACATGGCGACTGCGACGGCCACGCCCGTCGTTCTCTTGTCGAACGTCATCATCAAAAGACCTCTTCGCTGCCCGGGATTCGGGATTCGGGATTCGGGATTCGAAGAACACTTGCGGCAGGTGCGAACTCGGATCGAGTCCCGAACCCCGAGTCCCGAATCCCGAATCCCGAGAGTTGTCAGAATAAGCGGCATTATAGCCGCGAGATGATCGCGGGCTGCGCACTCGTTGTGCGAGGAGTGGCTAGCGAGTGGAGGACTTGGTCGCGAGCGCGTCGATCAACGAGAGCGGGTCTACGCGGGCGCCGTGCAGACGCATGCCCCAATGGAGATGCGGGCCCGTGACGCGCCCCGTTGCGCCGACCTTGCCGAGGAGCGTGCTCTTGAGGACGGCGTCGCCCTCGCGGACGTCCATCGCAGACATGTGCGCCATGGTCGAGTAGAGACCCTGGCCGTGATCCACGATGACGGTATTGCCCGTGTAATAGAGGTCACGGGCGTAGACGACGACTCCGGCGGCCGGGGCATAGATCGGCGTGCCGGTCGGTGCGGCCAGGTCCAGCCCGTTGTGTGGTCCACCCGGCTGGCCGTTCATGATCGTCCGCACGCCGAATCCGCTGACCGCGACACCTTCGACGGGACGCACGGCATCGGGCGCCCAATGACGACCGGGTGACGTCGTGTTGAAGAGCGCGCTGAGCCGTTCGCTTTCTTCCTTGATGCGGGCCAGCGCGCTCGCCGGAGGCGTCACGAACCTGGGATTCACCCTGATGCGCCGGGTGCGCAGGGTCCTGTGATCAACCACGAACTCAAGAGTCGCGGCGGTCGCTGAACCGTTCGTGTGAAGGGCCTTCACCTGGACGCTGCGCGAACCCCCTTCGTCCGCGATGTCGATCCCAATCAGCCCATCCCACGTGCCATCGGATTGCCTGGCCAACGGGACTTCTCGTTCCTGCCAGGTGGCGACGATTGATCCCGCGTCCTCTGGGGCTCTCACCGTCACACGCACCACGTCGCCAGGGTAGACAGGCCCCTGACGAATGGTGACCGTCAGGTCGCCGGCAATCGCCGGCGCGAGTACAGCCAGGAGCCCGACGACGGCAAGCGGGAGGCAGCGCGGGAAGGCTGACATTGATCTGATTGTACGAGTGAATCGGCTGCGATCGAACCGGGCGATAGTCCACGTTGCGCGTCCGCGCCTGGCGTCGGAAAACCGACGTTCAACAAGGACGCGGCGCTGCCGATGTCTTGTGTGGCTCGTCCGGCGTGTGTCCCACCATGCCCGGTCGTGAGCCGTTTCAAGAAATCTGGCCCAACGTCGATTGGTAATCGATCCCGATGAGTACACCCACCAGAGCGGCACACGAGGAAATGCCACCTATCCCGGCGACGGCCACAGCCATCCTGCGGCTCGCCTCGAATGAACGCGTGGGTGTGGACGAGATCGTGGACACGATTTCGACGGACGCGGCCATCCTGTCCGAAGTGCTGCGCGTGGCGAACCTGGCGTTTGTCGGCGTGCGAGGCGAGGTGACGAGCCTCAAGCAGGCCGCCTTGTTCCTGGGATTCAAGCGCGTCGCCGGAATCGCCGCGGCGGTTGCCCTGCGGTCATCTCTTGGAAGCCTCTGGAGCGCTCAAGAGGTGCGCCGGTGCTGGCTGCACAATCTCGCCACGGCCCTGACCGCTGAGCAGATGGCCCTCGTGCTGCGCCTGTCGCCAGACGAGGTGTATTCGGCCGGTCTCGTCCATGACATTGGACGGTTCGTGCTCATCATCAAGCACCGGAACGAGTATGTCCGCTTGCTGCGAGAGCGTCCGGCGGAGGAAAAGGACTTCCGGCTCCGCGAACGCGAACGCTTCAAGATCGACCACACGGCTGCCGGCCGGGACCTGCTGTTGTCGCTCGGCCTTCCTCCAGTGCTGGCACAGGTCGCCGCCGGTCACCACGACACACCCAGACGAGGCGCGTCCGACACGATTGCATTGACGCACGTCGCGTGTCGCGCCGCCACGGCCATGGGATGCGGAACGATCCATGTCGATCAGGATCAGCTTCCCGAGAACCCGTTTACGGATCTCGTGGACCTTCTCCCTGCTGACCACCGCGAGCCTCTTCTCCGCAACGCCGAATCATTGAAGAACGTGGTCACGACGCTCGTCGGGGCGTACGAGCGGGCGTTCAGTTAGGCTCTCTCTCGGGGCTCGGGGCTCGAAGATCGGCTCATTCTGGGAACGTGAACACCGCGTAGTCCTCGTTCTCAAAAACCCGTTGCAGCGGGAGGGGCTCGGCATGTGCGTAGTTCTTGCGGATGACGAGGTGCGTCCAATGGTGCATGCGCGCGGCGTCGAGAATCGCGTCGCTCCACTGAGGCTGCTGCAGAAGTTCCTGAAGTCCGCGCCGTTCCTCGACCGCCTCGTGCGCGTAGTTGACCGCAAACGCCTGATGTCCGAAGAGCGCCGGGATCTGCATCTGACGATAGTCGCGGGTGAAGTTGCCGGCCGGATATCGCAAATCGTTGGTCACGACCATCGTCCCTTCGGTCGGGATCACGGCCAGCGCGGCGGCGAGTGAGCGGTTGTCAACGAAGTCGGTGCCGCTCTGTGGATCTCGAATGAGCGTCACTGAGTAGTAGCTCGCGGCAAGCGCAACCGACACCGCCGTGGCGCCGGTCACTGCGAGGAACGCTCGTTGTCTCGGGCGACCAAGCCGAGCCCAGCGCGCCGCCGCCAGGCTGAGCGCGAACGCGTGCAGCAGGAATGGCACGGCGTGCAGGTTCTGAAGCCAGTCGTCGCCGCTCCCGCCCCCTCCGACACCTGTGTTGTTGAGCCGCGTGACGTTCACGAGGATCAACGGCGCCAGCGACATCAAGAGATACGGCACACTCCGCCCTGCGGGATCCGAAAGTCCGGCCGTCCAGACGATCGCGATCGGAAGGCACAACCAGAGCAGATCGAGAAGGCTTCCCGTCAGCGTCCCCGTCGCCACGACCTGACGCAGGTGGTACAGCAGGTCGAGCTCGAGGTGAAAGTTGGATTCAAACGACACCACGAAAAATGCGACGAATGTGACGATGAAGACGCTGGCAGCCAACAGCGCCTGCCGGGAAGGCCACGGCCGAGGCGAAGTGAGCGTCCGCCAGAGTTCGGCGAGTCCGAACCCGGCCACGAGCGCCACGCCGACGGTCGTCTTCACCAGCATGGAACTCCCGATCAGGAAGGCCGCAAGTGTCCAGCCCCACAGCGGCGCAGCCGCGATACCCGCGATGCTGCCGAGGATCATGAAGTCGCCCCCGACGTTCATGCTCTCGTTTGAGAGCACCCCCCAGAGACTGGTGTTGCCAAAGAGCGCGCTGAGAGACACGTCGCCTGCCGCGAGTGCTGACCCGAGCTGCGGCGCGAACGCGTGCCAGAAGGACCGCGAGAGCGATGGTGTTGAAACCAGCAGCAGCGGAACGACCACCGCGCGCGGCAAGGCGGGGCAGAGATGCCGGGCGGTGGCAGCCGCGGCCGCGAGAAGCCCGCCGGTCAGGAGCGGCAGGATCACCAGGAACAGCGACTGATGCGCGGGAAGGTGCGTGCCGCGGGAGATGAACGCCGCCATCGCCTGACTGCCGTAGTGGTAACTGCGGTGGATGCCGACGTTGCTGAGCGATGGAGGAGGGTAGCTCTGGGCGGCGACCAGCGCGTGCACCTTCTCCAGCGTGTACGCCGTGTCGATGTTGTAGAAGACTGGCGGGAACGGGCCAGGCGCCATATAGATCAGCGAGACCCAGATCGGCGACAGGATCATCAGCGACAAGACGGCCGCGGCGATTCCGTCCTTGGTCGGGGGCCAGCCCACCTGGGGCAGCGCAAACGCCTCGCCGCGCCGCACCACGATCACGCCCGCAATTAGGAACGCGGGCAAGGTGAACCAGGGCAGCGCGAGGACCAGCGACAGCAGGAACGCGACCGTGCTGAGCAGCAAGCCCGCGACGGTGCGAACAACCGCGAGCGATACCCCTGGCCTGCGAGTACCTCGTCGTATCAGCAGCGCGCCAACAACGTAGCCGCACACGTACACGCACAGGACGCTCGCCAGCGCAGGTCCTGGAGGGGCACCCGCCAGCGCGACCATCCCGGCCGTTGCGAGCGCGGTACAGAGTGCCGCGGCGCCTGCAGCCTGCCTTCGGTCGAGAACGGGTGCGTCTTCCGTAGGCCGAGTGCCGTGCCCTTCGACTGGCTCAGGGCGTCCCGAGCTGGCCGAGGGACGAAGCGGACCCGGCGAGACTGTCTCCGCACGCCCGACCAGTGCCGCGCTGTCAAAGACTGGTAAGCGCCCACTCTCTGTCGTCGCAATCGGGGCAACACGGCGGCGAACCGCAGCCAACAGCAGCAGTGCGGCGCAACCGGCAACACCTGTTCCCGCGGCATAGACAGGCAGTCGTCTCTGGCGGTCCTGCGCAAACTCTGGACGAAAGCGGACACGGTTGATGTGCGCCGTGTCATCGACGGCCTCGTGCTGGATCAGGGATCTGATGTTCCCGGTTGACGCATCCAGCAGGGCGTACTTCCAGGTAGTACCGCTGTCGAGCTCACCGGCCGTCAATGTGAAACGGCGCTCGAGCTCGGTTCGCTGCTCGACGCTGACCGCCGGCTTCCAGCGCACGTGCATCACGACTGGAACCGTTGGGATGGCGACCGAGAGAAACGCGTACGTCAGTCCCGTGATAACGGCAAAGAGCGCGGCTGGGATCGCGAGCGCTCGACCGATGCCCTGTGCGCGAGGTGAGTGGGCAGGTGCCTGCGGTCGCGGGACGTGCACCGAGCAACCGTAACACAGGCACCTTGCCGCCGCGTTCGATGCAGCGGAAGGTGTAGCGCCCCATGAATCCTGCGAACACCACGAAGCGACGGAGATTCACTCTTCGCCTGAGGTCCGGCTTCAGCCGGACACTACGACCCTTGGTCCGGCTGAAGCCGGACCCCACGACTGCGGTCGTAGTGCTCGGCTTCAGCCGAGCCTTCACTCGTGCTTCTGCTTGTCTGACACCGTGATCAGCAGGGAAGCAATCGCACCAGCGGACAGGATCACGACAACCGCGGCGAGGACGTAGAGGTTCATGTATTCGCCG
>JABFSA010000093.1 GCA_013140775.1 Acidobacteriota bacterium | reverse complement strand
GAGACGCGATTGGGCCGCTGCCCGGTGGCCTGACGATGGATACCGGTACCGGCGGGGTCACCGCTGACAACGATGTTGAGCCATTGACCGGAACGCATGCTGACCACTCCGGAGAATCGCCAGTCTGAGGCCAGTGCGCTCAAGAGAGCGCCAGCCAATTGCGGGGTCACGTATCCCATCTGGATATTGGCCAGGTGCGTCCGGTCCTGCGGGCAGTGGCCCCTGTCGTAGTCGGGATCGTCCGGTTTGTTGTAGCCCTGGCTTATCTGCGAGAACCCGGTCGGAGTGGCCACGCCCCAGCAACGGCCCAGCGTGTAGTTCGCGTTGATGCTCAGGCCGTTGACCGCACGGCGTCGGATCGACATCTTGAGCCCCCGATACGTCTGGGTGCCCTCATCGGTATGCCCATCCAGCGCGCCGATGGCGGCCGCTGCCTGAGGGTTCTCCAGGAACAGCTGGCGACGAAAGCTCAGCGTGGCCCCAGTGGTGCACACAGGGAAGGCCCTCGGCCCGGTGAACGTGTTGAGGGTGCAGGGACCCGTTCCCATGAAGACACCTGGATTGAGCGCCTTGAGGCCCCACAAGCGGTCCGAGTAGCTGCCGAGATACGCCGCTGATGCCGACCAGTCCTCGGCGAGCTGGTGTTCAACGGACAGGTTCCACGTCTGCACCCGTGGCGAGTTGATCTCCGGGTCGAGCACGCCGAAGATGCCGTCGTTGGGGAACACCGTCGTCGGGCTTGTCACGATCGGGTGAGGATTACCGCCGATGTGTCCATACGGATTGTCGAACCCGCCTGGGGGGTTTGCCAGCAACACGCGGTTGCCAAACGGCGGCGACGTCACATTGATGGTGTGGTATTCCCCAATCGGGAAGTCATACGCGAGCGAATAGGAGGAGCGCACCGCCGTGAGGCCGTCGCCCCTCACATCCCACGCCACACCCACCCGGGGCGAGAAGTTCCACCACTGCTTGTTGATCCCCGACGTACCCTCTGGAAAGCCCGGATCGCCCGGATAGCTGAACCCAGGCGGGGCGTTGAGGAACACCGTGCTCTTCGTCCCGGCGCGGAACTTCTCGAGGCTGAAGTTGGAGATTTCGCCGTTGATCAGGTGCTGCCCGAAGAAGGGTTCCCACCGCAGGCCCGCGTTGACCGTCACGCGGCTCGATGCTCTCCAAGCATCCTGCGCGAACATCCCCATGTACAACTGCGTCATGTTGGCGCCTCCCGGTCCACCGTGCTCGAGTTGCGCCAGCCGTCCCAGCATGAAATCTGCGAGTCCGAGCCCGGTGATTGAGCCATCGAAGCTCCAGTTGCCACCCGACCGCTGGTGCGACGTCTGCAGCGACTTCCAATACGCCACGTTGGCTCCAAGCGCCAATTGGTGGCTGCCCCTTACCATCGCCAGGTCCTGCGTCAGTTGGTAGCTATTGGTGTCGTATTTGGCCGTTGTCGATGTCCCGCCTCCGACGCTGAATCCGTCCAACACCGTCAGCACCATTTCGTTCGGCATGTAGGAGTAGAAGTCGATGCCCAGATCTGTGGCGTCGAAAAACGGTTCCTGGCTTCGCGTAATCGCTGTCCTGTTGAACGCAAACCTCAGCGAGTGCACAGTGTTGGACCCGAACACGATGGTGTCAGCCAGCGCCAGTGACTGAGCCGTCTTGTCGCCGCCCGGATTGCTGGTGTTCAGCAGATTGCCCGTCACGCGATACGCTGGGTCTTCTTTATGCACGGTCGCCATGTAACGACCAAACATGGAGTGATTAGAGGTCAGTTGATAATCCAGACGACCCACCGACTGCCATGCATTCTCGTCGTCGCTGTCGGAGTAGGTGATCTTGCCGCACGGGTCGGGAGTGGTTGTCGGCAGGCGTCCGGTCACGTTCAGCGCCGCCTTGCTGAAAAGCGCAGGGTCCACCCGGTTATCGACGAACGGCGCGCGCAGCGTCACCTGTCGGCCGCTGTTGCACGCCGGCGAGGCCAGGGCGGTGAAGTCGCCTCTCAGCATCGCGGCCGTTGGCACGTAGGCAATATTCGACGCCGGCGTGAGGCGGACTCGCGTGCCCTGGTAACCGCCGAAGAAGAACATCCGGTCCCGCAGGATCGGCCCGCCAAAAGTCCCACCGAACTGGTTGCGCAGCAGCCCATCGTCCTGCCGCTCGCCATCAGGTCCCGTCAATGCGAACGGACTGGTTGCGTTAAAGCGCTTGTCACGGAGGAACTCGAACACGTTGCCCGCGAACCGATTCGTGCCCGACTTGGTCACCGCATTGACCGCGGCCCCCGCGTGCATCCCCGTATTGGCGGACAGGCCGCTCGTTGAGACGCTGAACTCCTGGAGTGCATCCGGAAAGGGGAACGGTAGGTTCAAGTTGTCCTGCGGGTTGTTGTGCGTCGCCCCGTCGAGCTGATAGGCCACGCCATACTGCTGGCCGCCAGCGACGGCATACGCCACACCGCCGGTCATCGCGCGCGTGGCGGCCGACCCGGTCTGGACGGCGCCGCCCGCGAGGGCGATGAGATCGGCCACGTTGCGCCCGTTCAGCGGCAGCGCCAGCACCTCTTCGTTCTGCACCACTTCGCTCAGACCGGCGCTGACCGTGTCAACCAGCGGCGCCGCCGCCTCAACGGTCACGGACTCTTCGACGCCACCGACAACCAGCACCGCATTGATCGTCGGCGACGCATCGACCTGCAACACCAGACCGGTCTGTATGTGCGAGCGAAACCCCTGGAGCGCGACCTCCAACCGGTACGGTCCGATGGGCAGGTTTGCCAGGACATAATTGCCGGTTCCGTCGGTGACGACGGTCCGGGTGAATGCCGTATCAGTCTGCGTGACGGTGACCGTTGCGCCCGGCATCGCCGCAGCGCTCTCGTCGGTCACTCTCCCGTTGATCTGCCCCGTCGCCTGCGCCCACACGACGCTGCTGGTCAACAACAATACTAGCCCGCCCGCGAAAGCCCGTTGAATGAGCCTACACATTGCGCACTCCTCCAATACCGATTGACGGGAGAGACATCTCTCGGACTTACTTGACTTCCGCACCCGCGGCATCAGGGGGAGCAGACCCCCCGAGGAAGAGTCGTCGGCCATCCAGCAACGTGAAATTCCTGGCAACGCCTTTGTTCCCGCCTGCCCGTGCGAGATAGCCGTCAACGAGCAGCTCCGTGCCGACCGCCAGTGTGTTCTTCGTAACGCCAAGCCGAATGAGCTGATTCGGGCTTCCTCCCTCGATCATCCACCGGACGACCTTTCCATCCGGATCTTTCACATCGATATGAAACCAGGAATGGGGATTGATCATTTCCCATTTCGCCAGCGTCCCCTGCAGCTTCATGGGCTTGTTCACATCGAATTCCGCGGAAAACGCGTGATGCGCCCACACCGGCGCGCTCCCCATCAGCATGCCGATCCCGAACATCACCACTCGCTTCGTCATGCATATTCTCCCGATCAATTGGCTGGCTTCTTTACGGCTTCGGCGGCTCGCTTCTCCTCGGCGCGAGCACCGGCGAGCGTATTCATCATCCCGTAATTGCCTTCGTGACACGCGTGCTCGAAGAGCGGACCGATGGTCTGCTTCCAGGGCACTTCCGCGGACCACGGCCGCGTCCACGTCGAGGGATCGTCCACGGTGAACTGATAGCGAATCGTGTCCTCGTCCAGCCGGGTGAAGCGCTCGGTGAGACGCATGTTCTCGCTCGATCCCTGGAACGCGGTCTTGTCGGTGAAATTCGCCGTCTCGACGATGAGTGTTTCGCCCTCCCACCGTCCGCGGGAGCTTCCGAGCAACTGCCGGACGTTCTGCGGCAGCTGCGGGCGCCCGTCGAGCGGAACGATGCGCACGTCGTGGATCATCTCGACGAGGAACATCACGTATCCGGGGGCCTGCACGATCTGATAGTTGTTGTTGTAGAGGTTCCCCATCATCGGCGGACCAGCGCGGTCCATGAGAATGCACCGTGCCATCAAGGAGTTGTTCTGCACCGCGTCAGTGGGCGCGCCGCGCCGCTTTCTCGCCTCCGTGCGCTCGGCGGTCCGCTTCTGGCCTTCCGGGGTCATCGCGGGAATTCGCCCATCTGCGGGATCGAAAATCAGGGAGGTGCGCAGGATCATCGCCATCGGGCCCTGGCTGCGATCGAGGCCAAACTGCGTGAAATCGTAGTGCACGTCCTCGACGGTTCCGGGTTCGGTCAGTTCGCTTTCGGAGGCGGCGCGCTGCTTGATGCTGGCGATCGCTTCTTCCGGCGTATAGAACTCCTTCGTGACGTTGGGGGGTCGTTGGAGGGGGGTATACGTGGTGTTGGTCCAGAACCCCTGCAGGTCCGGCTGCCCGTCCGGCGTGCGCCGCGGCTTCCATTTCGTGGCCGTTGCGGCAGCCGCGTTGCCGACTGCCGTTTGTCCCTGCCCGGCGACCGACGCTGAACCCAGCCAAGCCGCCGCCCCAAGGATGGAAACCGCGCCTGTCATCGCAATCAGATGTCGCGTCATCGCGAACCGCTCCCTCGTTGACTATTGAACCGGCTGCTTGCGCAGGTGACCGTAAATCAAGTCTTCGACGAACTCCACACACTTGAAGTCCATAATCTGCGCGTTCTTTTCGACACGGCGGTAGAGCGGCATACTGATCTTCCATGGCCGCGTGAACACCTTCGGGTCCTCAAGCGTGGCTTCGTAAAAAAGGTGGTCGGGGCCCATCGGGGTAAAGCGCTCCACCACATGCAGCGCGTCGCTATGGAAGTTACCGGCCCTGTCGAACCATGCCTGCCCGTTGAAGCCCGTTGTATCGACGACCAGCGTCTGGCCGTCCCAGCGGCCGTTGGACCACCCCATCCAGCTGTCGGCGGGAGCTTCCTTGTGGTCGTCCATGTAGACAGTGCGCACGGCGCTCGCGTAGCTGAACGCCATCATGATGTACTGGTCGCTTTGGATGATGTGGAACGGATAGGGCATGTACATGGCGCGCGGCACGCCAGGCAGGTAACACTTGATCTCTGGGTCGAGGGTCAGCCGCTCTTCGAAGTTCTCTTTCTTCTGTAACGCCGCCGCCGGCTGGTATGGAAGCGGGCCGTCCTGCACGATGCCGATGCCCGGCGCGACCGCCCCCGCGGCCCCAAGCGCGAGGATCGGACTGGGCGCGGCCGCATGCGCTTCGATGTCCCAATTGGCTTCGTTCAGGGCCTGCCACACGCCAGTGAGGTTCGGCTTGCCGTTCGCGAGGCGCGGGGCATTGGAGGCGGGTGCCTGGCCGGCGGCACCGATCCCAGCCAGCGACAAGACGGCGGCGACGACCCCAGTGCGAATGGCCGCCCGGCCGATACGGTCGCTCATCTGAAATCCTCTTCGGATGTGGTTACAGTCGTCGCGATTAAACGCCGTGCCGGGCCGATTCGTCAAGCCTCGCTGTGTGTCAGTCCGAGGTGTCCGTCCTATTTCTTGGCGAAGTCGGCGGTCGTCAGCCGGGTCGCACCAAACTTCAAGAGCAAATCGGCGGTGCTCTGGTGGACGATTTCGCCGTCGTTGTTCAAGCTCATAGCGAGACTCCACGGAGTCTCGCCGTTCTTGTCCTTCGCATTCACGTTCGCACCCTTCGATACCAGGTACTCGACGATGGGGTACGAGGGCGGCTGTTTCCACGAGTGATACCGGCCACAGCCATCAGCGGCGTGACGTTGTTATTCGTGTTCAGCAGCGGATCGGCGCCATGCGACACGAGCAGACGCATCAGCGCGGCATCCTTCGTCGACGTCGCAAGAAAGAATGGCGTGGCGCCCGCCGCGTTGCGGAACCCGTTGCCCATGACGCTGCGGACGAACCGCACATTCGGGTCGGCACCGCGGTCGAGCAGCGCCTTCACCAGTGCGCCCATATTCGGACGGAAGAGGAATGCCACGTAATTTGCCCGCGGCGTCGCGTTCGCAAACCCATGGAGCATCGCGTAGTGGAGCGCGGCGGAGCCGCCATCCCAGGCGTTGGGATTAGCCCCTTTCTCGAGTAGATATATCGAGAGGCGCTCATGGCCGCCGGCGGCCGCAACAAGCAGCGGTGTCGTCAGACCGGCGGGGACAGTCGTGTTACCGGCTGGCGCATTGGCGGCTCGAGGCGCCGGCGGCGCGGGGATCCCGTCGTCCACCTTCGCGCCTGCGGCCAGCAGGATGCCGGCCGATTCGATATCGCCGGAGCGCGCTGCGAACAGCAACGGCGTGTATCCGCCCTTTGAACGGGCGTGGACGTTCGCTCCCGCCGCGACCAAGGCCTGCGCAGCGGCCGGGTGACGCTGCGATACCGCCCACATCAGGGCGGTCTGCCCGGACTCGTTCTCCCTCGCGTGAATGTCAGCCCCGCTGGACAGGAGCGACTTCACCGCGTCCACGCTGCCGCCGCGAGCACATGTCATGAGGACCGTCTCACCCGTAGGCCGCACGGCGTTCGGATCGGCGCCGCCCTTGAGCAGCCGCGCGACCATCGCTGGGCTGGCATTGGTGCAGGCGAGAGAGAGCGGCGTGATCCCGTACTCATTGGCCGCCTTGGCGTCCGCCCCGCCTTGGATCAGCAGGTCCGCGGCGACCAGATCGTCCAGGTGCGCGGCCCAATGGAGCGCGGTCGCACCATCGGGCTGACGCGCGTTGACGTCCACGCGCCGCTTGAGCAACGAACGGATCGACTCGTGATTACGCTGCTTGACCGCCTCGAGCACGCGAAGATCGCCGGTCGCGCCCGTAACGGCGCTGACCCCGGCCAAGAGAAACATCGCCCACGCGAGGCACACCCGTCTGGGATTGATAGACATAGTCCGCTGTTCCTGAGCGCGATGAGCGATCACACGGAAAGGAGGTCGAGCTTGCCGTTGCTGTCGCCCAGGTTGTCGCACGAAACGCCCAGCATATCGAGC
>JABFSA010000033.1 GCA_013140775.1 Acidobacteriota bacterium | reverse complement strand
GGGTGGCACCGCGGCTGCCGGAGCCGGCGGCTTCGAGGCCGGTTCGGCACCATCATTCGCGCGAGCGGCCGGCGCGCCTGCGCCGTCGCCCACGCCAACGACTGCGAGAACATCTCCGACTTTGACGTCCTCGCCTTCGTCCTTCGCGATGCTCGAGATGACTCCGGCCTCGTCCGCTCGTACCTCGAGATCGACTTTCTCGGTTTCGAGCTCGACCAGCGGCTCGCCCGCCTCCACGCGGTCGCCCTGCCGCTTGTGCCATTTCACAACCCGCGCCTCGACGACCGACTCGCCCAGCTGAGGTACAACGATGTTTCCCACGTGAGTTCCTTTCAGGCTGGTTTCGAGAGCACCAGAGGTGCGGCCGGCGAACGCTCGTCGTGAACGAAGGCTTGATCGATCAGGGCCGCCTGACTCACCTGATGCCAGGCCGCGGAGCCCTCGGACGGACTCGAGCTGCGAACGCGGCCCACATAGCGGAGGGGGCACCGACCAGAAATGAGCTCTTCGAGTCGCGGCCGCATGAACTCCCAGGCCCCCATGTTCTCCGGCTCTTCCTGCAACCAGACCACTTCGGTCAGCGCCTGATAGCCCTCGAGAGCTTCACGAAGCGCGGTGCCTGGAAATGGGAACAACTGCTCCACGCGACAGATGGCGACATGAGGATCGGCAGCTCTGCGTGGACTTGTGACGAGATCGACGTACACCTTGCCGCTGCACAGCACCAGTCTCGTCACCGAGCCTTTCCGTTCGCGAGCCTCTTCGTCATCTATCACCGACAGAAACCGCCCGTGCTCGAGCTCGAGAGGCGTCGATCGGACGGCCGGGTGCCTGAGCAGGCTTTTCGGCGTGAGCACGAACAGGGGCAATGGATCTGTCGCCAGCAGATGCGCCTGACGACGGAGCAGGTGGAAGTACTGCGCAGCAGTTGTGCAATTCACCAGCCGGAGGTTCGTGTCCGCCGCGGCCTGCAGGATCCGCTCAGGTCGAGCCGAGGAGTGGTCCGGCCCCTGACCCTCATACGCGTGAGGCAGGAGGAAGACGAGCGCGGGCTTCATGCCCCACTTGGCGCGTCCTGAGGTGACGAACTCGTCGAGCACCACCTGTGCGCCGTTGATGAAGTCGCCGTACTGCGCCTCCCAGATGACAAGCGTGCCTGGCGCATGAAGCCCATAGCCAAGCTCGAACCCGATAGTGGCATTCTCGGTGAGCGGAGAGTTGTACACGTCGAATGCGGCTCGCGCGTGCGCGGAGGTCTGCAGCGGTATGAGGCGTGTTCCCTTCACTGCGTCATGAAACACCGCATGGCGCTGGCTGAACGTGCCCCGTTCAACATCTTCACCGGTCAGTCGAACAGGAATGCCGTCAGCCAGAATCGACGCAAGCGCCAGCTCTTCAGCGGTCGCCCAGTCCACCGAGCGCTCGGACGGATTTGCGAGCGACGCACGCCGTCGTTCTCGTCCACGCTCCAGCTTCTTGTGGAACGTAAATCCCGCTGGCGCTTCGAGCAACCCCGCGTTGAGCTCACGGAGGCGCTCGACAGGAACCCCCGTATCGACACGGGCGGCCGCACCCGCCACCGCGGGTGTGGGCACCGGGAGCACGACGTCCTTCTCCGGCTCGAGGGACGCCAGTGTCTTCTCGAGTTCCTCGCGATGCTTCCGCACCAGCGTGTCCGGCAGGTCGGGAGGCAACTGCCCCGCATCAACCTGCGCGCGCGCAAGCTGCGCCCGCACAGTGGGATGAGCGCCAATGACCTGATACATCAGCGGCTGCGTAAACGCGGCCTCGTCTCCCTCGTTGTGGCCATACCGGCGATACCCAACGAGATCGATGAGGAAATCGCGCCCGAACCGCGAGCGATACTCAGCCGCCATGCGCGCGGCCTCCAGACAGGCCACGGGGTCGTCCGCGTTCACGTGAACAACGGGAATTTTGAAACCGCGTGCCAGCCCGCTCGCGTAGCTGGTGCTGTAGGACTCTTCGGGCGTCGCGGTGAAACCGAGCTGGTTGTTGGCGATGATATGGAGCGTTCCGCCCGTTTCGTACCCAGCCAGCCGCGACAGGTTGAGCGTCTCTGCCACAACGCCCTGTCCAGGAAACGCGGCGTCACCGTGAATCAGGATCGGCAATGTCACTCGGCCGTCGAAGACCGACGCACCGGGCTGATCCGCGCGCGTGCCGGCGGCCCTCGCCATTCCAGCCACCACCGGGTTCACGGCTTCGAGGTGGCTCGGGTTGGGCACCAGCGTGACGAACAGTTGTCCGCGTGGTCCCGCGGTCCTGGCGCCCGCGTGATATCTGACGTCGCCCATCCATCCAAGGTTCACGAGCCATGACATCGGCTGCACGGGATCCTTGAACTCGGCCAGGATCTGCGCGTAGGGCTTGTCGAGCACGTGGGCGAGCACGTTGAGGCGCCCGCGGTGAGCCATGCCGAGCAATGCGTGCCGGACGCCTTGATCGGCCGCACTGCACAGAATCTCGTCCAGCATCGGGATGAGCATGTCCAGGCCTTCAACCGAGAACCGGGTCTTCCCGGGGAATGCCTGATGGAGAAAATGCTCGAACACTTCCACCGACGTGAGCCGGTCGAGGAGCGCCTCGGCGCTGTGCGGTTCCATCGGAGGAAGAAACCGTCCAGACTCCGCAGCGTGCCGCAGCCACTCGCGCTCTTCCGGAACGAACACGTGCGCGTAGTCGAATCCAGTAGTAGACGAGTAGACCCGGCGAAGTTTCTCGATGGCCTCGAACGCGTTCGCGGAGGTATGCGCGACAGGTCCACCGACGAGCGATGCCGGCAACTTCCGGAGGTCCTCGTCCGTGAGGCCGTGCGATGCAGGTGCGAGCGTCGGGTCATCAACGGGCGCCGTCCCGAGGGGGTCAATCGTGGCCGCCAGATGCCCGTAACGCCGAATCGACTCCGCCAGATTTGCCGCACCAACAATCGACAGGACGTTGGCCGCCGGCGCCGTCACGACATCCGTCGGGCCCGCGCCCTGGGATCCCCACGCGTCGAACACCGCCCGTGTCTCGGCGTCTACCGACTCCGGCTGCTGCCTGTATCGCTCGAACAACTCAGCGACGTAGCCGGCGTTCGCGCCAAGAAACCCCTCAATCTTCATGGTCTGTCGCCCATCGTACTTCACAGGTCCATTCGCGCGTCTTCACAGAGCTTGCTGCCGGCCGTGTCCTTGCAAGATCATGCGGAGACATTCAGAACCCTACATGGCACCACGCCACCTCTCCATGCTGCGGTCGTACACGGCTGCCGATCTATTCACCATCGGCAACGCGGCGTGCGGCGCGATTGCCATCTTTCTCTGCCTCGACTACCTCGCCACGAGCGACCACCGCTATCTCTGGGCCGCGTTCGTCCTGCTGCCGGCCGCCCTCGTCTGCGACATTCTGGACGGCTACATCGCACGCCTCGGGTCCAGGCGTCAGTCGCGCCTTGGCGCTGATCTGGATTCACTCGCCGACGTGATTTCCTTTGGTGTGGCCCCGGCAACCCTTGGCTTCACCCTGGGGTTACGCGGCGGCTGGGACATGTTCGTCCTCACGTACTTCATCGTCTGCGGCGTCAGCCGTCTGGCGCGCTTCAACGTGACAGCGGATCTCCTCGCGGATGCAGAGACCGGCAAGGTGAAGTACTTCGAGGGCACACCCATCCCGACCAGTCTTGCGATCGTGCTCGTGCTCGGTGTGGCGTTCGCCTTCGGACGGTACGGTGACAATGTCTGGCTCGGGGCAATACGACTGGGACCCGCGGTGCTGCACCCGTTGACGCTCCTGTACGGGATCAGCGGGAGTGCCATGATCAGCGCGACCCTCCGGATCCCGAAGCCATAGCGAACGCCCACCCACGCTCTACGGCAGTTCGTTATTCTCGAGGATCGCCCGCTCGGCAAGCGCCGTCAGGGGCGACGGCACGAGACGGGACACGCTCTGCCATCCGGACTTCGCGTCGTTGCCACGGCTTTCGTCAGCGGCGGGTAGCAAGCGGTTGGCGAGTGTCATCGCGCGAGCCATGAGGTTCGGTGCCAGGGCTTTGAGGACCACCGCGGCCCTGGCAGACGGAGTGATGATCAACTCCGCGTCGCCGTGACGGCAGGCATCGATAATCTGCCGCGCGGCTCGAATGGCGCTGATCGACAGCCCCGGGGTCGAGTCCGCGACATGAAACCAGGCGAACTCGCGCTGGTGCTGCCCCTTGAACCAGGCGTTGTAGGTCGAACCCGTCCGCATCAGTCCCGGGCAGACGGTGGTCACGGCAAAACCGTCGTGCGCCAGTTCGGCGTGCAGCCCTTCAGAAAGTCCTACCAATGCGAACTTGCTGGCGCTGTACGGAAGCAGATGCGGGACGGCGAGCTTGCCGCCGATCGAGGCGATGTTCACGATTCTCCGCGCGCCGGCGCGCCGCATGTACGGCAGGGCCGCGAAGACGGTGTAGAGAGGACCCCAGAAGTGCGTCCTCATCGCATCGTCGAAATCGGCAACGGTCATGTGCTCGAAAGGCCCCACCTGGATGACGCCGGCAACGTTGATCAGGACGTCGATCACGTCGTGCTCGCGTGCAACCTGACCCATCGTCGCTTCGACCTGGTCACGGTCTCTGACATCGCAGACATGTGTCGAGACTGACGCGCCTCGCTCTATCAGATCGGCCTCCGCGTAGTCCAGTTCGTTCTGGTCTCTGGCAATCAGGACAAGCCGCGCACCCTCGGCGCCAAGCTCACGTGCCATCACGAGACCGAGGCCCCTGGATCCGCCGAACATCACGACGGTCATGCCGGCAAATTCAATGGCTCGTGACGCTCGCGCAAGTCTGGCGGCCACCAGGCCGCCGACGCCAAGTCCCATCGCCACTCCGAGTGCGCTTCTAGCAGTCATGACTTGTCATTCTTACAAAGGGACATTCATCGGGGCGCAGGCGAGCTATTCCTTCTCGAGCGCCTCGTCTTCGTCTTCGCCAAGCTCGTCCTGATTCTTGTCGGTCAACTCGTCTTCTCCCTCTGGCATCACGTCGAGGTCGCTGTTGGGCCGATCGGAGCCGGAACGGTGTTTGGGCGGTGTCTGCGCTTCGCCGGGGAGCTGTTCTTCACGCGGCGCGCGCACGCCTTCGGATTCGTGTCTACCTTGAGCCGCGATTGTTCTGGTCATGCCGCGAATAGAGCAAGGCGGGTACCGCCGAACCGACCGGCAATTTGGTCGTGGTTCCCTTCTTGCTATCAAGGGATTGACAGTTGGTACCGGGAATATGCAATCCAGGGGGGTGTCTTGTGTCGCTAAAGGGAATGTACGCCTACGCAGTCAAGATTGCGCAGGGAAAGTTCGACGGCACGATTGACGAGCACGACGGGAAGCTCGTGTTCAAGGGGAAGGTCGCAACTGAAGCCCAGAAGAACGAGATCTGGGATGCCATCAAGACCATCCCGACATGGCGCAACGACATCAACGCGGACATTCAGGTCACGGGAGGCTCGAGCGCACCGGCACAGCATGATGCGGCGCCGATGCCTTCGGCAAAGACCTACACCGTCAAGGCCGGTGACACGCTCAGTGCCATTGCCAAGGAGCACCTCGGCAACGCCGCGTCGTACATGAAGATCTTTGAGCTGAACAAGGATCAGCTGACCGACCCGGACAAGATCAAGCCCGGTCAGGTCCTGCGGCTTCCATGAAGTGGGAGGGGCGTCGGGGGAGCGGCAACATCGAAGACCGCCGCGGCATGGGGATGGGAGTCGGCCTGCCTCTTGGTGGAGGCATCGGAGGCGTGGTCCTGCTGCTCATCATCTCCGTACTCACGGGGACCAATCCGCTCGACTACGTGGGTTCCCCCAACGCCCCGTCTTCCACCGGCATGTCAGGAGTTCCAGACAACGATCCGCAGGCGCAGTTCATCGCGGTCGTCCTTGCGGACACCGAAGAGACGTGGAGTGAGATTTTTCAGCAGGCGGGCCGGAGCTACGAGCCGCCCGTCCTCGTGCTCTTTGAGGGCGCCACACAATCCGGGTGCGGTGTGGGCCGCTCGGAAGTTGGACCCTTCTACTGTCCCGCTGACCAGCGCGTGTATCTCGACCTGTCGTTCTTCCGCGACCTGGACCAGCGATTCGGCGCTCCCGGAGACTTCGCGCAGGCCTACGTCGTGGCGCATGAGGTCGGTCATCACATCCAGACCGTGCTCGGGACGTCAGAGAAGGTCGCGCAGGGACGCTCCAGCGCGAACCCGGCCGATGCGAATGCGCTCTCGGTGCGTATGAAACTGCAGGCCGATTGCTACGCTGGGGTCTGGGGCCGCAGGGCCGCTCAGCGGGGACTGCTCGAGGCCGGCGACGCGGAAGAAGGATTGAACGCAGCAGCATCGATTGGCGACGATCGGTTGCAGCGGATGGGTCAGGGGCAAGTGGCCCCTGAGTCCTTCACACACGGTTCCTCTGCGCAACGCGTGCAGTGGTTGCGGCGGGGACTCGACGACGGCAGCCCCGACGCGTGCGACACGTTCTCGTCGGCTGCGCGTTAGTTCTTCTTCGCGGCCTCGGCGCGCAGGCGCTCTTCCTGCGCGCGCAGTTCGGGAGTCAACGCCTCACCAAAATCTTCGGGCGCGAAGATCTGACGGATCTCGATCTCCGACTCGCCCTCGTGAGGGTTCGGGCATCGCCTGACCCATTCAATCGCTTCTTCCAGCGAACGGACGTCCCAAATCCAGAAGCCGGCAATCAATTCCTTGGTCTCGGCAAAGGACCCGTCAGCTCTCCTTGTGCAAATCCGGGAACTTCCGGCCCTTCATAGACACGTCGAACGAGGGACTGCAGGATCGACAAGGCTCGACGGTAGAGGGCGATTCTTATTGCAGCCTGAGCTGAAAAAGGCTAGGGCGAATGCCAGACGGTATCGTCTAAATGGTCCCGTTCGCACTCAAAAGGCCACGAACGACGTTGATCTCGTCACGATTCACGGTGTGTGCCATCTGCGGATAGATCCGCTCATCGACGGCACCATCCAGGCTGCGGAAGGTGTTGGCGGAGTCGCGGACGCGCTCGAGTGGGATGTGGGCGTCCACATCGCTGCATCCCAGAAAGATGGGGGTACGCGCAAGCAAACCAGGGACGCTCCACTGACTGCCGGGAGGCGTGATGAGGGCACCGCTGAGCGCCACAACGGCGGCATACCTCCTCTGGAAGCGTGCCGCGAACTCCAGCGAAAGACAGGCGCCCTGTGAAAAACCGAGCAGGGCCACGCGGTCCGATGCCAGGCCCTGGCTCGCGAGGTCGTCGAGCAACCGTGACAAACGCCGAAGACCTGAACTGATCCCGGGCTCGTTCTGCGCCATCGGTGCCAGGAACGAGTACGGGTACCACGTGCGGTTCGCCGCCTGGGGCGCGAGATACGCCACGTCATCGAGCTCGAACTGCTCGGCGAGCAGCAGGATGTCTTCTGCGGATGCTCCTCGCCCGTGCACCATCACCACGGCAAGTCGGGCAGACGTCACCGGAGCTCCAGCCATCAGCGTGGGCTGATTGGCGTGCGGGTCGCGAGGATCTATCTCGAGAGTCACGGTCGCGACTTTCCTGCCATGTGAGGCAACGTCAGAGACGGAAGAGCTTGTTCAATTGCCGTTCGCCGCGACTCGAGCCACTGCGGCAGCGCAAGCCGCTCACCAAGATGGTCGGCCAGTTCGTCGGCGGCAAAGCCAGGACCGTCGGTGGCAATCTCGAAAAGGATTCCCCCTGGCTCTCTGAAATAGATCGAACTGAAGTAGATGCGATCCATGATCGGCGACACGTTGAAGCCCTCGGCGACAAGGTCGTCGTGCCAGTTCTTCTGTTGCGTCGCGTCTGACGTACGCCACGCGATGTGATGCACGACGCCGGCGCCGAGACGTCCCCTTCGACCATCCGGTGAACACACGACATCGACGATCGCTCCGGCCCCAGCCGCGCTCGCCGCATAGCGAAAACGATTTTCATCCCGTCCCACAAATCGCAGACCCATCAGCTGCTGAAGCAGATGCGCCGTGCTCTCGTAGCCCTCTTCAAGCAGCGTCGCACTGTGAAAGCCACAGATCGCGTGCTGCTGCGGAATACCCTCGACCGAGTACGTCGCATCAGGATTGGCGTCATCCGTGCCGACGAGCTCGAGAGGCATACCGTCTGGATCGACAAATCGCAGAACCGTCTCGCCGAAACGCTGGCCAGCGTCCTCAGCCGGAATGCGCTGCTCGGTGAGCCGGTCCCGCCAGAACTCCAGCGCGCCCGGCCTGACCGCAAACGTCGTCGCCGACACCTGTCCGTTGCCAACCGTCCCTCGCGACGCCCCGGGCCACGGGAAGAAGGTCAGCACCGAGCCCGGCGATCCTGCGCTATTGCCGAAGTAGAAGTGGTACGAACCCGGGTCGTCGAAGTTCACGGTGACCTTGAGGAGGCGCAGGCCGAGGACCTGTGTGTAGAAGTCGAGGTTTTGCTGCGGATCACTGGCAATCGCCGTAATGTGGTGAATGCCGGTGATGGGATTTGGCTTCATAGGGTCCTTGCTCAGCGTGTCACCCGGTGCAGCAGCGGGCACACCCTGTCTGTTTGGAGTGGCGTCGTCATCCGATACCCCCGGAATACTGTGGTATCGCACTGCTTTCCACCCCTGGGTCTCGACATCAGTTTCGCACGCCGGCGCGCCTCACGGTCCCTCGGATGTCCAGCGGTCTGACCGTCGCACCCCGATCCATCGGGTCGCTCATTGAATCCAGGGGCATCACCGCCCACTTTCAACCGATCGTCTCCGCACGTCAGCGTAGCGTCATGGGCCTCGAGGCCCTCGCGCGAGGTATCGACGGCAGCGGTGCTCCTTTGTGGGCCGTGACGCTCTTCAGCATGGCCGCTGAGGCCTCGCTCACGAGTGCCCTCGAACGCGTGTGCTGCAGATTAGCTATCGAACGATTCTCCGAGCTGTCGCGAGCGAGACCCGAGCTCATCCTGTTCCTCAATCTCGGCTCGTGGGTCAGCGCGAACCCGGCGAGATTTGTGGCCGAGCTCAATCAGTTCGTGGAACGCGCCCATCTGTCTCCAACCCGGATTGCGATCGAGATCCTCGAAACCGAAAGCGAAAGCCTCTCACAGCTCGTGGCGGTCACCGACCGGCTGCGCAACTCAGGCTACCTGCTCGCCCTCGACGACGTCGGGGTGGGACATTCGAATCTGGACCGCATCGCGCTCATCAGACCCGATGTCGTCAAGGTCGATCGCAAACTCATCACACGGATCGAAGGCGACTTCTTCAAGCAGGAAGCGCTGAACTGCCTGAGCAGCCTGTGCCGGAAGATCGGCGCACTCGTTGTGGCCGAAGGTGTGGAAACCGGGGATGAGGCGATCGTGGCGCTCGAACTCGGGGCCGACCTGCTTCAGGGATACTTCTTCGCACCTGCCAGCATCGATGGCAGGCTTGCGCGCGACAACGGCCCCGTCGCCGACATCGATCTGCTCGCCCAGTCGTTCAAGCGACACATGATGGGCAAGGTCGAGCGCCGGAGGACGCAGCAGCGGCAGCTGACCATGGTCATGGACAGCCTGCTCGGGCGTCTGGCTCAGGCAGGGGGCGTTGAACAGTTTGAAGCGTTGCTCGAAAGTGCGTCGAGCGATCACGCCGACGTCGAATGCGTCTACGTGCTGGATGGATCCGGAACGCAGATCACGCCGACGATCGTCGCGAAGTACTTTTCTGGCCGCGCCGGTGTTCTGTTTCAACCAGCGCCACGAGGGGCCGACCACTCACTCAAGGAGTACTACTACGTACCTCGGGAGGCAGGACTCTCTCGCTATACGTCAGAGCCCTACGTCTCGCTCGCGAGCGGACACCTGTGCCGGACGCTGAGCATGTCATTTCAGGATCGGCACGAAGATCCCTACCTGCTCTGCGTCGATGTTCTTTGCTAGTTTCTGACGTACTTCGTGATGCCTCTGAGCTGTGCTTCGGCGGTGTAGACGTTGCCCGCGGCATCAATGGCGATCCCCTCACCCATGGCGCCGTCTGTAGACGTCGGCGACGCGTGAGGCGGAACGAAGATCGTGACCTTGCCGTCCTTGAGGCTGCCAATTCGAATGCCACGCTGCCAGCCAGGGTGGACGACGGCAGTTGATTCCGAGTCGGCCGTGTAGATCACGTCGTTCCGGTCGATCGCGACGCCGCTGGACCGCCCAAACTCACCGTACTCCGCGATGAACTTGCCTTCCTTCGTCAGGATCTGAATCCGGTGGTTGTGACGGTCCGCGACGATCAGCCGGCCCTGGGAATCGAACTCCACGCCGTGCGGGGTGCGGAACTCTCCCGGTCCCGTTCCGGTCTTGCCAATCGTTCGCAGGAACTTGCCAGTTCTGTCGAACACTGAGATCCGACCGATGAGCGCCGGGTCCGCGACGTCGGTGTGGCTTTCGGCGACGTACACGTCACCATTGGTGTCGGTCACCACGTCCGTCGGGTCGGTGAGAGCCTCGGGTGGATTGCCTCTGACACCCGGCTTTCCCAACGTCATCAGCACCTTGCCTTCAGGGCTGAACTTGACGACGACGCTCCCCTTGCTGGCTTCTCCGGGGAACTTGGCGAGGTCTTCCTTGGTCGGGGCGCGTGAGTCAGTCACCCACACATTTCCGTCGCGGTCCACGTGAATGCCGTGCGGCCAGACGAACATGCCGGCCCCGAAACTCCGGATCTCCTTTCCTGACTCATCGAAATGATGAACAGGATTGCCCTTGCTGCCCATGCAGCCGGGCGTTGTGCCAGGCGAGCAGCGATCGGTGGCCCACACCGACCTGCCGTCACGATCGATGGCGACGCCGTTGGAGCCTCCCCACGGCCGTCCCTCCGTCGTGAACTGGGCCCAGTCGCGAATCACGCGATAGGGGTTGGCGCCGCTATTGACCGGCGTCAGCTTGTCCGTCTGGGGCGTCCCTCCCCGCTGCTGGCCGTGAACGATCGCTCCAAGAAGCGCAGCGCACACAACAACCAGCGGAACCAACGGGGACTTCACCAAGCCTGAAACGGACATCTGCATGCTCCCTCCTGTTCCGACAACCGTCGGTGCCCGGACTGATCCGGACGTTCGGCCCTAAAGAGTACACCGAGTATCTCAGGACCTTCCCGGTTCGTACGACGCTTACGACGTTCCGACCCTGGGATTAGACTGGGGCCGATGCCAGCCACACGCTCGACCCGATCTGCCCTCCTGTCGCTCTGTGTCTCCGCCGCATTCTTGTTGGCCGCCTGCAGTGCGCCGCCGGCGAGCCCTCCGGCGCCGCCGCCATCGCCAGGCGCGCTCGTGGATCTGTCTCACGCCTACGATGCGCACACGCTCTTCTGGCCGACCGCGGAACGGTTCACGCTGAAACCCGTCTCGGATGGAGTGACGCCGGGCGGGTACTACTACGCCGCCAACTGGTTCTCGATGGAGGAACACGGGGGGACGCACATCGACGCGCCGCGTCACTTCGCCGCTGGTGGATGGACTGTTGATGACATTCCACTCGATCGCCTGAGGGGTCCCGCGGCGGTCGTCGATGTCTCCGCCCAGGCCAAAGAGAACGCTGACTACCAGGTGACCACGGAGGATCTGCAGGCCTGGGAAAAGGCACATGGACAGTTTCCGGAAGGAGCCCTCGTGTTGCTGCGGACGGGGTTCTCAACCCGGTGGCCGGACGCAGCGACGTATCTCGGCACGGCCGACCGGGGTGCGGCCGCTGTCGCCAACCTGCACTTCCCCGGACTTCACCCGGACGCGGCACGCTGGCTCGTCGAGAACCGGCAAGTCCACGCCGTAGGCATCGACACCGCGAGCATCGATTTCGGACAGTCAACCGCGTTTCAGAGCCACCGTACGCTCTTCGCGGCGAATATCCCCGCGTTTGAAAATCTGACGCAACTCGATCAGCTTCCGCCCACGGGTGCAACCGTTCTCGCTCTACCGATGAAGATTGGTGGTGGCAGTGGCGCTCCGCTTCGAGCGGTGGGTATCCTGCCGGCCACTCCCTGAGGTGCACCGCTGACGCCCGAGATGATCGCGCACGTCCGCTACCGCATCGTGGACAGCCTTGGTCAAGGCGGCATGGGCGAAGTGTGCCTCGCTGACGATCTCGTCCTGCATCGTCAGGTCGCCCTCAAGTTCCTCACGTCAGAAGGCAGCGAGTCGTCTGAACAGTTGCTCACCGAGGCCCGCGCGGCAGCGGCACTCGACCATCCGTTCATCTGTTCGATCTACGAAGTCACGGCCATCGATGACCGGCCCTGCATTGCCATGGAGTTCGTGCGCGGGGAAACGCTCGAACGGCGTCTCCGACGCGGCCCGCTGCCGCTCGCCGAAGGGCTACGCGTGGCCGAGGAAATCGCCGAAGCGCTGGAGGCCGCGCACAAGCGTCGCGTGATTCACCGAGACCTCAAGCCCGCCAATGTGATGTTCAGGGAAGACCAGCACATCAAGGTGATGGACTTCGGTCTCGCCGCGCGCCTTCC
Source organism: Acidobacteriota bacterium (assembly GCA_013140775.1). Lineage (GTDB taxonomy): Bacteria > Acidobacteriota > Vicinamibacteria > Vicinamibacterales > UBA2999 > JABFSA01. The sequence goes on along the minus strand of JABFSA010000033.1, from coordinate 11,590 downwards.
AGCCGCTGATGATTTCCACCATGACGTCATCATCGGCATGGGCACGGGCTCGCAGCCAGTGAGCGGGACCCCCGCGTATATGGCGCCGGAGCAGATTCGTGGTGAGCCTCCGGATCGCCGTTCTGACATTTTTTCATTCGGCGTGCTGCTCTACGAACTGCTGTCGGGAACCCACCCGCTTCTCAGAATCAGCGTAGACGCCACCTTCGCGGCCATTCTCAACGAGTCTGTGGCACCACTTCATTCGCGCGTGTCGGCGATCCCCCGATCGGTGAGCGATGTGGTGGATCGGATGCTCGCCAAGGATCCCGTCGAGCGGTATCAGTCCTTCGGCGACATTCGCCGTGAACTTCGCCGGCTGACCGTCGATATCGCGGCACCGACCGCGCCGGCGCCAGCCGTGGCGTTCGATCGGGTGACGAGTGACCGCTCTGCTGGCCTCGTAGGACGCGAGTCCGAACGCGCGCAGCTTCTCGAGAGCCTCAGACGCGCCGCATCCGGCAACGGCGGAATCGTCGTGCTGGCGGGCGAAGGTGGCATCGGCAAAACCCGTCTCGCCGACGAGGCGCTCGACGCCGCTCGACGCCTCAGCTGGCAGACACTCGTCGGCCGATGCTACGAAGAGGACGGCAAGCCTCCACTGATCCCGTATATCGAGATCCTTGAAGCAGCCTCTCAACTGATGCCCCCGCCGATGTTCCGGCAGGCGACTGGACCCAGTGCTCCCGAGCTCGCCAGACTCCTCCCCGAGCTTCATCGTCTCTTTCCGGAGATGGCGGCGCCGCTCGAGCTGCCACCGGCGCTTCGCCAGCGCTTTCTCTTCACGAACGTTCGGGAGTTCCTCACGCGCAGCTGTCGCCTCACCCCGCTCCTGATCCTGATAGACGACGTGCAGTGGGCGGACGAGACGACACTCCAACTGACACAACATCTCGCGCCGGCTCTCGTGTCATTGCCGATCGTCCTCGTGCTCGCCTATCGAGATGCAGACGCCACCGGGCCGGCCGCGAAGGGCACGTTGCAGACCTTGCTCGACCGCGCGCGTGGCAAAACCCATGCGGCCGCGCCAGTGGAGTCGGTCAAGAACGTGCTCGCTCAGCTCACGAGCCACGGACAGGCTCGAACGATCGCCCTGAAGTCGTTCGCCGACGTTGACGTGCGTCGATTGCTGACCGTGCTCGGAGAGAGCACGCCGCCGCCGCGAATCGTGCAGGCTTTTGTCCAGCAGACCGGCGGGAATCCGTTCTTCATCGCCGAGTTGTTCCGGCACCTCAACGACGACCACCGGCTGTTCGACGGGCAACGACAATGGAGACGCGATCTCGATTTGGCGAACGTCGATCTTCCCGGATCGGTGCGCGCTGTACTCGAGCGGCGGCTGCAGCGCGTGTCGAGCGATACACAACGCGTGTTGAGAGCTGCGGCGGTCATCGGCCCCCACTTCGAACTCGAACTACTCGAGGCGGTGGCCGAGGTAGACGAGGACACCTTGATGTCGGCGCTGGAGGAAGCGGAGCGCGCGCGCCTGCTCAAGGGCCCCTCGGGGCGTCAGGACGTCAGCTGGCGCTTCACCCATCACCTGATCTGCCAGGCGCTGATGTCTGAGCTGCCGGCGCTGCGGCGACAGCGGATGCATCTGAAGATCGCTGAGGCGATGACGACGATCGCCGGATCGTCACGTGTTTACACGGCGGGAATCGCCCACCACCTGTACAACGCGGGCCGGCTTGCCCAAGGTGAGCGCACGGCCAGGGCGCTCGTGACCGCCGGCGACGCCGCACACGCGGTGTACGCCACCGAGGAGGCAGTCCAGCACTACCACCGCGCGCTCGAAGTGCTGCAGGATGCGGGTGATGCGGCGACGAGACAGATCACGCAGGAGCTCCTGGCGGATCTCCTGGGCCTGCTCGGCGAACACGCCGCCGCGATGGAGCACTATCAGACGCTCTCCTCAGCACGAGACGTCGTCCCCAACGCCGTGGACGAGGCCCGGATTTCGCGAAAGATGGGAACGCTGCACTGGCAGTCTGGCGATCGAAGTGAAGCGATGGCCTGCTATCAGCGCGCGCTTCAGGCGTTCGAAGGATCATCCGCGCACGTCGATACGGCGCAGATCTATCAGGAACTTGGCTGGGCGGCTTTCCGCAGCGGCGACAACCGGCAGGCCATCGAATGGTCCGAGCGGTCGCTGGAATCTGCAAGGCTGGCGCTCATTGATACACCTTCACCAACGGCCGCCCAGCAGAAAGCCGCGCTGGCGACCATCGCGCACGCGAACAACACGATCGGCGTGGCACTCGCGCGGTCAGGAGACCTTGATGGCGCCCGGGTGCAGATCGAAGCGTGCGTGACGGCGGCACAGGAGCTCGGACTGCTCGACGTCGCGTGCCGGGGGTATGCCAATCTCGGCGTCCTGTACGGAACGGTGGAACCCAAACGCGCGATCGACGTCTCGCTCACCGGCCTGGAGATCGCGTCCAGGATCGGCGCGGCTTCGCTGCAGTCGTACATCTACGCAAACCTCGCCACGGCCTACTGCTCGCTGACGGATCGATGTGAGACGGAGGGACTCGAGGCCGCGCAGGCCTCGGCAGACCTCGACCGCCGCATCGGCCAGCTCGATCACCTCGCCGTCCCGCTCATCGTCATGGCTCAGATCCATCAGTGCCGCGGCGAGCTTCCGATCGCGCAGAAGAACTACGAGGAAGCGCTCGCGCTTGCCGAGCAGGCTGCCGAGCCGCAGTTGATCCTGCCCTGCTACGACGGCCTGGCAACGATCTGTCTCGACCGTGGCGACAGGGTGCGGGCCACGCACTACATGGAAAAAGCCAGGGAGCTGTCCGAGCGAACCGGGCTCGACCCCGACAGCCTGCTCCTGCTGCCGTTCTTGTCTTGAGGCCGCGTCCGTAGCACTATCAACGGTCACACGAGCGAGGCGTCAGCCCGCTGGACCCCATCAAGGAGCACCACAATGGCAGCAGCCATGCAGAATCCCGTTCCACCCGGAGCCCCCGCGCCGGAATTCATCGTCCCGGCCGTGCACGCAGACGGCATGATTTCGCTGGCCGACTATCGGGGACACTCCCCCGTCCTGCTCGGGCTGTTTCCAGGGCTGTACTGTCCGTTCTGCCGCCGTTCCATTGCTCAGATGGCTGCCACGTCGGAGAAGCTCAAGCCGCTTGGCGTCGAGTCGATCGCGGTGGTCGGTACCGAGCTGGACAATGCCCGGCTGTACTACCAGTTCCGTCCGACCCGCCTGACCATGGGCGCGGATCCGCAGCTCACGACGCACCAGTCGTACGGCGTGCCTCGGCCGGAACCGACACCGGAGCTGCTCGACATCGTGATGACCACTCGTATCAACCCGACGGGAGAGCTGCCGGAACCACTTTCGCCACCGGTCGCGGCTGAGCTGCTCAACAAGCGGGACGGCTTTCAGCCCACGGCCGCGGACGTGCGCGAATCGCAAACGATATTCACGCAAATGAAGGGGCAGTTCCTGATCGACTCGACGGGCATCGTGCGGTGGGCAAACATCGAGTGCGGCAAGGAAGGCCTGCCGGGGATGGGCAAGTTTCCTTCGCACGAGGAACTCATGGCCGCCGCTCGTCTCGTGACGTAGCTCGCACCTGTACTACGAGGAGCTCAGCAACCGGCTGGGCTCCCTACCCCGCCTGATTGAGCAACTCCCTCACGCGCGGAGCGACCTTCGTCCCGAAGAGCTCGATGCTCCGCATCAGCTTCTCGTGCGGCAGCGTCCCGCTGCTGTATTTCATGTTGAATCGCGAGAGCCCGAGCTGCCGGACGGTATTGGCGATCTTCGTCGCCACGGTTTCGGGTGAACCGACGCAGAGCGCTCCACCAGGCCCGGCTTCTGCGTCGAAATGGGTACGACTCGGAGGGGGCCAGCCACGTTCACGCCCGATGCGCGACATCATCGCCTCGTAGTGCGGCCAGACGTCGGCCTGTGCCTCAGCATCCGTATCGGCGACGTGTCCAGGCGAGTGGACCGCGATCGGCTGCACGGACTGCCCGAAGCGGGTCAACGACTCCAGGTAGAGATCGACATACGGCCGGAATCGCCGCGGACTCCCGCCGATGATCGCGAGCGTGAGCGGCAGGCCATATCGCGCGGCGCGCACGACCGACTCGGGGCTCCCGCCAACACCTACCCACGTGCGCAGGACGCCCTCGACGGGCGGATAGATCGTCTGGTTCTCGAGCGGCGCACGCGTGCGTCCGTTCCAGCTGACGGGGCCTGCCTTCAGAAGCTTCGCGAACAGCTCGAGCCGCTCCTCGAACAACTCGTTGTAGTCGGACAGCTCGAAGCCAAAGAGCTTGTATGACTCGGTGAACGACCCACGACCGAGGATCACCTCCGCGCGCCCGTTCGACACGGCATTCAATGTCGAAAACCGCTGAAACACGCGCACCGGATCATCCGTGCTCAGCACCGTAACAGCGGATCCGAGCAGAATGCGGCTGGTCTTTCCGGCCACAGCGGCCAGCACGACTTCAGGCGCTGAAATCGCGAAATCCGGCCGGTGGTGCTCGCCGACGCCGAAGGAATCGAGCCCGACGCGCTCGGCAAGGACCCCTTCTTCGATCACATCGCGCAACGACTGAGCCTGGGAGCGCGTCGTGCCATCCGGCGCCGTGGTGACGTCACCGAACGTGTCGAGACCAAGATGAAATGGATCGGACATCCCTGAATCAGGCGTAGACCGCGGTGTACTTGCCCTCGAGGTAGCGAAGGTACGGCTCGGGATCGATCGGGCCGCCCGTGATTCGCGCAACGAGTTCCTTTGGCTGATACATGCGGCCGTGCTGATGCAGCTCGGATTTCAACCACGCACGCAGTCGAGAAAAGTCGCCGCGACCTATCTGCCCGTCCCGTGAAGGCTCGAGGGCCTCAAACTTTTCCCACAACTGCGCGGCGATCAGGTTGCCAAGAGCGTAGGTGGCGAAGTAGCCGAAGAGACCCGCCGACCAGTGAATGTCCTGCAGCACGCCGAGCTTGTCACTGGGTGGGCGAATACCGAGGTATTCCTCCACACGGCCGTTCCAGGCATCGGGCAGGTCCTTCACGGCAAGCGAACCTTCAATCAGCGCGATCTCCAGCTCGAGTCGAAGCATCACGTGAAGGTTGTACGTCGCCTCGTCTGCCTCGACACGAATGAGGGATCGCTCCACCTTGTTGATTGCCTTGTAGAACTGCTCCACCGTGACGCCGGCCAGCTGCGAGCGGCATCGGGCCTGCAGCATCGGATAGAAGTGCTCCCAGAACGGCAGTGAGCGTCCGACCAGGTTCTCCCACAACCGGCTCTGCGATTCGTGAACGCCAAGTGACGCGCCGCCCTCGAGCTGCGTCCGATGATGAATGCGATCGACGCCCTGCTCGTATAACGCATGCCCCGCTTCGTGCATCGTGCCGAACAGCAGTCCGAGGGGTTGGTCTTCGACCCATCGCGTCGTGATGCGCACGTCCTCGGAACCGAAGGACGTGGCGAATGGATGCGCCGACTTGTCCTGACGGCCGTGCGTCCAGTCGAATCCGAATGCCGTGATGACCTCCACCGCGAAGTCCCACAGATCTCGCTCGGCATACGACACGCGGAGGAAGCTGTCGTCAACCTGGGGACGCTGCGCGAGCGCGCCGATCAACGCGACCTGTCGCTTTCGCAGCACCCCGAAGATCGACTGCACATCCGCCGTCGTCATTCCCGGCTCGTAGTCGTCCAGGAGCGTGTCGTACGGGTGTGCCGCTGGAGGAAAGAACGACACATACTCCCGCTTCAGCTCGACGACACGCTGGAGATGCGGAAGAAACGCGGCAAAGTCTGAAGCGGCACGCGCCTCACCCCATGCGTGTTGCGCGGCGGACACCGCCAGCGCGTGTTCGGCGACGTAGCGGGGCGGCACCTTGGTGGCTTTGTCGTAGTCACGCGCCGTGACGGCCACGATCCGGGACTCACGTGAGTCGGGATTGCCGGAACCCTGAGTCCGCTTGAGATCGTCGAGGGCCTGCCCCACCGCGTCAGACGTGAACTTCTCGTGTGCCAGACGCCGGAGGGTGGCCTGCATCTCGCCGTGCACCTCGGCTCCGCCAGCCGGCATGTAGACGCGCTCGTCCCACTCCAGCAGCTCCGCGGCGTGCCGGAGGTCCGCGACCTCAGCGAGCAGGGTTGTCAGAGTCTCGAACGGGGTACTCATGCGGGCGTGGGGACCTTTTCGTCGATTGTCAGCCTGGGTCGGGTCGAGAGCAGAAGCTCGATGGCATCCGCGAGATGCTCATCGGTGATGTGATGGTCGCCGCGCTCCACGCGAAGCGCGTGTGCCTTCATCAGGACGTCAACCGCGCGGAAGCCTTCCGGGGTCTCGAACTTGTAGCAGGCCAGCTCGACCTTGAGCCCGTTGGCGTCGTGGAGGTAGATCGAGTCCATGAAGCCACGGTCGCGTTGAATGAAATCAATGCCTCGCGCCTGCAGACGCGCGGGTGCCTGCATGAAGGTCGCTCTCGACACGTTGAAGGCAATGTGTTCGACGCACCCGATGTCTCGAGGCGCCTTTCGCCGGGCATCCTCACGGGACTCGTTGGTGAACACCGTGAGCAGACGGCCATCGCCGGGATCGAAGTAGAGGTGGTTCTCGTCGGGTTTACCGAGGTTGGGCTGCTCGAAGACAAACGGCATTCCCAGTGTGTCCTGCCAGAAGTCAATCGCACTCTGCCTGGTTGATCCCACGAGCGTGATGTGGTGAACGCCCTGCACCTGCATCTTCTTCACGGTAGGCTCCATGTGAGGGATGGCTTCAGCCGGATTCACCCAGTATGCGGGCTTTGGTCGGGAGTGACAAGCTCACGACAGCAGGACAAGCGCTCGTCCACCCGAACCCGATACCAGGCGAATCCCCAACCCCGAGTCCCAAGCCCTATCGCGTCACAACCGTCTCGAGATACTCCGCCGGAATGACCAGACCGCCGTCGCGGCAGATATCGGCCTGGTTCAGCAACGCGAGAAGGTCGGATTCCAACGCCGCCTGTCCGGCTGGCTCGAGTGCCGCGAATGCCTTGTGGACAGGTCCGTAGTAGGTGCGGAACACATCGACGAAGTGCTCGGCCGACCGGTACCGGAACGTGAAGTACCTCGTGATGTGCGCAGTACGAGCCGCCCCCTTGAAGAGCTCCTGTGTGTGCGCGTCGGTGCCCCAGAGAAGCGGCGACCGCACACCCGGCATCGGTGGCACGTGTTTTCCAACGAGGCGGAACAGCTGGCCCAGGAATCCCGTAGGGGTCCACGAGGCCAGGCCGATTCGACCACCGGGGCGACAGACGCGCATCATCTCGCTCGCACTCCGGTCGTGGTCGGGAGCGAACATCACCCCGAACGTGGACAGCACCACGTCGAAGCTCGCGTCGCCGTACGGGAGAGCCTCTACGTCGGCCGTCTCGAACGTGACCATCAGACCTTCGGCTTCGGCCCGGCGCCGGCCGTCTTCGAGGAGCGCGGGCACGTAGTCCGTCGAGGTGACACGAGTGAAACGGCGGGCAGCGGCGAGCGTCGCGTTGCCGTTTCCGGCCGCCACGTCCAGCACACGTTCACCGGCGTGAAGGTCCACCGCCTCACACAGCAATTCACCCACGATTTGCAGTGTCGTGCCGATGACTGAGAAGTCGCCCGATGCCCACATAGCCTGCTGGCGGGCTTTGACGGATGTCGAAGGTCCCAGATCGAGAGTGCTGTCGGATGCGGTCATCAATGCGTTCGTCATGGCTGTCTCCTTATCTTTTGAGGTGACGCAGGGGCGGCGTGCCCCCGCGTCGTCATCTGTGACTGACTAACGACCCAGCGCCGCTCGAATGCGCGCCAGGTGGTGAAAGCTGTGCCGCATCGCGTGATCCTCGATGAAGAACTGGCATGTGAGCGGCGCGTCACTGTTGAGCGACACGGGCGCTGCACTGTCGAGCTGGCCGTCGGTGAGCGCTCGAATGGCCGCAGCCGCGTCAGCGCTGTTGCTGAGCAGCAGAGCGATGGCCGTGTCCTTCGAGACGGCATCGAACTCCACGGCGTGTTTGGCGTTCACGTCGTGCACCACATCCCACGTCACGCCCGTCATCGGTGTGCCGTCGGCCAGCCCCTGCGCGAGCTGCATTTCCAGCGAATACATCGATGCCACGTGATGGACGACGACGCCAATCTTGCGTCCGTCGTGTGGCAGACGGGTCTGCCACTCCGTGTCAGTGAGAGTGCTCGCCAGCGTCGCGAGTGCATGTGCGCCCTGCTCGAGACGATCGGCAAGGGCGTTCGCGCGGGTTCCACCCCGTTTCGTGGAGGTGGGCGGCGTTTCAACCGCGGGTTCCTGAGTTGCGCTCCTCGTCATAAACTTGTCCTTTCGCTGTCGTCGGCGCTCCGTCGCGCCGCGTGGATCCAACGCTATGGCGACGCCCCGTTGAGAGGAATGCGCACTCGTCCGATTTGCGTAGCCGCGCGTCTGGAAGATGCGTCGATCTGCCCAACCGTCCGGATCAGCTGCTCAGCCGTCCGGTCCGTCGAGGCTCCCTATGAAAGTTGATGTGCTTTCGGACGTGCTTCGTGCCGTCCGGCTGACTGGCGCGGTGTACTTCGACTTCGAGTTGAGCTCACCGTGGGTGGCCGAGGCGCCGAACTCACGTGAGATTGCGGCGATTGTGATGCCGGGCGCCCAGCGGGTCATCGAGTACCACGTGATCGCGAGGGGCACCTGCTGGGGACATGCGATCGGTCAGGAGCCAATCTGCCTTCGCGAAGGCGATCTGATTGTGTTTCCCCAGGGCGATGCCCACGTGCTGTCGAGCGCACCAGGCATGAGACGACAGCCAGATGTCTCGATATACACGCGAAACGGTGCACCCCTCCCGTTCGTGCAGGAGATGGGGGGCGGCGGTCCGGAGCGCGTGCGCGTGATCTGCTGTTTTCTTGGCTGTGACGAGCGGCCCTACAATCCGCTCCTGAGCTCGCTGCCGAGTGTGATCCACCTGCAGGCCCACGGGACCAACGCGACGACAGGCTGGATCAGCACGCTGCTCAACGTGGCCGTACGGGAGTCAGGGAGTGCGCGGGCCGGAACGGAGAACGTCCTCGCGCGGCTGTCGGAGTTGATGTTCGTCGAGGCGATTCGCCGGTATCTGGAGACGCTCCCGCCGTCCCAGACAGGCTGGCTCGCGGGCTTGCGCGACCCCATCGTTGGGCAGGCCTTGACGGCGCTCCATGCGCAGGCCACTGAAACGTGGACCGTCGAACGTCTGGCCAGACTCGTGGGGCTGTCGCGCTCCGTACTCGCCGAGCGTTTCATGGAGATGGTTGGCCAGCCGCCCATGCAGTATCTCGCGCTCTGGCGGATGCAGCTTGCCTCGCGTCTGCTGACCGAAGGTGCACAGGTTGGCGAAGTGGCGAGCGCGGTCGGCTACGAGTCGGAAGCCGCGTTCAGCCGGGCGTTCAAGAAGCTGGTCGGTCAGGCTCCATCGGCGTGGCGAAGAGGCGCCCGTTGACGCCACCTTAGTCTTCCAGTCACAGACCTTCTGCGCGTGCCACACGCGGTTTTTCTGGGGAAATCACCTCCGCAGCACGGCATTCTCCTTGCGCCTCGATTACACGTGCTCGACGCTTCCACCTACTCCCTCTATCACGAGCCCACGGTCATGTGGCGCATGCAGCGTGAGGATCAGTCGTCTCACGCCGTCATCACCCCGCACACGGACGGGACGTTTCTTTTCATGTGGTTCATCAACGGACGCCCGCTTGGCTACCGTCGCTGCGAGGATTGGACCGGCGCCATCCGCTGGAGCGAACAGATGCTGACGCAGAACTGGGCAGTGGGTTGGCGTCTCGCGCCCGAGTATGACGATATCGGCGACGATGAGTGACGTGACGGCTCGGCTGAAGCCGAGCACTACGTACATCGATGAGCAATCGTAGTGCTCGGCTTCAGCCGAGCCTTGTGACATTCAATCGTGGGGTCCGGCTTTGTAGCCGGACCTTCTACGCGAGCGCCTTGCCGTAGAGCGCGAGCAAACGGCTCCACGCGCGTTCCGCCTGCGGCTCGTTGTAGACGCCTGAGTCAGGCGGGCACCAGCCGTGCGCGGACTTGGTGTACACCTCGATCTCCGCCGGCACGCTGGCCTTCGCGAAGACCTCCTTCATGACGTTCTTATCGTTCGGCGCACGCATGTCGTCGTTTTCGGCAATCGCGACGAGAAGCTGAGCTTTCGTGCGCGACACCTGGAGATGCGGGCTGTTCGGCTGATCCGTGACCAGGCCGCCACCATGGAACGATGCGGCCGCGCCGACACGATCGGGAACCGCCGCCGCCGTACGAAACGCCATCGGGCCGCCCATGCAATAACCCTGCGTTCCCACTTTGCGGTTTTTGGCCACCGATGCCTGACGATCGAGCCACGCAACGAACGCCTTCGCGTCGGTCATGTGCGTCGTCTCGTTGAGCGCCTGAGCGAGCGGCATCAACTGCGGAATCGGCGTGGCCGAGCCCTTGTCCGCCGTGGGCGCCTTCTTGACGCGGTAGAACGGATTGACCACGAGCACTGAGTAGCCCGTCTCGGCGAGACGCTTTCCCATCTGACGGAAGGCTGGACGCAAACCGAAGATGTCCGGCCAAATCAGAACGCCCGGCGCCGTGCCGGTTGTGGGATGGACGAAGTAGCAGTCGGCTGTGCCGTCGGGCGTCATGACCGTCACATCCGATTCGGTCACCGCCACGGCGTTCAACACCTGCGGCAGCCCCATCGCCATACCCGCTCCCAGCAACACACCGAACTGCCGGCGCGTGACCATGTCACCCGCTTCGTACGCCTTCAGGTCATCATCAAAGTGATCTTGATCGCACATTGGAACCTCCGTAACGTCAGATTCTCGATGGTCTCTAGTCTCTGGTCTTTAGTCGCTAGTAAGAACCTGCGGACTCAAGACGAACGCCGGCGCGTAAGCGGCACTAAAGACTAGAGACCAAAGACTAGAGACTGTCTTTCTACTTCGCCGCCGTGGTGGCTGCGCGCGGCACTGATTTTCCGTACACTTCCATCATCCCGACATGGATCCATCCACCGGTGCCATGGCCGCTGCCAGGCATGAGGTCCGCGAACCCGACCTCCTCCACCTTGCTCAGGTCGGGCGTGAACCAGGTCTGATTGGCCGGTCCCGGGCTGCCGAGCGTGACCGCCTTCATCGGATCGAATTTCACCCAACGGACCGTCGCAAGTGGGACCTCGGTGACAGCCATCAGCGCCACGCTCTCGGACGTGTGGTCTCCGACGACCATCGTGCCATCCGTGAGCTTCAACACCGGGCGCACCGAGTGGAAACCGGACGTCTTGATCGCCCAGCGGATCTTCGCGGCGCCCGTGAGATCCAGATTGTTGCCTCTGTCGCGGAAGGTAAGCGCGAACGGTCCGGCCACGCCCGTCCAGGCACTGAACGGAATGAACTGGGCCGGGTTGCCCGCGTTCGTCAGCACGTCCTTCGCGGCGCCATACTGCATCATGTCGATGTTCGGCGTGGCGACATTCGCCTGCACGAACGGCAGCTGTTCGGTCTTACCC
>JABFSA010000025.1 GCA_013140775.1 Acidobacteriota bacterium | reverse complement strand
GTCGTAGACCCTGGCGCCGAGGCGCTGCGTACGGCGCGGGCCAAATACGACGCTCGTCTCTACGACCAAGCGTACGCGGATCTCGAAGCGATGATGGCGCAGTATGCCGACCGTCCGAGCGCGGCCGATGCGTATCTCCTGATGGGGACGATTCGAGAGCGTCAGAATCGTCCGGAAGACGCCATGGCGGCCTACGTCGAGCTTCGGACGAAACACGGGTCGAGTGCCGCGGCCGCCGAAGGAACGTTCCTCAACGCTGAACTGTTGCTGCGGTCGAAACGAACCGATCGCGATCGGGCCGCGATCGAGCTGTTCACGGCGGTCGAGAGCACTCACGCGGACAGCCCGTTCGCTCCGCGCGCGTTGTCCCGCCGGGCGGCGGTCGAGGACCGGTTGCGCATGCGCGTCAATGATGCGCAGCTCGGCGGGTCTGTTCCGGCCGCACTCGTCACCTACAGAAGCCTGGTCGAACGGTATCCATCTGCGCCGGCGGCAGAAGGCGCGTACGACGCGCTTGCAAAACTGTACGACGACCTCAGGAAATACGATTTGGCAGCGGCGGCGTTGCACGAGCTGGCGACACGATTCCCGGCCAACCGTGTCGATGCGGCGTGGAGAGCTGGAGAGCTCTACGAGGAACGGGTCAAAGATCGCGATCGCGCCCGAGCGGCGTATGCGCTCGTCCCGTCGCAGTCGTCACGGTACCGCGACGCGCAGCGCAAGCTGCAATAGAACCTAGAAGAAGATCCAGCAGACCAGGGCCCCGATCACGGTCATCGAGAGTCCCCACGCCAGCATCTTGTTGTACGTCGGTTTCACATCGGCCGGATTCGTAATGCCGGCGAGGCACATGGCGCCGGTGGTCGAGAGCGGCGACATGTCCACCAGGTGCGCGCCCACGTTCATCGACGTGGCGATGCTCAACGGGTCGCCTCCGCCGAGGCGCGCCACCAGGCCAGGAATCGTTGGCAGGAAGGCCGGCAGCACGACGCCAGATGTGCTGCTGTAGACCGAGATGATCGCCGTCACGAACGCCACCGCGCCAGTGACGGTTTCGCGCGTCGCGGTTCGTGCCAGCAGGGCGGTGAAGAGATCCAGACCCCCCGTTTTTTCGAGCAGCGCAATCAGTACGGTCACGCCGCTCACCATGAGAATCGGTGCCCACGGCATGCGCCGTATCGCCTGCTCGTGATCGGCGACACGGATCGCTGCGAGGATCGCGGCGCCCGTGAACGCCGCCATGCCGATGTTCGCGTTCAAGAAGAGCACGGCGGCCATCATCCCGGCCAGGACTGCAATCGTCATCCAGTTCTTCGCGTCAAACGCCGGGGAACTGCCCACGGCGTCGAGCGTGCTCTTGAACTCGGATCGAAACAGCTTCCAGCCACCAAGAAGGAAGTAGGCAGTGAAGGCCAGCCCGGCGTGTGCGGCCAGGAGCGTCAGGTACGAATGCAACTCGTGCCCCGCGAGCCCGATCTTGGCCATCAGACCATTGACGATGATTCCGGTCGGGGCAAAGGGGGAGAGTGCACCTGATTGAGCGCCGTTGCCGACCATGATCGCCATGAGAAATGCCGGAATACGTGCGCGGCCGGCAACCGCCATGGCCATGGGCGCCAGCATCGCCGCTGTGGCAACGTTTCCTGGTCCGAGGGAGGCAATCGTCGCGCCCAGCACGAAGAACGTGATGGGAATCAGCCCTGTGTTTCCCCGGCACAACCGCACCGCACGATGCGCAATCTTGTCGAGCGTGCCATTCAGCTGCGCCTGGGTGAAGAGCAGCGTCACGCCGGCGAGTGTCAGGAAGAGCTGGATGGGAAAGCCGCCGAGTACCTCCTCGAGTCTCATCGAGCCGAAGTACACCCCGACGATCCACGCAAAGGCCACGGCCACGACACCCACGTTGAGACTGGTGAAACAGCTCAGGATGATCGCCGCGAGCAGAGCGCTGAGAGATAGCCACGCAAGGTTCATGCGGTGTTCGCCTTTGTCAGAAGAGACTGAAGCAGGACAGCCGGATGAACGGCCTCGACTCCAGTGAAATCCCGAAGCTGGTGACGGCACGAGGTGCCGGCGGCCGCGACCACCGTTCCTGCGGCTCGCGATCGTACGGCCGGAAAGAGACGACGTTCGCCGATCGCCCGCGAGACCTCGAAGTGATCGTGCGCGTAGCCCCACGAGCCGGCCATGCCGCAGCACCCCGCTGCGAGATCGACGACGGAGGAGCCAGGAATCTTCGAGAGGAGCGAGACGGCTGAGGGCACCAGTCCCATGGACGTCTGGTGACAGTGACCGTGAAGCATGATCGACTGCGGTCCTGTTCTCAGGGGAAGCCTGGCAGCGATGCTGTCAGCGAACGTCTCGAACAGAACGGCGGACCGTGCCACAGCTTCCGCCTTTCGACGCGCGTCTCCGCGCAACAACGCGGGGGCATCTTCGCGAATGGCCGACAAACAGCTTGGTTCGCAGAACACCAGCGGACGCCCGGCCTCCGCGTACGGATGCAGTACGTCGGCGTTGTGGGTGGCAAGCTGTGTGGCGTCTTTCAGTAGACCTTTGGAGATCTGCGGTCTCCCGCAACAGCCGTTGGGAGCCAGTCCCGCCCGGACCCCGGCGGCCGTCAAGACGTTCAGGGCCGCGACACCGATCGCCGGGTCGTAGTAGTTCGTGAACGTGTCGTTGAAAAGAAGCGCGTCGGAGGCAAGGTCACCTGACGGCGCGAGTGCGGACAAGGGCTGGCGCGCGAACCGCGGAAGCGTTCGTCGTTTATCGATGCCAATGAGACGCTCGTTGACAGACTTGAGAGAGGCTGCCAGCCAGTTGGACACCGGCGCGAACCGGCTGCCCCATCTGGCGATTGTGCGGACGTTGCCCAGCACGCGCGCGTCAAACGCAGTCCCGTGCCGGGACCAGTAGTCGGCCAGGAACTCGCTTTTGAATCTCGCCATGTCCACGCCGACGGGGCACTCCGTCTTGCAGGCCCGGCACTCGAGGCACAGGTCGAGCGTATCCATGACGCCTGCGTCGCCCAGTCCGGATTCTCCGAGCCGTCCAGCCATCGCCAGACGCAACACGTTGGCGCGCCCGCGAGTCGAGTGCTGCTCTTCGCGTGTCGCCATGTAGGAAGGACACATCGATCCTTCGAGCTTCTTGCGACAGGCGCCAAGGCCGCTGCACATTTCCACAGCACCGCCCAGGCCGCCATACTCGGAATAGTCGAAATGGGTCGGGGGATTCGGGGTGTGATAGCCGGCGCCGAAGCGCAAGTTCGCCGTCAACGGACCCGCGTCAACAATCTTTCCGGGATTCAGAATGTTGTCGGGGTCGAATGTCCGTTTGACCGTTCTGAACGCTTCGTACAGAACCGGTCCGAACATCTTCTGCATGAACGGACTGCGCACCATGCCGTCGCCATGCTCGCCTGACAGCGCACCGCCGAACTCGAGGACGAGATCCGCGACGTCGCTGGCGATACGTTCGAACGTCTCCACGCCAGCGGCAGTCTTCAAGTTCACAACCGGCCTCACGTGCAGGCAACCGACGGACGCATGTGCGTAGACACCGGCCGAGGTCCCGTGACGGCGCACGATGCCAAGAAGTCGCTCGATGTAGTCGCGGAGCTTCTCGGGAGCGACCGCCGTGTCTTCGACGAACGACAGCGACTTGGCCTCCGATTTCATCGCCATCGACAGCCCAAGCGCCGCTTCGCGCAGGCTCCAGACCTTTGCCTGCGCCGCCAGGGTGAGGACGTGTCGATAGCCGGAGCCAAAGCCCCGGGCTCGCAGGTCTCGTTCGACCGCGTCCAGCCGAGGCGGCAGCTCGTCGTCGCGATCGCCGTAGAACTCCACGCACAACATCGCGCCCGGGTCACCATCGACAAAGGTTTTGCGCAATGCGTCGAGCGCGGCGCTCTCCCGCGTATGGTCGAGGATGAACTTGTCCATCACCTCGACGGCCGATGGACGATGCCTCAGGATCGCGGGAGTAGCAGCGAGTGCCTCCAGGAGATCGCCGAACTGGATGACGAGCACGGCCTTCGCTTTGGGTAGAGGCACGAGATTGAGGCGGGCATTAAGGACCACGCCGAGCGTGCCCTCGGAGCCAACCATCAGCTTGGCCATGTTGAACGGCCGGCCGGCGTGAGCGAACTCGTCGAGGTTGTATCCGCCGACTCGTCTGAGAACTTTCGGAAATCGCTGTTCGATCTCCGAGGCATGTTCCGATGCGAGACGGCGAACGGTTCGATAGCACTCGGCCGAGAGGGTTGAACCAACGCACGCGGCTTCGAGACCGCCTGAATCAAGTGGACCGAACTGCGCAATCGACCCGTCCGACAAGACAACTTCCTGATCGAGCACGTGGTCGATCGTCTTGCCGTACAGCACGGACCGCGCGCCGCTGGAGTTGTTGGCCATCATGCCGCCGATGGTCGCGCGGCTGGCTGTCGAGATGTCGGGTGCGAAACGCAGGCCGTGCGGCCTGAGCTCCGCATTCAGTTCGTCGAGCACGATGCCTGGCTCGACTCGCACCCACCGTTCTGAAACGTTCAGCTCCAGAATCCGGTTGAGATACTTCGACGTGTCAACGATGAGCCCGTGACCGATGGCTTGCCCGGCCTGCGAGGTGCCGCCACCACGCATGGTCAGGGAGCATTTGTGCTGCGCGCAGATGCGAACGAGACGAATCAGGTCGTCGCGGGAGCGCGGAAGCACGACCCCGAGAGGTTCAATCTGGTAGACGCTGGCATCGGTGGAGTAGAGCGCCCGCGAAACGGTGTCGAATCGAACGTCACCCTCGACGTGTTGTTCGATCGCGGTGCGAAGCCTGTCGGTATCGACTGCCTGTACCTGGGGTCGAGCCAGCGCAGCGCGCGGCTCCTCCGCCGGGGTCCTCATAGACGGGCGAGGCCTTCGCGAAGCTTGTCGAGTCCCTCCGAAAGGACGTTGCCACCGCTCGCGAACGAGACGCGCAGGGTGCCCTCGCCACCGGGGCCATACGCGGATCCGTGGACGACCGCGACACCGTGGTCGTTGAGCAGGCGACGCCGGATGTCGTTGGAAGGGATGCCGGTGGAACGCACGTCCACCATCACGAAGAACCCGCCTTCCGGGGGCAACGCCCGCACACGCGGAAGACCGTCCATCGCTGCGAGCACTCGCGCTCGTCGCGCGGCGTACTCATGCTGCATCGCCTTCACGGCTTCCTGCGATCCCATGAGCGCGACGGCCGCGGCATCCTGTACGAAGGTGGCGGGTCCCCGACTCGACTGTTGAAGCACCAGCAGCATTGAAGAGATGACAGAGGCCGATGCGGCGCAGTAGCCCACCCGCCAGCCAGTCATGGCGTACGTCTTGGACAGGCTGTTGACCAGCACCGTGCTGGAGTGCATCTCATCCGACAGCGAGGCAGGCGACACGTGCCGGTGGTCCTCGTACACCACGGCCTCATAGATCTCGTCGCTGACGACAGTGATATTGCGGCGTAGGGCGAACTCGCTGATCTCCCGGAGTTCAGCGGCGCGAAGGACCGTACCTGCGGGATTCCAGGGGGTGTTGAGAATCAGGACCCGCGAGGACGGCGTTGCGGCGGCCTCCAGCGCCTCACGCGTCAGGACAAAGCGATCCTGAACGATCGACGCCCGCACGGGCTGAATGACGCCACCGGCCAGCAGAATTGGAGACTGGTACGCGTCGTATACCGGATCCGGGATCAGAACGCCGTCACCCTCGGACACGAGCGCCATGAGCGCCGTGTGAATCCCAAGAGTGGCTCCGGTCGTGACGAGGATCTCTGTGGCCGGGTCGTACGTGAGGCCGTTGTCGCGGCGCAGCTTCACGGCGATGGCATCCCGCAGGCCAGGTTCGCCGCGGTTGTCGGGGTACGTCGTGCGGCCTGACGCGAGCGACTGCGTCGCTGCACTGCAGATGTGCGAGGGCGTGGGGAAGTCGGGCTCGCCTCGCATCAGGGACGTCACAGCTTTTCCAGCGCTTCGCACCTCACGGACTTCCGCGAGGATCGTGTTGATGGCTGTTGGCTTGAGCATCGCGGCGCGCGACGCTGGTGACGCCGTTCTCGTCATCAGAGGAGGCATGGTAACCCTAATTCGTTGACCCATGAAGAGTTTTACTCGATAATTCGAGTCGCATTCCGCCACACTGATGCCTGACTTGCCGTCCCGACCGCTACGTGCCCCGGAACTTCCGGACGATGCGGATCGCGAGGCGCGCATCGAACAACTGCTTCTCGCAGGGCTCGACCACTATTTCGCCGGGCAATACGAACGCGCGATCAATGTCTGGACTCGAGTGGTGTTCCTCGAACGTCACCACGACAGGGCGCGCGCGTATATCGAACGCGCCCGTGGCGCGATGGCCGAGCGGCTGCGACGGTCAGACGAATGCCTGCAGGAAGGTGTCTCGGCCTACAACGCGGGCGACGTGGAGCGCGCACGCGAGTTGCTGACCCGTGCGCTCGAGCAGGGCAATGACGGCGCAGATGTGTTTCTCGAGCGGTTGAACCGCGCGGGCGTCGCGCTCCCGCTTCCAGGCGCCGGCGATGAGCGCGTGCCGGATCGCGGCTCCTTGTCTGGTCGCCTCACCCCGGTCTCCGGCGCGCGTCCCGGAAGAGTGACGGCTGTGCTTTTCGCTGTGTGCGTTGGCGTGACCATGCTCGTGGGCGGGTTGCCTCTGGGCACGTGGTTGTCGGAGCTGCAAATGGTCGATGCACGGCCAACTGCTCAGCCTGCATCCCTCGAGTCTTTACCGGTCGTGAGACGTTCCGACGTGGTCCTCGATCGCGCGCGAGCACTCCAGGCCGCTGGCCAGCCGCGGGACGCGCTCGTCGCCCTCGATGCGATTCCCGTTGCCGACCCTGCCCGGCCCGACGCGGATCGATTGCGTGCAGACCTCCAGCAGGAGCTCTTCGTCGCCGCGGGATTGCCCGCGGGCGCATCCGAAGCCGCCGGTAGCCGTCCATGAAGTGTCCGAAGTGCGAGTACCTCGGATTCGAGACGGGCGATCGTTGCAAGAACTGCGGCTACGATTTCTCGTTGACCCCTGCACCTCCGACGCCTTCTGATCTCGAGCCGGAGTTGTTCATTCGATCGTTCGATAACACCTCGGCTGACCCTCCCGCATGGGATGGTGTGTTCGATCGTTCGCGGGCTGAACCGGCGTCCGTCGCTGCTGCGACGATGGCGCGCGCCGAGGAGAAACTTCCTCTGTTCTCTCCGGCGGTGGACGATAGCGATGAACCGCTCATCAAACTTCCACCCGCGCCCCGTGCCCCGCTGGCCGTCCGGCGAACCCCTGACATCTCCCGGTTGCGCGCAGTTCCGAAACCAGTCACGAAGGTTGACACTGAGCCTGTCCTGGAATTTGCCGAACCGGCGCCGGTGATGCCCGCGCCGCCCGTCGTCGAATCGATTGCCGACGTTCGTGCGCGAAGCGTGGCCAGACTTGCGGCGCAGCCAACAGCGCTCGAGTCCAGCAGTCCCGCGCGACGACTCGCGGCAGTCGCGATCGACCACGTGGTGTTGTGTGCCATCGACCTCAGCGTGGTCTACCTGACGGTTCGGATGGCGGACTTGCCCATGTCGGGATGGGTCGAGCTTCCGTTGGCGCCGCTCTTCGCGTTTCTGCTGGTCGTCAAGCTCGCCTACTTCTGCGTCTTCACCGCGGTTGGCGGCCAGACGATTGGAAAGATGGCGATGCGCATTCGCGTAGTCACCGCCGAGAACCGGCCGCTTCCCGCCGCCGGTGCCGCTCTTCGATCCCTCGCGGGAACGTTGTCCGCGATCACCCTCGGGCTCGGCTACGTGCCCGCGTTGTTCGGCTCCGCTCGCTCCACGCTTCACGACCGGCTCACGCACACTCGCGTCGTCAGCCTGCCTCCTGCGTAGGCGGCTTCAACCTCACTGATGGATCGACTCGGGGTGTTTCTCGCGACATGCGCCTACGTGGGGTACGTACCTATCGCCCCGGGTACGTTTGGGTCGGCAGCGGGGTTGGTGCTGCTCTGGCTGCTTCGCATGACAGGATCTGCGAGCGCAGAGGGAGCGGCGATTCTTGCCGTCTTGGTTGTAGGCGTCTGGAGCGCCAGTGCGGCCGAGCGTCACTTTCGCGGCGTCGATCCAGGTCAGGTCGTGATCGACGAAGTGTTCGGGATGCTCGTCACGCTCGCCTTCGTGCCGGTGGGCGTTGGAGGTGCAATCATCGGCTTCCTCGTCTTCCGAATCCTCGACATCGTCAAACCGTGGCCCGCACGACGCCTCGAAGCGCTGCACGGCGGGTGGGGCATCATGGCCGATGACGGAATGGCGGCTCTCTACGGCAACCTGATCATGCGGGCGTTGATGGTGGTCGCGCCAGGGTGGCTTGCGTGATCCACCGGGCCGCGATTCTTGCCGTCGGCAGCGAACTCCTGACGCCCTCTCGCATCGATACGAATTCACTCGCCATCACCGAGCAGCTCGACCGCCTGGGGATCGCCGTCGCCTGCAAGGCTGTCGTCGGCGACGATCGGGACGAACTGGCTGCCGCCGTACGCACAGCGCTCGGTCGCGTCGATCTCCTGGTGTGTTGTGGCGGACTTGGTCCAACAGACGATGACCTGACGAGGGAGGTTGTCGCCAGCGTGATGGGGAAGCCGCTCAGTGAGGATGCGCGAATCGTCTCCCGCATCGAGGCCCGGTTTGCGGCGAGAGGCATCGCGATGCCGGCGATCAATCGCCGGCAGGCGATGGTGCCCCAGGGAGCCAGCGTCCTCGACAACGCCAATGGCACCGCTCCAGGTTTGTGGATCGAGGACGGCGCACATTGCGTGCTGTTGCTGCCGGGCCCGCCTCGTGAGCTCAAGCCGATGCTGGCCTCGTGCGTCGAGTCGTTCCTGGCGCCGCGTGCTTCGGGTGTGTCTTTGCAGCGACGGGTCGTGCGCATCACGAATCGGACCGAGTCGCAAACCGACGAGACACTGCAGCCGCTCTACGCGCGATGGGCGCGGCAGGCTGTCCCCGTGGCCGCGACCATTCTCGCGTCACTCGGGCAGATCGAGCTGCACGTGTCCGCCAGGGCCGCGTCGCGCACCGATGCACAGAGGGCCGTGGACGAGGCGGCTCGGGAGATTGGCGAGGTCCTCGGAGACGACGTGTTCAGCCTGGACGGTCGTCTGCTCGAGGAAGTGGTCGGTGATTTACTCGTGACGGGTGGATTTCGAATTGCGGTCGCAGAGTCGTGTACGGGTGGGCTCCTGACGTCCCGATTGACCGACATCGCCGGGAGCTCGCGGTACGTTGAATGCGGTGTCGTAGCGTACGCAAACGCTGCCAAGGTGTCACTGCTGGGGGTCTCGGAGTCCCTTATCGCCGTTGAGGGAGCCGTCTCGGAACCGGTAGCCGTAGCGATGGCGGAAGGCGTCCGGAAAGGCGCCGGCGTGGAGGTCGGCATTGGCGTGACCGGCATCGCCGGGCCTGGCGGAGGCTCGGCAACAAAGCCCGTCGGTACTGTTGCGGTGGCGGTCGCCATCCCTGGCGAGACGGGCTCGAGGACTTTCCGGTTCGTTGGCGATCGGGAGCAAGTGAAATACCAGGCGTCCCAGGCAGCGCTCGACATGACCCGACGCATGCTGCTCGCGCGTCCTCGAAGTTGACGCGCGGCTACACTCTGGCAGGTGAACGTGGGAGATATCGCGGCCGTAGCGTTCGGATATCTGGCCGGGTCGTTGCCCCTCAGTTATCTGCTGGCCAGACGACGCGGTATCGACTTGCGCCTGTCAGGGAGCGGGAGTGTGGGCGCTGCGAATGTGCTCCGCACAAGCGGGGTCATGGACGGGGTGCTCGCGATGGTGCTCGATGCGGCGAAGGGGGCGATCGCAGCGCTCGTGGCGATGCGGCTGACGAATAGTCCCGCGACTACAGTGGCCGCTGGATTGGCAGCCGTGATCGGGCACTCGTACCCCGTGTGGCTGCGGTTTCGAGGCGGCAAGGGCGTCGCGACGTCGGCTGGCGTGTTCCTGGTCTTTGAACCATTGGCAGTCGTGATTGCCGGGAGCGCGTTCGCCCTCGGAGTGTTCGTGACGCACTACATCTCGGTCGGTTCGATTGTGGGAGCGATTACACTCGCTGTGGCCGTGGTTCTGCTCGATGCCCCGACCGAGGTCATCGTTGGAGCTGTCGCGGCAGCATTGATCGTGTTGCATCGTCATCGAGGGAATCTGGCTCGGTTGTACGCCGGCAATGAACGGCGCGTCGGGGAACGGTTGTAGGGAGGTGGGTATTCGTCGCGTCGCCATCGTGGGAGCGGGAGGCTGGGGGACGGCGCTTGCCGTGCACGTGTCCAGCGTCGGTCATGAAACGTACCTGTGGGCTCGTGATCCGGCGCTCGCTGAAGACATGCGCGTGCGGCGGGCAAACGCCGTGTACCTGCCGGACGTGCTCTTTCCTCCCTCGCTGCACGTCACCGCGAACCTCGCAGACGCGCTTGGAGAGGCGGAGCTCGTCATCGCTGCGCTCCCGTCCCATGGTGCGCGCGAGATCCTGAAGCGCGCCGCTCCACTGATTCGTCGTGATGCGGTGCTCGTCAGTGCGACGAAGGGAATCGAGCGGGAGACGCTGCTCAGGATGTCGGAAGTCGCCGCGCAAGAGCTCGGACGCGGCATCCCGATAGCGGTGCTGTCGGGCCCGAGCTTTGCGGCGGAGCTGGCTCGGCGGCTGCCGACGGCCGTGTCGGTGGCATCGCGCGATCCGAAGGTTGTGGAGCAGGTGCAGGCCGACCTGCGTGCGCCGTACTTCCGGCTGTACGGTACGAGTGACGTGGTTGGCGTGGAGATCGGTGGAGCGCTCAAAAACGTGATTGCGATTGCCGCAGGAGTGGCTGAAGGTTTGAACCTGGGGCACAACGCGCAGGCGGGGTTGATCACGCGCGGCCTTGCCGAGATCACGCGCATCGCATGCGCAGCTGGCGCACAGCGCGACACGCTCGCGGGGTTGAGTGGTCTTGGTGACCTGGTCTTGACCTGCACGGGTGCGCTCAGCCGGAACCGTCACGTCGGGATCGAGCTGGCGCGGGGCCGGTCCGTCGAGGATGTGCTCGCGGGCATGAAGATGGTTGCTGAAGGCGTGAGAACCACGGAAGCCGCGCTCGCCCTGGGCCGGCATCACGGAGTCGAATTGCCCATTGCTGCGCAGGTGGCCGCACTGCTCGGAGGCCAGAAGGACGCGCGCGCCGCTCTCTATGAGCTCATGCTGCGGCCTCAGCGGTCGGAGGCGGGATAATAGGGAGAGTGGGATTCCTTGACCGACTTCGTGAGGGGCTGAGTCGTACCAAACAGCAGATTGTCGAACGGTTCGAGCAGATTGTCCGCGAGGCGGACGCGCCGGAGCGACGCACCACCGAAATCAATCCAGACACAGTCGAGGCGCTCGAGGAACTGCTGCTGTCAGCGGACGTCGGCGTACCTGCGACCGAACGCATCGTGACGGCCGTACGCGCCCGTGCCCGTGCTGGTCAGGGTTTACGCGATCTCGTCAAACAGGAAATCCTGTCGATCTTCGAGAGCGTCGAGCCCGTACCTCAACCGACCGCGCGCCCGCACGTCGTGCTGATCGTGGGCGTCAATGGCACAGGAAAGACGACCACCGTCGGCAAGCTCGCCAATGCACTGAAGGCGTCCGGGAAAGATCCGCTCGTCTGTGCCGCGGATACGTTCCGCGCTGCGGCGGTCGAGCAACTCGCCGTCTGGGCCGAGCGGGCACACGTCGATCTGGTGCGCGCGAAGGAAGGCTCGGACCCTGCGTCCGTCGTGTTCGACGCGATCCAGGTGGGTAAGGCTCGAGGCCGCGATCCCATCCTCATCGACACTGCGGGCAGGCTGCACACCCGCGTCAATCTGATGAGCGAGCTGGACAAGATTCGCAGGGTGGCAGCGCGCGCGGCCGAGGGCGCGCCGCACGAAGTGCTTCTCGTGCTCGACGCCACCGTTGGACAGAACGGTCTGACACAGGCGCGCGAGTTCACGAGCGTGGCCGGCGTGACGGGCATCGTCCTGACCAAGCTCGACGGAACAGCGAAGGGCGGTGTCGCTGTGGCAATTGCGCACGACCTGAAAGTGCCTATTCGTTACGTCGGTGTCGGCGAGGGCATCGACGACCTTATTCCGTTCTCGGCACGCGACTACGTAGACGCGTTGTTCCAGGCATCGTGGTAGACGACTCCCGGTGGATGCGGCGATCGATGGCACATGCGCGTCGAGGGCTGGGTCGCACCACGCCCAATCCGGTTGTCGGCGCCTGCGTCGTTACCGCTGACGAGGTCGTCGTCGGCGATGGAAGTCATGAGCGGGCGGGGGAAGCGCACGCCGAGGTGCTGGCGCTGGACGAGGCTGGCGACAGGGCACGGGGCAGCACGTTGTATTGCACGCTCGAACCCTGTGTGCACACAGGGCGAACCGGCCCCTGCACGGACCGCATCATCGCGGCGGGGATCACCCGCGTTGTGGCGGCGATGGAAGACCCCAATCCTTTGGTGCGCGGTCGCGGGTTCGCCAGGCTCAGGGAGCATGGCATTGCCGTTGACGTCGGCGTCGGCGGAGTGGAAGCGGCGCGACTGAATCAGCCGTTCGTGACGACGATGCGGCGGGGTCGTCCGTTCGTCATCCTCAAGGCGGCGACAAGTCTCGACGGTCGTCTGGCGGCCGGACTTGGGCAGCGTACGCAGATCACCTCGTTGCAGGCCGAGCGACACTCGCACGAGTTGCGCGCGCAGGTTGACGCCCTGGCCGTAGGGTCGGAGACCGTGGTGGTGGACGACCCGCTCCTGACGCCTCGGCTCGTCTATCGTGAGCGGCCGCTGACGCGCGTCGTGTTCGACAGGCGCTTACGCACATCCCCGGAGGCGCGGCTCTTTTCCACACTCTCCTCAGGACCCGTGATAATAGTCACGTCATCCGAAACCGTCCGGCGCGCCGGCGCCAGGGCCGGCGCATTGGAAGCTGCCGGTGCCACGCTGCTGGCGCTCGAGAATTGCGGAATGCAGGACGCCGTTCGGGCGCTCGGACACCTTGAAATCCAGAGCCTCGTGCTCGAGGGCGGCACCATGCTGCACCAGGCGGCGTGGGACGCGGGGATCGTCGATTACGTTCAGCTGTACGTGGGACCGACGGCGTTCGGCGGTGATGCGCCGACGTTGCTGCAGGAGCGTCGGTTCTCGATCGCGTCGCTGTTCGAGCCGCGGGTGCAGGCGCTTGGACCCGATGTGTTGATCGAAGGATATGTTCACCGGCCTGATTGAGACGGTGGGACGCGTCGGCGCCGTGCAGGCGCTCGGATCGGGTGTGCAGCTCGAGATCGAGACGCCGTTTGCGGACGAAGTTGTCGCTGGAGACAGCCTGGCGGTGAACGGCGTGTGTCTGACGGTTACGCCGGCCGAGGCTGGGCGTCTGCGGGCTGATGTCGGACCTGAAACGCTGAGGGTGACCACGCTCGGCTCCATGCAGTCACAGCATTTGGTCAACCTCGAGCGTGCGATGCGCGCGGACGCGAGGTTCGGAGGGCATTTCGTTCAGGGCCACGTCGATGGCACCGGAGTGGTGCAGAGCGTTCGCCCGGATGGTGACAGCCATTGGCTGACCATCTCGCTCGACAGGTCGCTCGCGCCTTACTGCATCCCTAAAGGTTCGATTGCCGTTGATGGCATCAGCCTGACGATTGCGGCGCTTCGGGATCTGGAATTCGACGTCATGATCATTCCCTACACATGGCAACACACAAACGTTCACACACGGCGGGCGGGAGACAGGGTCAATCTGGAGTGCGACATGGTCGGGAAGTACGTCGCACGAGCCGCGCAACTGGCAATGACAGCATCATGACAACGAAACAGACGACGCGATCGAAGATGCGTGTGGCCCGGAAGAAGTCACCCTTCGCGACAATTGAAGCGGCCATCGCCGCCGTACGAGCTGGCCAGATGGTTGTCGTCGTGGACGACGAGGATCGGGAGAACGAAGGTGATCTGACGATTGCGGCGGAGAAGATTACGCCGGACGTGATCAACTTTATGGCCACGCATGGGCGCGGACTCATCTGCATGCCCATGACCGCGGAACGGCTCGATCAGCTCGACGTGCCGCTGATGGTCAGTCAGAACACTACACCCTTCAAGACTGCGTTCTGCGTCTCGATCGAAGCGAAGCACTCCGTGAGCACCGGGATCTCCGCGTCCGATCGCGCGGCGACTGTGCTGGCGGCAATCGATCCGAACACGAAGCCGTCGGACCTTGCGCGCCCAGGACACATGTTTCCGCTCCGCGCACGGGATGGCGGCGTGATGGTGCGGGCGGGGCAGACCGAGGCCGCTGTCGATCTCGCCCGGATCGCGGGTCTCTATCCAGCCGGTGTCATCTGCGAAATCATGAATCCCGACGGTTCGATGGCACGCGTGCCCGAGCTGGCCAAGTTCACGAAGAAGCACGGCCTGCTGATGGTGACGATTGCCGACCTGATTCGGTATCGCATGAGCACCGAGCGGCTCGTCAAGCGTGTCGCGTCAGCGTCGCTGCCGACGGAGCATGGACCGTTTCGCATCTGGGCCTACGAGAACCAGCTCGACAGTGAGACGCATGTCGCGCTCGTATGCGGCGAGATCGGTGACGGCAAAGACGTTCTGGTGCGCGTGCACTCGAAGTGTCTGACCGGTGACGTGTTTCATTCCGGCCGCTGCGACTGCGGTGGGCAGCTGGAGGCCGCACTCGATCGGATTGCCGCGGAGGGCCGCGGCGTGCTGCTGTACCTCAATCAGGAGGGTCGCGGGATCGGTCTTGCCAACAAGATCCGGGCGTACGAACTACAGGATCAGGGTCTCGACACCGTTGAAGCCAACGAGCGCCTCGGATTCAAGGCCGATCAGCGGGACTACGGGATTGGTGCGCAGATCCTTGGTGACCTGGGGATCAAGACCATGCGCCTTCTGACGAACAACCCCAGGAAGTTCGTGGGGCTCCAGGGCTACGGTCTTGCCGTGTCCGACGTCGTTCCCCTCGAGATTCCTGCGTCAGACTCCACGCGCAGCTATTTGAAGACCAAGAAGGACAAGCTCGGCCATCGTCTCTCGTCCGTGTAGCGGCCCGGCGCTTCCCGGTACACCTTGCCTCTCCCTGGACGACGATGCCATCGTCGTCGTCATGGCAGACCAGCCGAAGCTGCTCGATCGCGTGCGCGAGGCGATTCGGGTCAGGCACTACAGCCGCCGGACTGAAGACGTCTACGTGCAGTGGATTCGCCGGTACATTCTGTTTCACGGCAAGGCGCATCCCTCGACGATGGGTTCGCCGCAGATCGACGCGTTTCTCGCCTGGCTGGCCGTGCGGCGGCAGGTCAGTGCATCGACGCAGAATCAGGCGCTCAGCGCGATTCTGTTTCTCTATCGTGAGGTGCTGCGCACGGATCCAGGGCAGGTGCAACCGCTTCCTCGTGCTGTTTCACCGCTGCGTGTGCCCGTGGTGCTGACGCGATCGGAGGTCCGCGAGGTGTTGGCGCACCTTGACGGGGTGTGCCTGCTCATCGCGTCGATCTTGTACGGCGCGGGGCTCCGGCTGCAGGAGTGTCTGGAGCTTCGCGTCAAGGATGTGGACTTCGAGCGCGGGGAACTCACCGTGCGGCGAGGCAAGGGGCAGAAGGATCGGCGCACGATGCTGCCTGAACGGCTCAGGGAGCCGCTGCGTGGGCACCTCGGTGCTGTGAAGACCCTTCATGAACGGGACCTCGCTGGTGGTTGGGGGCGGGTTGTGTTGCCGGGCGCGCTCGAGCGCAAGTATCCACAGGCGCCTGTCGAATGGCGCTGGCAGTTCGTATTTCCGGCGGCACGGCTGTGTCGTGATCCACGGTATGGCCCGCCCACCCGGTATCACCTGCATGAGAGCGTGGTGCAAAAGGCCGTCACGGCGGCCGGCCGTGCGGCGGGGCTCACCAAGCGCGTCGGGTGCCATACGTTCCGGCACTCGTTTGCCACCCATCTGCTCGAGTCGGGATATGACATTCGCACCGTGCAGGAACTGCTGGGGCATGCGGACGTCACTACGACGATGATCTACACACATGTGCTCAACCGTGGGGCGCTGGGGGTGAAGAGCCCGGCCGATCAGCTGTAGGTCGTGAGTGTTAGCCGCAGGGCTTCGCGGCTAATGCGGGCGTCTTTGGAAGGCCCAGACGCAACCCAGGTGGGCCCATGTGTTTACGGTCATCGCTAAGACTGAGTCCAGCCGTTAGCCGCGAAGTCTCGCAGCTAACGCCGGCCACGCAGCTATCCGCGTGGCCTCAACTCCCGGAGACCCGGTGCTATCATCTGGCGCAACATGGATTTGCGGCCATTTCGTCGCGATTGGTGTGTCGTGGTTAGCCGCGAGATTTGGATCGCGGTCTACTCCATAAGTAGTTAGGCGGATAGACGAACCTCGCTGTATGCAGTGATTGTGGCGTCGACGGCGATTCAAGAACTAATGTTGCGCTTTGTGAAGTTGGATGACCTCGTCGCGCGATTTGTCGCGTGCCGCCTCCCGCACAGCGAATGGACTCATCAGGCGCACCTTGCGGTTGGGGCATGGCACGTGGCTCACTTTGGAGCTGATGAAGCGTTGGCACGGCTGCGGGTCGGGATTCGCCAACTTAACGACAGCCATGGAACGCCGAATTCCGCCGCTCGTGGCTATCACGAGACGATTACACGAGCGTACGTCCAGCTCTTGGCAGAGTTCCTGAACAGCGTTCCGCAGACGATGCCCTTGGCGGAGCGAGTTGCGCGGCTGCTCGCCAGTCGCTTGGCGGCCAAGGAGGCGCTCCTTCAGTTCTACTCCCGTGAGCGCCTAATGTCTTCTGAAGCGCGAGCAACATGGATCGAGCCGGACTTGCTGCCGCTACAGCTTGCGAATCTTCAGGGCAATAAAACGAAGTGAGATCCTTTGGCCCGCTCACGCGTGCCGGCGGGGGCGGCTCATTCTAGATCGTTAGGTGGAGCCGGAGAACATTCGCGACGAGGCTTGAGGACTGATGGGACATTGCGGGTATGGTGACGATTCGCGCGACTAGCGCTGTGGACGTCGCGGAGATTCGGGTGCTCTTCGAGGAGTATGCGCAGTCGCTCGGAATCGACTTGGGGTTTCAGGATTTCGAGAACGAACTGGCAAGCTTGCCTGGTGTGTACTCACCACCAAGCGGATGCCTGCTACTCGCCGCGAACAATATGCGGTCAGTCGGATGCATCGGAGTCCGACAATTAGACACCTACGTCTGCGAGATGAAACGCCTCTATGTACGGCCGGACGCGCGTGGTCATGGGCTGGGTCGAAGACTGGCGGCGGCAGCCATCGCCTTCGGCCAGACGGCGGGGTACCACGCCATGCGGTTGGACACGTTGTCGACGATGGCGGCGGCACGGGAACTCTACCGGCAATTGGGGTTCCGTGACGTAGCTCCGTATCGCTACAATCCGATTCCCGAGACGGCATTCATGGAGTTGATATTCAATGACCCGCCTAACCAGCGAATGGAGCCGACGCGCCCCTGAAGAACAACGGCGCGCGGCTCATTCACAACGTTGGGCTGACAGCATTCAGACATGAACGCGACAATTCGGAAAGCAGGCGTCGGCGATGAGGGGGTGCTCGCGAGTCTCAACGCGTTCGTGCAGGACCTTCATCTTGAGAAGCGACCCGCCGATTTCAAGACCACGAACATCGCGGAACTGACGGCCACGTATAGGTCGGTCCTGGAAGCATCCACTGGGCGCGCGTGGATCGCTGACTCAGACGGTCGCCCCGTCGGATACGTGCTGGCAGTCATCCATCGGCGCAATGAGAGCCCGTTGTGCCCGGCGAGGCAGTGGTTGGAAGTCGATGAAATTGCAGTCGATCCAGAGTTCAGGCGACGGGGCATCGGCCGCGCACTCATGCTCGGTGTCATCTCGGAAGCAAATGCGCTTGGCGTTGCCAATATTGAGGCCACATCATGGGCATTCAATGAGGAGACACATGAACTACTTCGCGGTGTAGGGTTCGTCACTAAGACGGTCCGCTTCGAATTCACAGCATCGGGGCGGTAATGGCCGACAGCTAGGGAGGCAATGGCAGCCCAACACGCAAATGGAGCCGACGCTTCTCACGGTCCGCGAGGTCATGTCGCCGCGGCGCGCGGCTCATTTGCAACGTTAGGCGGATCTGACTCAGTGGGCCACCAACGGTGGTCAGGAGGTGTACGTGAATCGAGTCGTCATGATTCTTGCGATTCTTCTAGGGCAGGCCGTTGCCAGCTGTGCGCAGACGTCTAGTTCTGCTGCCGATCGCACTGCAGATCGAATCGCCACAAATCAGATGATTCAGTCCACGTGGGACGTGACAGTTAAGGGCGAAGTCGACGACGCCCCCGGCGGACCCATTGCGGCCGCCATGTTGGCCGGCTTCGTCAAGTGGAAGGCCCAACTTGCGACAAGCGACAACGACTATTGGCTTCGACGAGGCAAGGATCAGGTCGAGTACGCGCTGAAGATCGGATTGATTGACGCGCGCGTGAAGGCAGACGCAGATGCTCAGGCCGTCGTGCGCAGCACTCCTGACTTGGCAAGAGCAGACCGCGACCGGCGCATCAAGTTCGGCCAGGCGCTGACTTCCAGTGATGCATCGACGATCGTCGCGGCAGCCTCGAAGCTCGATCCAAAGGTCGTCGCTGAGTGGACGACTGCTCGCGAGGCAGTCAAGAAGCGTGTCGTTGAATTGCTGGCAGCGAACACCGAACTTCGAAGCGCAGTGGCTGATCCCAACGCGAGCGACCCTGAGGTGCAGAAGTCAAGGACGCGACTCGCAGGACTGCTGAGTGCCGCAGGTTGGAAGGGCAAGTAGCAGGGCTCGAACCGAGAGCGCACCTAGATCGGTATTGTGGCCACAGGCGTTGCTTTCGGGGCACGGCCTAACAGCCAAATGGAGCCGACGCGTCGAAAGGTGCATTTCGAGGCTGAGGCGCGCGGCTCATTTGGAACGTTAGCCAGACAAAGGAAATGGTCGTACTCCGACGAACTCGAAAACTGAGTGCATTGCTGCCGGATTCGGGCGCGGTGTTGCCGCCGTCCGACACGGCTCTTGGCGACTGGTACGTCAATCGGCTCGTGGTGGATCGACAGCCATTGCTGCTCCTGGTCAGTTCAGCCACTCTCCTTCCCATCCTAATTCCGGCGCGGGTCGTGCGGAGCCTTCCGGACCGACTCGCGGGGATCGTCGAAGCACGACTCAGGCGGTGTGGTATCGAGGCATCCGTCATCAGGGCTGAAATCAAGGCGATGTCATCCGTCGCGGTGGGTTCGACCGTCGATCGCTCCGTTCTCGGCATCTTGGTCGACTTCGCCAAGTGCGTGCCGTTCCACTTGGAATCTGGGCAGTGGGACGAGCGCATGCTGCCGGCGGTCGAGGCGCGTCTCGCCGAAACGCCGTGCTACGCCTCTGGGCCAGATCGCGGGGTCATCTTCCCGGAACGGAAAGCTCCGGAGGTGCTGAGGTAATGTAAGGTCTTAGACCTTCGGTAACACGTCAGCTCTCGTTTTAGCCACGAGCCGCTCGTACGGAGTCTGCCCGTTCAGCGCCCCGTGCGGCCGGTGGTAATTGTAGTAGTCCTCCCACTCTTTCAGCTTCTCGTTAAACAGGTGGATGTCGTCCGTGATGCCACCTTGGTCGAGCAGTTGGTAAAACTCCTCGTCATCCACACGGTGAGACCGCTCGACCTTACCGTTCAGATGCGGCGTGCGCGGGCGGATATACACGTGACGGATATCCTGGGTCTCCAGATGCCAATGAAAGCGCGATTGAAACTCGGCGCCGTTGTCGGTCTGCACGACGTGCACGCGAAACGGTAAACGTCGAACGACGTCGTCGATGAAGCGAATGGCCATCGCTTGGTTGCAGGCGTCGAAGATCTTCAGCACCCGGATCCGCGTGCAGTCGTCGATGGCGGTGAACTGGTACAGACGCTTCCGGCTGCCCGGGATGCGCTCGAGAAACTTCACATCCACCTGGAGGCGGTGGCCAGGTTGCGGCTTCTCGTAGCGCTGCCAACGAGTCCGTGATCGGTGCTTCTGATTCGCCGGCAACCGGCCCACGCCATGTTTGCTTAGGAGGCGATGCACCGTCGAGCGGGCCACGGAGACCTGATGGAACCTCCGAAGATAGTCGGTGATTCGGCCGGCACCGAAGTGATACTGCTGGCGCAAATACAGAATCTTGCTCACCACCGCGGGTGGCGTCGCGCCCGGGAATCGGAGCGCCACTCGCGCGCGATCACATAACCCCGCGTCTCCGTGGATCCGATGCCGAGTCGCCCACTTGTAATAAGTCTTCCGCGAGATCCCGAAATGTCGGCATGTTTGCGCGACCGAGCGATTCGTGCCGGAGGCGTGCTGCAGGATCTTTGACCGCCAGGTTACCAGTCGAACTTGCTCGGCTTTCGTCATCGCTTCTCCACTCCAGGCGCGATTGCGCCGCGAATAGAGAGCTTGACCTGTTACCCATGCGTTCGGAATTCACAGGCAGCTGTCTAACATCGCATGCACCAGACGGCGCGCCGGTGAAATCTAGGCAGCGCGCCGCTGGTGATGCGCAACGTTGGGCGGCGAACGACCAATCGGCCGGCGGGCTTCAGTACATCGTTCAAAGGTCATCACTGGAGTCGAGGGGAGACAGCGCATGAGACATGCGGCGGCGCGGTTAACTTGCGTCCTGGTGGTGGTAATCGCCTGTGCGATCAGCATGGGCCAGGCTCCGAGTCGCCCCGCGCGGTTGATCGCGATATTCATTGTTGACGGCTTGCGACCGGACAGCGTCAACGGCGTGGACACTCCGACGATCGCGCGGCTTCGATCGGAAGGCGTCGATTACATCAACAGCCATTCTGTCTTTCCGACGGCGACACGTGTAAACACGACCGCCCTCGCGACCGGGGCCTATCCGGCCTGGAATGGAATTGTTGGCAACAGCATGTTCGTCGCTGGCGTGAATCCGCTGGCAGCGTTCGACACCAGTGACTACCGGCAGCTGCTGAAACTGGAAGAGGTCGCGGGGCGTGCCGTTACGGTGGAGACGCTTGGGGAAGTCCTGCAGCAGAACGGCCGGAAGCTGGTCACTCTCAGCTCTGGTTCAACTGGCAACGGCTTCCTACTGAACCCCCGTGCTCGAAATGGCGCAGGCGTCGCGATTCACGGTCTCTTCGAACGAGGCGTGACCACGGCCTATCCAAAGGAAGTCAGTGATGTCGTCATCCAGCGTTTCGGCGCGCCTCCACCAGACGATGACGACATCGGGCAGATGCACTGGACTGACACCGTGCTCCAGGACTACGTGCTACCCGAGCTTCGGCCTGACGTCATCATCGATTGGATGGGGCCTCTGGATGCTGCGCAGCACGCGCAAGGTGTCGGGTCTCCGCAAGCGAAACGAGCGCTGGCGCAGATCGATGAGAGTATTCAGCGAACGATCGCGAAGATAGACGCGCTTGGCCTATTGCCTCGCACGGATATCGTTGTCGCTTCCGATCACGGATTCGCCCGCAACGACCGTGGTGTCGACATTACCGGGGCGCTGATTTCCGGCGGCTTGAAGGCAGCGGAGCGTTCGACGGACGTGATCATGGCGAACCAGGGACCGTCCACGCTCTTCTATCTTGCGACACGGTCAACCGAGCGCATCGAGAAACTTGTGCGATTCCTGCAGGCGCAGCCCTGGGTCGATGTGATCTTCACTCGCGGCGGCGCGAATGGTCGTGGCAGTGTCGATGGGACGTTTTCGCTTGATCTCATCAAGGGGAACCACCCGTCACGGGCCGCAGATGTCGTGGTATCTCACTCATGGAACTCCCAGCCAAATGCCTACGGAGTGCCGGGAGGCAATACGGTGCCGAGAGCCACTACGGGCTTGCTGCAAGGGGAAGGAAGTGGGCATGGTGGTCTCAGTCCCTGGGATATTCACAATACCTTCGTGGCGTGGGGTGCGAGCTTCAAGCAGCGTACACAAATTGGGGCGCCCGTATCGTTGGCCGACGTTGCCCCAACGGTCCTCACTCTACTCGGTCTCAAGCCCCCCGTTTCGAGCCAGGGCCGCGGAAGGGTTCTTCAAGAACTTCTAAAGGACGGCCCCGCCGTGACTGCCCTTCGGGTTACGCGCAGGACCTTAACCACCAATGCGGGAACGTATCGAGCATCAGTGGAGATTTCAACCGTTGATCGACACGACTACATCGATAGCGCTTCACGACAAGAATAGCCGTCCAACATCGCATGCACCAGACGGCGCTGGCGATGAGGAGAAGCGCCGCTGGTGATGCATGACGCTAGACGGACAAGGGACACATATGGGACATCTGCGGTTCTACGCGGGCGTTGTTGCCACCATGCTCGGCCTGGTATCGACGCCGGCCGCTGGTCAGACCGTCGAGACGGGATTCTTGAATCGCGTAGTGAACATCGACGGTGTCGAATTCCGGTATCAGGTCTACGTCCCTGCCAACTTTCAGCGTTCAACCTCCTGGCCGGTCATCCTGGCCCTCCATGGTGGAGGTGAGTACGGTGACGATGGGCTAAAGCAAACAGATGGGGGCATCGCCCGTGCCATTCGGCAGAACCACAAACGGTTTCCTGCGCTCGTCGTGATCCCCCAGAGCAAGGCCGACGGAACCCCCGGCTGGCAGCGCGCAGGGGGCCGCGCTGCGATGGCCGCACTTGAGCGGGCCATTGCGGAGTTCAACGGTGATCGGAGCCGCCTCTATCTGACCGGGCTCTCGGCGGGCGGCAACGGTGCTTGGTATTTGGGTTCACAGAATCCGGAACGGTTCGCGGCGTTGGTTGTTGTGTGCGGCTGGATCTCTGAACGCAGGGGCGGTACGAGCGGGTTAGCCTATCCAGCGCTTGTACCGACCGCAGTGGCTGATCCGTTTGCCACAATGGCAGCGCGTCTGGCGAAGGTGCCAACTTGGATATTTCACGGTGACGCTGACCCCGTAGTGTCTGTCGAAGAATCACGGAAGATGGCGGCAGCACTGAAAACACTTGGTGCCGACGTTCAATACACTGAATTCCCGGGCGTGGATCACAATGCGTGGGATCCCGCGTACGCTCGTGAGGACCTCTGGGCATGGATGCTGCGGCAGCGAAGGCACTGAACGTACTACCGTCTAACTTTGCGTGCAGCCGACGGCAGATCTTGCCTCGATAGAGTAGACATTTCCACCTAACGCTGGAGTACCGGTCATCGATTGCCCGGTGGCAACACGTGAGTCGTAGTGTTCGCAATCGCGTTGGAGCCAGACGCGCCGGGGCCACGTGGGATTTTGCTCTGCTCAAAAGGATCACCATGCCCAGCCGCCGAACCTTTCTGTCAGTTCTTGCGGGTGTCGCGGTCGCCCCGCGTGCAGCCTTCGCGCAACGAGTCCGGTCGCGGTTGGCGTTGTATGCCAATGTCGGGCCGGTGCTCACGCACTACGACGTCGATCTCGCCAACGCGGAATTGATCAGGCGGGATTCGGTGACACTGCCTGCCGGGGTGCAGTACTGCTGGCCGCATCGCGACCGCCGGCATCTGTACGTGGCGTCAAGCAGCAGCGCGTCGGGCAACGTCGTGCAGACGGGAACCGAGCACCACGTGACGGCGTTCAGGATCGATCCATCTACCGGTGCGCTCAATCAGATTGGCGATCCGATCCGGCTGCCGGTGCGGCCGATCCACATGTCACTCGACAATGAATCCCGGCACATTCTGGTGGCGTTCAACCTGCCGAGTTCGCTGCGGGTGTATCGCATCAACCGGGATTTCACCCCTGGGAACGAGGTGTCGCAAGGTGCGATGGACGCTGGCATCTATGCGCACCAGGTTCGCGTGACGCCCGACGGCCGTCATGTGGTGCTCGTCACGCGCGGCAATGAAGGCACGCCGCAAATGCCCGAGGACCCGGGCGCACTGATGGTGTTCGACTACAACAACGGCGTGCTTTCCAATCAGTACAAGATTGCCCCCAACGGCGGGCGTGGGTATGGCCCGCGCCACCTGGATTTTCATCCGACGAAGCCGTGGATGTACGTGTCGATCGAAACGCAAAACCGGATGCACATGCACCGCATGCAGGGTGGCAAGCCG
>JABFSA010000061.1 GCA_013140775.1 Acidobacteriota bacterium | reverse complement strand
AATCGAGATGACGTTCGTCGGAATGTAAGCTGAAAGGTCGCCAGCCTGGGTTTCGATGATCGGCAGCGCTGTCAGCGATCCTCCACCCTGCGCCGCGTTCAGCTTGGCCGCGCGCTCGAGCAGACGGGAGTGGAGATAGAAGACGTCTCCCGGATAGGCCTCGCGGCCCGGAGGACGACGGAGGAGCAGCGAAATCTCGCGGTAGGCCTGAGCATGCTTCGAGAGGTCGTCATAAACGACGAGTGAGTGCCGGCCGCTGTCGCGAAAATACTCGCCAATGGCGCACGCCGAATAGGGCGCGATGTAGAGCATCGGCGCCGGGTCGGACGCCGTCGCGGCCACGACGATCGAATAGCTCATCGCGTCGTTTTCTTCGAGCGTCCTGACGACCTGCGCAACCGTGGACTGCTTCTGTCCGATGGCGTTGTAGATACAAATGACGTCTTTACCGCGCTGGTTGATGATGGCGTCGATACCAACCGCGGTCTTGCCTGTCTGGCGGTCGCCGATGATGAGCTCGCGCTGGCCGCGACCGATCGGCACCATTCCGTCGATTGCCTTGAGCCCCGTCTGCATCGGCTCTTTCACGGGCTGTCGATCGACGACGCCTGGCGCGATCCGTTCGATGGGGAGAAACTTCGTGGTCTCGATCGGACCCTTGCCGTCAATCGGCTGGCCGAGCGCGTTGACGACGCGCCCGAGCATTTGCTCGCCGACCGGGACAGAGATGATCCGTCCGGTGCGCTTGACGACGTCGCCTTCCTTGATGGCTTTGAAGTCGCCGAGCAGCACCGCGCCGACACTTTGCTCTTCGAGGTTGAGCGCAATTCCGAACACGCCGTGGGTGAACTCGAGCATCTCACCCGCCATGGCGCGCTGGATCCCGTGCACCCGCGCGATACCGTCACCAATCGAGATGACGCTACCCACCTCGGCGACGTTCACCTCGACGGTATACCCGCTGATCTGGTCGCGGATGATTTTGGAAATTTCGTCGGCTCGTATATCCATATCGATCCATTTCCGGAGCCCGCTCTCGGGCGACCGGTCAACGCTGTTGTTCGAGTCGTTCCTTCATCCGGGCGAGCTGGTTTGCCACGCTGCCGTCGTACACCGTCGTGCCAATGCGCGCGACGGCTCCGCCGATCAGCGCGGGATCGACCGCGGTGGTCATCTTGACGCGCCGGCCCGTGGCTTTCGACAGACGCTGCTCGAAGTCGGCCGCGTGACTGGACGCCATCGGCATCGCGGTCGTCACTTCCACCTGCACCACCTGACGAAGTTCCATCAGGCGTTCGTCGTACGCCTTGGCGAGCTGGGGTACGAGGGTCAGACGGTTTCGATCGGCAAGCATCAGCAGCAATTTCGCTAAAGGAGCCGAGGGGTTGATTCGGGCGATCAAAGCCTGGAGGATTCCGCGCTTCGACGTCGTAGGAACCGCGGGGCTCTGCAGCACCTCGTTGAGCTCCTGGTTGCCGAAAAGCTCCGCGAAGGTGGCAAGCTCCTGCTGCACCTGCTCAGGGTTGCCTTCCTTGGCGACGACGTCGAGAAGAGCTCGCGCGTATCGGTCCGCGGACGCACGAGTGTTCATGGCTTCACCTGCAGTTACCTACCGGCCGGACCGCTGGGCGGCTTTGGCTGGCATGTGACGGCCGTCGGCCCAGTGCCGAACGACCCCTACGCGCTTGTACCTGAAAGGCACAAACGATCTTTTATAACACGAATGCTTAACGCCGCGCCTGGCGGTTCTACTCGCGATTTGGATCGGTCGGCTGTTGCGAGGTAAGCATCTCGTACAACCGGTTCAGTTCATCCTCTGATCCGAAGTCGATCTCGATTGTTCCGCCCTGGCCCCGACGAACGATCCTGGCTTTCGTCCCGAGAGCGAAACGGATCCGATCTTCGGCGGCTCGGGTGTGGACGTCTGCTGGCTCGGCCGGCTGCGGCGTCCGCCGAACACGGGCGGGAGCTCCCAACTTGCGAACGAGGGCTTCGGTATCGCGGACGGACAGGGCCTGTGACACCACGTCTCGGGCAGCCTGGCGCTGCAGCGTGTCGTCGGCAAGCGCCAGGATGGCTCGGGCGTGTCCCATCGAGAGAGCTCCACCCGCGAGAGCTCCGCGAATCTCTTCCGGTAACCTCAACAAACGGAGGAAGTTAGCAACCGTTGCCCGATCCTTGCCCACCGCCTCGGCGATCTGTTCCTGGGTCAAACCAAACTCGTCCGAGAGCCGCTGATACGCGATGGCCTCGTCAACCGGATTGAGGTTCTCCCGCTGGATGTTTTCCACCAACGCGAGCTCCAGCAGGTTTCGGTCGGATCCCTCGGCGACGTCGCGAACGACAACCGGAACCTTGAGCAGTCCGGCGCGCTGGGCCGCGCGCCAGCGCCGTTCGCCCGCAATGATCTTGAACGCGCTTCCGAAGCGACGGACGAGAATCGGCTGGATGACGCCGTTTGCTTTGATCGACGCCGCCAGCTCGTCGAGCTTCACGTCATCGATGCTCAGCCGAGGCTGTTGATCGTTTGGACTGAGAAGATCGACGTCGATCTCAATCGCCCCCTGCTTCGGCTGCTCGGGAACTTCTGGAATGAGTGCGCTCAGGCCCTTTCCGAGCGCGGGACGACGTTCCATCATTAGATTGCTCCAGGGCCACACGGGCCTTTTCGTCGGCGCGATTATGCTGCGTCACGCGCCAGGAACTCCTGCGCAAGTGCGAGATACGCAGATGCCCCGCGTGATTTGGCGTCGTAAATCACCGCCGGCATCCCATGGCTTGGCGCTTCGCCCAACCGGACGTTGCGCGGAATGATTGTCTCGAACACCTTTTCTTTGAAGAACTCACGAACTTCGCGCGCAACCGACTGACCCAGGTTCGTCCGGTCATCGCACATCGTCAGCAGCACGCCTTCGATGTCGAGCGCCGGGTTCAGGCTGGCCCGCACTCGACGCACCGTCTGGACAAGCTCCGCCAGGCCCTCGAGGGCGAAGTACTCGCAGTGCAGTGGGATCAGCACGGCGTCAGCCGCCACGAGTCCGTTCAGCGTCAGCAGTCCCAGTGAAGGTGGGCAGTCGATGAAGATGGAATCGAACCTCGATTTCAGCGGGGTCAGGAGGCGCCGGAGGCGCTGTTCGCGATCGGGCAACGGAACGAGCTCGATTTCGGCGCCCGTGAGCTGCCTGTCCGCTGGAATGAGCGAGAGATTCGCGACCTGGGTTTCAAGTACGAAGTCCTCAGCGGGGGCGTCCGTCACGAGGGCTTCGTACGTCGTCCCGCCAGGTGCCTTCGCTCCTCGGCAACCGACTCCGCTGGTCAGGTTTGCCTGTGGATCAATGTCTACCAGGAGAACTCTCCGGCCAGCGAGCGCAAGCGACGTGGCTAAGTTAATCGCCGTGGTGGTTTTGCCGACGCCACCTTTCTGGTTCGCAACAGCCAGGATGCGTCCAGAAGGGCCCTTATTTTCTTCCATGTGACCTAATGTTTGCCCAGCTGAGTAGGCTTCTTCTGATTTGGAGTGGTTTCACACTCTAGGACTCAGTTCAGCGAGTCGTCAAGCAGAAATTCTCACTGACCTGACCCGGCCACTGGCTCTGATGTTCCACGTGGAACAAAGACAAGACTGTTACCGCAGGGAGGCTTTCCTTTTCTCAAATACGAGAAGTCTGTCCCTAGTGGCCTCGACCAGTGGAAAGGTCGCACGCCAGGTCAATAGCGGGGAGAAATCACCCCACTGCGGATCGGCAGCCGCTCCGCGAAACATGAAGACAGACCCGCCTGGCTTGGTGAACGCCTGGAGCGTGGTGAAGAGGCTTGCCTCTATCCGGACAGCCCTGACCGTCACAAGATCCTGGGTTTCATGCAGGTCTGGCCTGGCCAGCAGCTCTTCAACCCGTGCTGTGACGACCTCCGCATCAGGAAGCTCAAGCGCGCGTACTGCTTCGCGGAGGAATACAGACTTCCGGGTCTTCGACTCCACCATGACGAGCTGGACACCTGGAATCGCAAGCGCGAGCGGAATCGCAGGAGACCCTCCGCCACTACCGATGTCGATCATCCTCGCCACGCCTGGCGGAACGTATTTCGCCGCCACCAAAGGCTCGACTAAGAGACGATCAATGGATTCAGGCGTGGTATCTGCGAGATTGAGCCCGGTGAGATTGATCTTCGTATTCCAGGAAGCCAGGAGCCGGTAGTAAACCTCGAGCCGGTCGGCCACTGCAGGCGACAGCGAGACTCCGGCTTTGCGCGCTCGCTTCTCGAGGCGAGTTCTAAGCTCGGTCTGCTTCACTGAAAGCCGATCTTTCGAGAAATGCGGCGAGTACGGCAACCGCGGCTGGCGTTACACCCGGTATTCGCGACGCTTGCCCGACAGTCTCAGGTCGAACCTGAGAGAAACGCTGGACAACCTCTCGTGACAGGCCCGGAACGCGCGCGTAGTCGAAGAGATCAGGAACACGCTTGCGATCCTGACGCCGCGTGCGCTCGGCGCTTGCGCGTTCTCGGCGGAGGTACCCGGCGTACTTCACATCATTCTCAATGCTCGCCACTTCCAACGATCGCGATACGTCCTCAAACTCGAGGTGGACCTCTCCAGACGCGATGAGGCCTTCAAGAACAATCCCTGGCCTTCTGAGCCGTTCGCTTGCCGAGATTCTGGCTCCTTCCTCGGTCCTGACGAGAGTTCGCTCGAGCGTTCTGGTGTTCCTCGAATGCCTGTCCTGTCTTGCGCTGAACCTCGCCCATTCGTCCCTGTCGGTTAAACCGATTCGATACCCGAGAGGCGTCAGCCGAAGATCAGCGTTGTCGATCCGCAGAAGAAGGCGATGTTCGGCCCTGGACGTAAACATCCGGTATGGTTCCAAACAACCTCTTGTTATTAGGTCATCAACCATAACACCTATGTACGCTTCGTCCCGCCCAAGAACAAGCGGTTCCTTCCCAAGAACCGCCAACGCTGCATTCGCACCGACGACCAACCCCTGAGCCGCAGCCTCTTCGTAACCGGAAGTCCCGTTGATCTGCCCTGCCAGGAACAACCCTTGAACGCGGTGTGTCTCTAGCGACGACCGGAGCTCCGTTGGCTGGACAAAGTCGTACTCCACGGCGTAGCCAGGTCGCAAGACAACTGCATCCTGAAGCCCAGGGAGAGCCCGCACCAGCAGCTCCTGCACATCCCTCGGCAAGGACATCGAAAAGCCATTGACGTAGATCTCGTCAACATCCACGCCTTCTGGTTCGAGGTAAATCTGGTGTCGTTCCCGCTCCGGGAACCGCATCACCTTGTCCTCGAGAGACGGGCAATAACGTGGACCGATACCCTGAATCTGCCCGTTATAGAGCGGGCTCTGATCGATATGTTCGCGGACCAGATCGTGAACGCGCTCGGTGGTGTGCAGCAACCAGCACGTGATCTGGTTCCGCAAGCCGCTTGTCGTCGAGAAGGAGAACGGCTGGGGAACCGAATCGCCGCGCTCTTCGACGAAGTGCCCTTCTCTCACGGCACGTTCGAAATCGATGCTGTCGCGATGCAATCGTGGCGGCGTTCCAGTCTTCAAACGGCCAATGTCGAAGCCAAACGATCTCAGCGACTCCGCGAGCTCATGCGACGGGGGCTCGTTATGACGCCCAGCCGGACGCCGTTCGGGGCCAATGTGAATCAATCCGTTGAGGAAGGTCCCCGTAGTGACGACGAGGGCGCGGCACCCGTAGTGAGTGCCATCATCCATGACAAGACCTGCAACGCGGCCGTGCTTCACCTCGGGGCGCGCAGCCTTTCCGATGAGCCACGAAATCTTCGGCTGCCGTTGAAGCGCCTTGGACACCCAGGCTGAGTACTGTCGCTTGTCGGCTTGTGCACGTGGCGACCAGACAGCCGGTCCGCGGCTCCGATTGAGAAGCTTGAACTGAATCCCTGTGGCGTCTATCGCGCGCCCCATCAAACCACCCAGCGCATCGATTTCGCGGACGAGGTGGCCTTTGGCCGTCCCACCGACTGCGGGATTGCATGGCATGTGCGCGACGGTGTCACGTGAGAGCGTGCACAAACCCACAGAGCAGCCCAGACGCGCTGCTGCGTACGCGGCCTCAACCCCGGCGTGGCCTGCGCCGATGACGATGACGTCAAACGAGGTCATGTTGGATCGCTCTCATACCGGACGTCATCGCGTCACTTCCCTATGCAGAACTTATCGAAGATGTGGTGCAGGAGCGACTCACTGGTGCGTGCTCCAACGATTTCTTCAAGATGTGCTCGCGCTGCCTGCAGATCCGCGAGCACGAACTCTTCCGGGGTGTCTCCAATGTCAACGAGACGTTGTGCGGCGACCAGTCGCGTATGTGCCTGTGTCAGCAACTCGATGTGGCGTACGTTCGAGAGTGCCGCACTGTCACGAAGCGACTCTTCACCAGTGAGAGACCGGACGATGGCGCGACGGAGATCCTCCGCTCCGGCACCGGTTCGCGCTGAAACACTGACGCCTCCCTCGCGCTCGAATGCGGCGGGGAGATCCGCCTTGTTCGTGACGACGATGCTCGATCGATCGCTGGTCCTGCCAAGGAGTTGTTCGTCGTCACGGCTCAGCGGTTGACTGCCGTCGAGCACGATGAGCAGAAGCGTCGCAATACCACTCGCTCGTTCTGCGCGGGCAATCCCCTCTCGCTCGATCTCATCGGTGGCTTCACGTGCTCCCGCGGTATCGACAAGCGTCACGGCCAGGCCGTCGAGATCGACCTGTTCCGATATGAGGTCACGCGTGGTTCCAGCAACCGCCGCGACGATCGCGCGATCCGACCCCACCAGCAGGTTGAAGATGCTCGACTTCCCCACATTCGGCCGCCCGACCACGACCACCGTAGCGCCCTCGCGGATGACTCGTCCGCGTCGAGCGGCGGAAAGGAGCGCGTCGATCTTGCCAACGACGACCGCAACACGACGTGAGGTTT
This sequence comes from Acidobacteriota bacterium, assembly GCA_013140775.1. GTDB lineage: Bacteria > Acidobacteriota > Vicinamibacteria > Vicinamibacterales > UBA2999 > JABFSA01. The sequence goes on along the minus strand of JABFSA010000061.1, from coordinate 58,915 downwards.
CGGCGGGTTGAATGAAGTGGTAGCCCTCGTCCGGAAAATCAAGCGAGGCCTCGAGGCTCGCGATGAGCGAAAAGAGCTCCGCATCGATCTCGCTGATTTGCCCGGTCAGCGTTCCTTCCAGTTGATCGCACGCCACACGAGCCTGCATCGGGGTCGCGGCCGCAATCAGATCGGCCACGGCCTCTGCCTGTATCAGGTCGCGCTTTCCGTTGAGAAACGCCCGGAGGGTGAACTCACCTGGCTCGGCAAGCCGGGCGCCGATTTCCAAAGCTCTCACGACGATCGCTTGAAGCACGACCGGATTCCCGTGAGCACTGATCTCGACGACATCCTCGCCGGTATACGAACGGGGCGCAGGAAAATACGTCGCCACAACTTCGTCGATGACGTCGGTGCTCTTCGCAGCGACTCTTGTGAAGGTGGCCATGCGCGCTTCAAGTGGCTCACGCCTCGTGAGCATGGCTTCAGCGATGCGCCTGGATTCAGGGCCGCTGATCCGAACCACACCGATGCCGCCTCGGCCGGGCGGCGTCGCGACCGCGACGATGGAGTCGTCGGTGGAGAACATCCCCCGTTACGTGGTGAGGGTCTTACTTCCGGGTGGAAATGATCACCGTCTTCATGAATGCGTCGCCGATGCTTTCCGACGTCGCGCCGGGATCTTCAGCGATGGCCAGGTGGACGATCCGGCGCTCGTACGGATTGAGAGGACCCATTTCCCGGGGCATACCGGACGATCGCGCCTTGCTCACGAGGTGGAGCGCCATCTGCTTCAGCTCAGCGTCCTTGTCTTTGCGAAACCCGTTGCAGTCGATGACGATTCGATTGTCGTCACCGAGCTGCCGTCGAAACGCCGTGGCCGCCAGATGCTGGAGCGCCTGCAGTCCTTCGCCGCCCCGCCGCACGAGCACGCCGCCGTCCTCGCCCACCAGATTGATTCGCGTGGCATCGTCGGTTTCCTCGATCGACGGCGTGAGATCCAGACCCATCGCCTGTACGACGTCCTGCAGAAATTCAGTGATCTCGGTTGTCACAGACATGACTCGATGAGCTCCTACTATTTCTTCGAGGCGTCGCCGGTTCGGCTCGATCCGACGTTCTTCAGCTGACGTTCTGCCGCAGGTCGAGCCACTGAGACCACGGGCGGACCAATCATCCAGTTCGTAAAGTACTGCTGACCAATTGCCCAGAGATTGCTGACAAACCAGTAGATCACGAGGCCGCTCGGCGCCCACAGAAACATCACAGTGAACATGAGCGGCATGATCATCATCACGCGCTGCTGGGCGGGATCGGCCGTCGTCGGCGTGATCTTTGTCTGCCAGAACATCGTCCCGGCCATAAGAACGGGAATCACGTAGTAGGGGTCAGGCTGTGAAAGGTCTCTGATCCACAGCGCGAAGTCGGCGCCACGCAACTCGATGGCCTGCGACAACATCGCGTAGAAGGCCAGCAGGACCGGAAATTGGAGCAGCATCGGCAGACACCCGCCGGCTGGATTGACGCCCTTCTCTTTGTAGAGCGCCATGATCTCCGTATTCATCTTCTGGCGCGCAGGGTCTGTCACTTTGAGCCCAACGTAGCGATCCTGGATCGCCTTCATCTGCGGCTGCACTTCCTGCATTCTCCGCATCGACACAACGCTCTTGTGACGCAACGGCGCAATCGCGACGCTGATGCACATCGTGAGCAGGATGATCGACCACCCGTAGTTACCGACCACTCCGTGAATCGACTGGAGCGCGCCGAGCAACGGCACCGCGAGCCATCCGAAGAATCCAAAATTGATCGCGCGAACCAGCTCACCATCGACGGACTGCAGCACGTCGAACTGCTTGGGTCCGTAGAAGAACTTCATCTGCGACGGCGGCTGAGGAAACGCGAAGTTCGCCGTCACGAACGACCTCGGCGTCTGGTCTGGAAGAGGAACCGTCACGGCCTGGAACTCGACGCGGGTCTGTCCCGGGTTTACAGCGGCAGCGAGGAAGTAGTGATCGTCGATTCCCGCGAAGCGGAATGGCCCTTCATGTACCGGCTGTTCGGCGATCGACGCGTTGGCGATCCGCTCGGCCTTGGCGTCGCGCTCGAAGATGGCTTGTGGGGGCTGGGTGTAGTTTCCGGTGAACGAGCTTCCACCGCTCGCGCGCGCGCCGATGTCGCCCAGACCAGGACCCCAGACCACGGCGGGATTAAGGGCACGCCCGCCGTTGTCCACCGCAGCGGTAAAGACGACGACGTAGTTGTCGCGACTGAATTGAAACTCCTTCCGCGAACGCAGTCCGGAGGCGTCCTCGCCCTCGAATACCAGCGTTGCACCCGCATCGCCCACGTCGAGCCTGTTGCCGTTCGCACCCGTTACGCGATACAGCATCGTGTTCAGGCGACTGGTGATCGCCTGATCCTCGACTCGTAGAGAAAACGGAGTCGCCTGATCCGCCGGAAGGGCTGAAGGCACCAGATCCACTGGTGCGCCCTGCTCGTCCCGGTATTCCTTGAGCTTCCAATGCGTGATCCGGCCGCCCCGGTTGGAGAAGACCGCCTGCACCGTCGCCGTCTCGACCAGGATCTCGCGCTCAGTCTCTTCTCCAAGCACCGTGGCAGGGCGAGGGCTCTCTACTGGAGGAGTCGCGGGGGCTGGTGCCGGAGCAGTGGTCGTGCCCGCTGCCGGAGCCGGCGCGGCTGCCTGGTTCGACGGTGCCGCGCTCTGCTGGCCGCTCGTCGTCGGGACCGGCGGAACGAACAGCGTCTGATAGCCGTACAGGACGAGGAACGACAGGAAGACAGCGATAAGGACGCGACGTTCCATTGCCACTACCGTGGCACCGGATCGACGCCGTGACGGCCGAACGGATGGCAGCGTAGGAGCCGGCGAGTTCCCAACCAGAGACCGCGGGCGGCCCCATGGAGCTCAACGGCTTCACGCGTGAAGTCAGCGCAGGACGGGTAGTAGCGACAGCAACCCGTAAACAACGGTGAAATAAGCAGTTTATACGCTCTTAGCAGGTCGAGGACGATGGCTGCGGGCAGGCCGTGCTGAGCTGGAACCGCGTCCGCAGCGCTGTAGCGTGGATTGGTAGTCAGCTTCGAGGTTGGCGAAGGGAGCATGGAGCATTTCCCGGCGCGGCACGACCACAATGTCGAGACCGACAGCCACTTTGTGACGCCTGAAAATCTCTCGTGCCAGGCGCTTGGCTCGGTTTCGTTCAACCGCCGAGCCGATCTTGCGCGTCGCCGCCACGCCCAGCCGAGCAGAACGGCCTCCGTTGGCGACTGTGAAGACCGTCATGAACTTACCGTGTGCCCGAGCCCCCGTGTCGTAGACGCGCTGGAACTCTGGCCGGCGGCGAATACGCTCCGTGGCTGGCAGCTCCTGGCTGCTCATGCCGGTTTCCCGTAGTTACGGGTTCGACTAACCCTCGTCGGCTACTGTCAGCCGCTGCCGACCCTTCGCGCGACGCCGCTTTAGAACAATTCGGCCATTCTTGGTGGCCATTCGGACCCTGAAGCCGTGGGTCTTCTTGCGCCGCCGGGTATTGGGCTGGAAGGTGCGCTTGCCTTTCATGCTGATCCCTACCGTCTCCTGAGTGGTCTCGCGCGTCCATGCGCGGAACTTTCAATACTAGTCGTGGCTCAACGAGAGTGTCAACGAATGAAGTCGGGCACAGGTCTCTTGTGCTACAGTCGCGAACTTCCCCGAATGGCGGTATCCGGCGTGTGGGAACCCGCTTCGGTTTGTTCCCCAAGATTTCCACACCTGTGGAAAACACTGTGGAAAATCGGGCCTTCCGGGGGGCCTTGGCGCAAAATACTCGTGTTTCGCGCCATTTTTTGAGGGCGAAAGTCCAAATCAGGGCCTTTTTTCAGCGGTTCTCGTCAGATTTTCTCGAATCACACAGCGAAATCTGCCGGTTGATCAGGCGAAAGTCGTATTTCTTCTCAGGTTTCTTTCGGTCATAGCGACATGGATGCGACCATCTGGGACCAGATCCTCTCCCGAGTCGAGACCAAGGTTAATCGGCACAGCTTTTACACCTGGTTCAAGCCGACGTCCCTGGTCGCAGACGCCGGCCAGTCCATTACTGTTCGGGTACCCAACCCGCTGTTCAAAGACTGGCTGACGAAACACTACTCGGTTGTCCTTTCAGAGGCGTTGTCGGAGGTGCGCCGAATGGGCGCGACGTTGGTGTTTATCGCCGAGGGAGTGCCTGTGCCTGCCTCGCCGGAAAGCGAGGCGCCTTCAGTACTTCCGGCGCCCCCGGTCGAGACGGCGCCTCCTGTGTCGGCCGGGTTGAACCCTCGTTACACCTTCGACACGTTCATCGTGGGTCCGTCCAACCAGTTTGCCCACGCCGCTTGCCGAGCCGTTGCTGAGGCGCCTTCGCGCTCCTACAACCCGCTGTTCATTTACGGCGGTGTCGGACTGGGGAAAACACACCTGATGCACGCCATTGGTCAGTACGTGCTTCAGCACGACCCTGCGCTGAAACTGACTTACATCTCGTCCGAGCGCTTCATGAATGAGATGATCAACGCACTCCGATACGACCGAATTCTCGATTTTCGAGAGCGCTACCGCTCTGTGGACATTCTCCTAGTGGACGACATCCAGTTCGTTTCGGGAAAAGAAGGAACGCAGACGGAGTTCTTCCACACGTTCAATGCGCTGTACGACTCGCAGAAGCAGATCGTCCTCAGCAGCGACCACCCGCCCCACGAAATTCCGGCTCTTGAAGAACGACTCCGGTCGCGCTTTGAGTGGGGGCTGATCGCAGATATTCAACCACCTGACATCGAGACTCGGGTGGCAATTCTGAAGCGCAAAGCCGAAGCAGAATCCGTTCCTCTCCCTGACGGCGTGGCGATGTACATCGCAGGCCGAATCAAATCGAACATCAGGGAACTCGAAGGATCACTGATCCGTCTCATTGCGTTTGCTTCGCTGACCGGGCGTGAAATATCTCTCGAGCTGACACAAGAGGTCCTGAAGAACTTCGTCGATCAGGACGACAGAGCCGTCACGATCGAAACGATTCAGCGATTCATTTCTGACTACTACCAGTTGAAGATGGGAGATTTGAAGTCGCGGAACAACTCCAAGTCAGTCGCCATGCCCCGCCAGGTGGCCATGTATCTCTGTAAGTCGCTGACCCATGCGTCCCTTCCTGAGATTGGCCGAAGTTTTGGGGGAAAGCACCATTCGACGGTGATTCACTCCATCAAGAAGGTTGAAGACCTCCGAAAGAAGGACGGAGATTTCAACACCCTGATCGGCAACTTTCTGGAATCGTTTCGCTGATTACGAGGGTTTGCACAGGCTATCAGCAGGCCACCTGTTAATACTTTCGGACGACCTCGGCAAGTAACTGGATCGCGCGCGATCATCTCAGTCCGTCCTCAGCTTTATGCACACCCTAAACTACTGCCGGTCAAGGACTAATAGCCAAACATAGTCGTTTGCGCAGCACCTTCTTTCTTATATAATTTCCTATCTCTTCTTATCCTCTTGAAGAGGATCCGTATAGCGGCGGATCATCACTCCGCTCGAGGTCATCACAAGCCTATGGAACTCGTCGTCCGCAAGAACGACCTTCTGCGAGAACTGCAGCTCTTCCAGGGCATTGTCGAGCGCAAAAATACAATTCCAATTCTTGCGAACGTTCTGATCGACGCGAACGGGTCACAGGTCAAACTTCTCGCGACCGATCTTGAAGTCGCGCTTCGGAGCACCTGCTCGGCGTCGGTGGCGAAAAGTGGATCGCTGACGCTGCCGGCGAAGAAGCTCTACGAAATCATCAAGGCTCTTCCTGAAACCGACGTTCGCATCCTTGAAGACAAGAGCGGTGTCAGGGTTGCGGCGGATCACTTCGACTCGCGGATACAGACCCTGCCGCGTGAGGACTTCCCCAGTCTTCCTGATGCCACTGGCAACGGCCGAGCGGCGCTTCCGCGAAGCGCGCTCAAAGAGATGGTGGCGAAGACGCAGTTCGCGATCACGGGCGAAGACACGCGTTATTTTCTCAATGGCGCGAAGTTCGTGATGAAGCCGGACAGTCTGACGCTGGTGGCAACCGATGGCCATCGGCTCGCGCTCGTCGAGGTGGAACACAAGCTTGGTGTGAAGGAAGAGTCGGGAGTGATTCTTCCGAAGAAAACATTGCTGGAACTCGGCAAATTGCTCCTCGAAGGCGACGACGACGTCATGTTCGAGAGCGGCGAGAATCACCTGTTCTTCGAGGTCGGCGGTCGAATGCTGATCTCCAGGATGATTGATGGGCAATTCCCGGCCTACGAGCGCGTGATTCCCAAGGGCAACGACAAGCACATCGAATTCGATAGGGAGAGACTCACGAACGCGGTCAAGCGCGTGGCCCTGCTTTCAAACGAACGTTCGCGCGCGGTGAAGCTGGAAATAAAGAAAGGGAAAGTCGATGTCACCTCGAGCAGTTCAGAGTTTGGCGAGGCGCGCGAAGAGTTGTCCGTGGACTTTACGGGAGCCCCGCTCACGATATCGTTCAATGCGCAGTACGTCCTCGATTTTCTGAATGTCGTTGATTCGGACGTTGTGATGCTGTCCCTCAAGGACGAGGTCAGCCAGGCCGTCATGAAGCCCGTTGGCACCAAGGGCTACGACTACACCTACGTCATCATGCCGATGAGGATCTGAGCGCAAGGACACGAGTGGAACCAACGGAACAGCAAGACCGGCACACCCAGCCCGCCTCGAGCACTCCTGTCGCGGCGGGACCGACCAACGGTTCAGTCGATGACTATGGCGCGGACAAGATCAAGGTCCTCGAAGGCCTCGAAGCTGTCCGTAAACGACCCGCCATGTACATCGGGTCAACCGGCGCTGCGGGTTTGCATCACCTGGTCTATGAGATTGTTGATAACTCGATAGACGAAGCCCTCGCCGGGTATTGCGACCAGGTCAACGCCACGATCCACATCGACAACTCGATCACCGTCGTAGACAACGGCCGCGGTATTCCCGTTGACCGACACGAGAGTGGCAAGTCGGCAGCCGAGGTCGTGTTGACCGTTCTGCATGCAGGCGGAAAATTCGACAACGACAGCTACAAGGTATCGGGCGGGCTCCATGGCGTCGGCGTTTCGGTGGTGAACGCTCTTTCGGAAAGGCTCGACCTCGAGATCTGGCGCAACGGACAGGTCTACCAGCAGGGCTACGAACGGGGAACTCCCGTGGCCGATCTCGAGATGACCGGCACCACCGAGCGACGAGGAACGAAGGTCACATTCAAGCCGGACGCCCAGATTTTCGAGACCGTCGAATACAGCTTCGACACGCTCGCGCAGCGACTCCGGGAGCTCGCCTTCTTGAATGGCGGCATTCTCATCACGATCGACGACGAGCGCGACGGGAAGAACCACAGGTTTCAATACGACGGCGGCATCACGTCATTCGTCCAGCATCTCAACAAGAACAAGGCGGTCGTCAACGACAAGCCAGTGTTCATGAAGGGCGAGAAGGACGGTATCGACGTCGAAATTGCCCTGCAGTGGAACGACGGATACTCGGAACTCATCTTTTCGTTCGCGAACAACATCAATACCCACGAAGGTGGCACGCACCTCTCCGGGTTCCGCTCTGCACTGACACGTACCGTCAACGCCTATGCGGCGAAGAGCAACCTGGCGAAGGATCTGAAAGACGCGACAATCTCCGGCGACGACATTCGTGAGGGTCTGACTGGCGTTATCAGCGTCAAGATTCCGCGACCCCAATTCGAAGGCCAAACCAAGACCAAACTCGGCAACACCGAGGTCAAGGGCATCGTCGAGAGCGTCGTCAACGACAGGCTCGGCCAGTTTCTCGAGGAGAACCCGGCCATCGCGAAGCGCGTCATCGGCAAGGCGGTTGACGCGGCCCGCGCGCGCGAAGCAGCCCGCAAGGCCCGTGATCTCGTTCGGCGAAAAGGCGCGCTCGACGGCAGCAGTCTGCCAGGCAAGCTCGCCGATTGTCAGGAGCGCGATCCAGCCCAGAGCGAGATCTACATCGTCGAGGGTGAGTCCGCCGGCGGTTCAGCCAAGCAGGGACGCGATCGACGCTTTCAGGCCATCTTGCCGATCAAGGGCAAGATTCTGAACGTCGAAAAAGCGCGCTTCGATCGCATGCTCGGCAGCGACGAAATCAAGACGATGATCGCGGCGCTCGGGTGCGGGATTGGTATCGAGGACTTCGATATCGAGAAACTGCGCTACCACCGCGTCATCATCATGACCGACGCCGACGTGGACGGCTCGCACATCCGGACCCTGCTGCTCACATTCTTCTATAGGCAGATGCCGCTCCTGATCGATCGCGGACACATCTACATCGCGCAGCCTCCGCTGTATCGTGCAAAGCGAGGACGCACGGAAACCTATATCAAGGACGAGCGAGAGCTCGAGACGTTCCTTGTCCGGCGTGCGGTCGAGTCGCGTGTGGTGCAACTCGCCGATGGCAGCGAGATCTTCGGCGAAACGCTGGAGCGATCCCTGCAGAAAATGATGGGTTTCCGCAAACTGCTTCAGCAGGTGACTCGTCGCGGCAATCCGCCGGACATCGTCTCGACGTTGCTGTATGCCGACGCGCGCGACAAGTCATTCTTCGAGCAGCGGGACAAGCTCGACGTCCTGGCGGCTCGGATGACGACCCCCCTGCGCACCGTTACGGTTGATCGCGACAACGAGCACAACGCGTTTGCCTTGGCGGTCGAGGATCGTTCGCAAGGGTACCCACGCCGCTACACGATCGGCGTGGAGTTTCTGACGTCCGGCGAATACCGGACATTAGAGGCGGCATATCGTGAGATTCGGGACATCAAGTTTCCCGTCGTGGTGAAGGTCGCTGCCGCCGGCGAGCCTGGTGCGGTTCAAACGGATGCCGCGGAAGCGGACGATGCCACAGTGGCCGACGAGCCAGCGGCGTCGGTTCCGGAGACGAGTGGTGTGGCGACGGCTGTTGGTGGAGCGAAGTCTCGCAAAGAACCCGACGCCACGCTGGAAAATGCGGACGCCTTTGTGGACTTCTTCATTGCCGCCGGCAAGAAGGGCGTTGCAGTCAATCGCTACAAGGGTCTGGGCGAGATGAATCCTGACACGCTGTGGATGACGACGATGGACCCGGCGCATCGAACCTTGTTGCAGGTCCGCGCCGAGGACCACGCCGAGGCTGACCAGATGTTCACGACCCTCATGGGCGATCAGGTAGAGCCGCGCCGCAAGTTCATCGAAGACAACGCACTCGACGTCAGGAACCTCGACGTATAAGCCTCGAGACCGCGAGGACTCGACCACCATACGCCATCCATGAACGCACCCGAACAAAACAAGATACCGGTCAACATCGAAGACGAGATGAAGCGCTCGTACATGGATTACGCCATGAGCGTGATCATCGGGCGAGCGCTGCCAGACGTCCGCGACGGGTTGAAGCCGGCGCACCGGCGCGTGTTGTACGCCATGCGCCAGATGGGGCTCGCGTCCAATCGCGCGTACCGCAAGTGCGCGAAGATCGTCGGCGAGGTCATCGGCAACTATCATCCGCACGGCGATGCGCCGGCGTACGACACGCTGGTGCGTCTCGCCCAGGACTTCAACATGCGGTACCTCCTGGTCGATGGCCAGGGGAATTTCGGCTCGGTCGATGGCGATCCACCGGCGGCCTATCGGTATACCGAGGCACGGCTCGAATCGCTCGCCGAAGCCTTGATGGCCGATCTCGACAAGGACACGGTAGACTTCGTCCCCAACTTCGACGAAACAACTGAAGAGCCGACAGTCTTTGCGGCGCCGTATCCGAACCTGCTCGTCAACGGATCGACGGGCATTGCCGTCGGGATGGCGACCAACATGCCTCCGCACAACATGCGCGAGGTCATCGACGCCGCCATCTGGACCATCGAAAGCGCTCAGGAGGCGACACCGCCCACGCTCTCGGAGAAGCAGCGCAAACTGCTCGAGCTCGTGCCCGGTCCCGACTTCCCGACCGGCGCCTACATCGTCGGCCGTCAGGGCATCCGACAGGCGTATCTCACAGGTCGCGGTGCGGTGGTGATGCGCGCCAAGACCGAGATCGAAGTCTCGAAGAAGGGCGACCGTTCGTCGATTGTGATTGACGCGATCCCGTACCAGGTCAATAAGGCGCGGCTCATTGAGCGAATCGCGGACCTCGTTCGTGAGAAAACGCTCGAAGGCATTTCGGATATCCGAGACGAATCGGATCGCGACGGCCTGCGAATCGTTATTGACCTGAAGCGCGGCGAAGTGGGCGACGTCGTCCTCAACAACCTGTACAAGCACACCGCGCTGCAGAGCAGCTTCGGCATCATCATGCTGGCCATCGTCGGGGGCCGACCGAAGGTGCTGTCACTCGTCGAGTTGATCGATAGTTTTGTGGAGTTCCGGCGAGAGGTCGTCCGCCGGCGTACCGAGTTCGAATTGCGTAAGGCGGAGGCCCGCCGGCATATTCTCGAAGGACTCCGTATCGCGCTCGACCAACTGGATGCGGTGATCACGCTGATTCGCAACGCGGCCAATCCGGGCGCGGCCAGAGAAGGACTGATGGTGCAGTTCGGCCTCAGTCAGATTCAGGCTCAGGCGATCCTGGACATGCAGCTGCAGCGACTGACCGGCCTCGAGCGGCAGAAGATCCTCGACGAACTCGCGGAACTCCTCGCCCTCATCCAGCGCCTGCTGGCGATCCTCTCGAGCGAAAAGCTCGTGATGCAGATCATTGTCGATGAGCTCAGGGCCGTTCGCGAGAAACACGGAGATGATCGCCGCACGCAGATTCTGGAAGACGAAGACGAGTTCCGCATCGAGGATCTGATCGCCGAAGAGGACATGGCGATCACCGTCAGCAACACCGGCTACATCAAGCGCACCGCGATCACGAACTATCGAAACCAGCGGCGCGGCGGCAAAGGCCGGATCGGTATGCGCACCAGGGAAGAGGACTTTGTCAGCCACCTCTTTGTGGCGTCAACGCACGCGTACGTCTTGATCTTCTCGGATCGAGGCCGGGTGTACTGGCTGAAGGTCTACGAGATTCCGGACGTGGGTCCAGACGGCCGTGGCAAGGCGATCGCGAACCTGGTCTCAATGGAAGAGGGCGAACGGATCGCGGCGCTTCTCACGGTCAAGGAGTTCGAGGCCGACAAGTTCATCGTCATGGGCACGCGCCATGGCGTTGTGAAGAAGACCGAACTGTCCGCGTTCAGCAATCCGAGGGCTGGCGGCATCATCGCCATGGGCGTCGAGGATGGCGACGCGGTGATCGATGCGCAGGTGTCGGACGGCAACGGGGAGATATTCATCGGCACGCGCGACGGCATGTCCATTCGCTTTGCGGAGACCGACGTACGGCCGATGGGCCGGTCTGCGTTCGGCGTCAGAGGCATTTCGTTGCGAGAGGGCGATTCGGCGATGGCCATGGAAGTGCTCCGGCCCGGAGGCACCATTCTTTCCGTGACAGAGCAAGGCTACGGCAAGCGGACGGAGCTCGACGAGTACCGCGTTCAGACTCGCGGCGGCGTGGGCATCATCAATATCCAGACCAGCGAGCGGAATGGCAAGGTCGTCGGCATCATTCAAGTGACCGATGACGAAGAGTTGATGCTGATTACGCAACAGGGAAAAATCCTGCGCATGGCGTCGCGGGATATCCGAACGATCGGACGCTCGACGCAGGGAGTCCGGTTGATTGACACCGAAGGCGACGATCTGGCGGTGTCGATCGTGCGGCTTGCTGAGAAGGACGACGAGGAGCCGGAAGCAGAGGGTCCTGTGAACAGCGGTGAACCACCCGCTGAAGGCGCCTGACGATTACGCTGGCTGCAACTTCGCGAACTTCGCGCGAAGCGTTTTTTGACCAACCGAGACGAAGCGGACGACAAGCTTGGTGTCGTCCTCGAGGGGCTCGACGCTGAGCACCGTGCCCTCGCCGAAAGCTGGATGCTTCACACGAAGACCTGGCTTGAGGCCTCCTGGCGCTGACTGATCCTCATCCTCGTAGACATATGGCGCGGGTTCTTCTCGAACCCTTCGACCGCCTGCTCCCCGTCCATAGGAACCAGCACGAAACTGTGGCATCGAGCCCTGGCGAGGCGTCGCGAACGTGGATTCAACGACTTCGATCAGCGCAGGTGGAATCTCGTCAATGAAGCGGGAGGGCTCCCGCGACTGATAGTCGCCAAACACCCGTCGCCGCGCGGCTGACGTAAGCACGAGCCGACGCTCCGCACGCGTGATCCCCACGTAGCAGAGCCGGCGCTCCTCCTCCATCTCCGCCTCGTCATCCAGCGAACGCGAGTGTGGAAAGAGCCCTTCCTCGAGTCCCGTGATCATGACGATCGGAAATTCCAGACCCTTCGCGCTGTGCATCGTCATCATGACGACCCTCGCCTCGCGCGCGCCTTCTTCCTCGTCCACGTCCGAGAGCAGTGACAACTGATCCACGAAGCCGGCGAGCGATGGCTCGGCACCCCGGGACTCGTACTCGCGAGCGGCCGACACGAGTTCCATCAGGTTCTCGATTCGGCCTTCTGCTTCCTCACTACGCTCCTCGCGGAGATCCTGCAGGTATCCCGACTGATCGATGACCTTCCCGATTGCGATCGAGACCGTCTCACGAGAAGCCATTGCGGCCAGGTTGACGATGAGATCGCGGAAGGCGACGAGGGATGCAAGGGCGCGTGGCGCGACCAGTCGCTGCTCCACCGCATGGAGCAGGCGTGCCCAGAGTGAGTTCGCCGCGACAACCGGCTGAAGGCCCGCCATGAGCAGCGGTAGTTCCGTGCCTTCGTCCAGCGCCACCGCATCGAGGGAGTCCAGAACACCTTTTCCGATGCCCCTGGCCGGAACATTGATCACCCGCCGAAGACTGACGCTGTCGTGCGGGTTCAGGACCAGTTTCAGGTAGGCGAGGACATCCTTGATTTCCTTTCGCTCGTAAAACCGGACGCCGCCGATGATCTTGTAGGCGATGTTCGCCCGTCGAAGCGCGTCTTCAAGCGTGCGGGACTGGGCGTTCGTGCGGTACAGCACCGCCACGGTGTTGTCCTCATCCTCCCGCAAGGCCGTCCTGGACGTTCGCGCGACGAACTCTGCTTCGTCGAGATCATCTCCGGCGCGGTAATACAGGACACGGGCGCCGCCGACCTGCTCCGTATACAGTCGCTTCTCTTTCCTGTTGCGGTTCTGGGCGATGACGGCCGACGCGGCGTCGAGGATCATCTGGGTCGAGCGGTAGTTGCGCTCGAGCTTCACGATGCGCGCCTCGGAAAAGTCGTGCTCGAAGTCCAGGATGTTCTTCAGGTCGGCGCCGCGCCACTTGTAGATGGACTGATCGGGATCGCCGACGACGCACAGGTTCCTGTGACGCGACGCAAGCCGCTGGATGAGCAAGTACTGCGGCCTGTTGGTGTCCTGGTATTCGTCCACCATCACGTAGCGAAACTTTTCGCTGTACCTGTCGCGGACCACTTCCGACTCTTCGAAGAGCTCCACTGTTTTGAGCAGCAGGTCGTCGAAGTCGAGCGCGTTCGCATCCTTCAGTGCTTTCAGGTAGAGCTCATACAGCGCGCCGATCTGACGATTCTGCGGATTCCAGGCATCCCCGCCAAATGCACTCGGACCTTCCATGCGATTCTTCGCATGGCTGATCCGCGACAGTGCGAGTCTTGGCTGCACGGTTGAATCTTCCATCCCGGTCTGACGCATGGCCTGCTTGATCACCGTCAACTGGTCGGTAGAGTCGTAGATGACGAAGTCTCGCGACAAACCGACGTGCGGGCCTTCCCGACGGAGCAGCCGTGCGCACAGCGCATGAAACGTCGAAATCCACATCTGCCGACAGTCCATGTCGAGGAGCGCTTCGACGCGCGAACGCATTTCGCCCGCGGCTTTGTTCGTAAAGGTGACGGCGAGCACGCGGTCGGGCGGGCAGATCCCGCTGCTCACGATGTGAGCGATGCGGTGAGCGATCACGCGCGTCTTGCCGGACCCGGCACCTGCAAGGATCAGGAGCGGTCCATCAGTCTGTAGAACAGCGTCCTGTTGTTCAGGATTGAGGCTTGCGACGAGACTCATTGCAGTAGGCGGACGCCTACTATTCTACTGTGACGCTCTTGGCCAGGTTCCTCGGTTGATCAACATCGCAGCCGCGACGCACGGAGATGTGGTACGCGAGCAACTGCAGGGGAATCGTCATGACGATGGGCGTCAGGAGCGGGGTGGTGGCTGGCATCGACAGGTTCACGTCACCGGTGTCGAGCGCAGCCACGATTCGATCGTCTCCTTCGGTGGTGATCGCGATCACAGAGCCACCGCGTGCTTTAGCTTCCTGGATGTTCCCCAGCATCTTTTCGAAGACGTGATCGTTCGGTGCAAGCGCCACAACCGGCATGCGCTCGTCGATGAGCGCAATGGGCCCGTGTTTCATCTCGCCCGCTGGGTACCCTTCGGCATGGATGTAGGAGATCTCCTTGAGCTTCAACGCGCCCTCGAGGGCGATCGGATAGTTGATCCCGCGTGCAAGGAAGAGGAAGTCGGTCCGGTTGTAGAACCGTTCTGCCACCTTCTCGGTGGCTGCTGATGCGTCCAGGGCGCGTTCGATCAACTGCGGAACCTGCAGGAGCTCCTCGATGTGACCGCGGATCTCCTCGGCCGGCAGTGTTCCGCGCGTTTGTGCGAGGTACAGGCCAAGTAACTGGAGGGCGACGAGCTGCGAGGTGAACGCCTTGGTGGACGCGACGCCGATCTCGGGACCCGCATGGGTATAGACGGTGCCGGTGGCCTCGCGCGTCGCCATGCTTCCCACAACGTTGCAGATCGCGATACTGGCCGCGCCCTTCTTCCGCGCCTCGCGCAGCGCAGCGAGGGTGTCGGCGGTCTCGCCAGACTGCGTCATGACGATGGCCAGTTCCTTGTTCGTCACGATCGGATTGCGGTACCGGTATTCCGAGGCGTAGTCCACTTCAACGGGAATCTGGGCGAGCGCTTCGATCAGGTACTTACCGACGAGCGCGGCGTGCCAGGATGTGCCGCAGGCGAGGATCGTGATCTTCTCGAGACCACGGAAGGTGTCTTCCGACAGGTTGAGATCCTCGAGGAAGATTCGGCCGCGGTCGAGCGAGACCCGGCCAAGAATCGTGTCGCGCGCCGCGGACGGCTGCTCATGGATCTCCTTGAGCATGAAGTGCTTGTAGCCCGCCTTCTCTGCAGCGATTGGATCCCACAGCACGCGCTGTGTGGTCTTGGAGACCGCGCGGCCGTTGAAGTCGGTAAAGGCCACGCCCGACCGGGTGATGACAGCGATCTCCTCGTCACCGAGAAACACGACATCCCGGGTGTGCGCCAGGATCGCGGGGACATCCGAGGCCACGAAAAATTCGTTCTCGCCGAGGCCGACGACGAGCGGTGGACCGTTGCTGACGGCCACGATCTTTTCCGGATCGTCCATCGACACCAGCACGACCGCGAACATCCCGCGCATGAAAACGAGCGCTCGCCGAACGGCGGCGTCGAGCCCGTCATCGCGCGTCTCTCGCTCGACCAGGTGGGCGACGATTTCAGTGTCTGTTTCGGTTTTGAACTCGTGGCCCTGGGCCTGTAGCTCTCGCTTCAGCTCGAGATAGTTTTCGATGATGCCGTTGTGGACAACGACGATACGGCCTTTGCAGTCGCGGTGGGGATGGGCATTTTCCTCGGTGGGCCGACCGTGGGTGGCCCAGCGCGTGTGGCCGATGCCGTAGAACCCGTTGACCGGCCGGGCCTGAATCTCCTGCTCCAGGTTGACGAGCTTCCCCGCGGATCGGCGGAGGGTGATGCCCTCAGGATTCACGACAGCAACTCCGGCGGAGTCGTAGCCGCGATACTCCATCCGTCGCAGTCCGTCGAGCAGCACGGGTACCACCGGCCTGGAACCGATGTACCCAATGATTCCGCACATGATTTACTCCCGATCCGGATTCCCGGTCTTCTACGCCTTGTCTGGCGCTTTCTTCTTCCGCGTGACCCAGCCCTCGACGTTCTCCTGGCGTCCGCGTGCGATGCCAAGTGCGTCGGCCGGCACGTCCCGCGTGATCGAGGAGCCGGCGCCCACGTAGGCGCCGCGCCCGACCCTCACGGGAGCAATAAGCTGTGAGTCGCTCCCGATGAACGCGTTGTCCTCAATCACCGTCTCGTGCTTGCGCTCGCCGTCGTAGTTGCAGGTGATGGTTCCCGCCCCCACATTGACGTTGGCGCCTATCGTCGCGTCGCCCAGGTAGGCCAGATGGCCGGCCTTTGACCCGGGGCCAAGCGAGGTCTTCTTCAGCTCCACGAAATTGCCGACCTTGGCACCCTGGCCCACCTGGGTCGCCGGACGAAGGTGGGCAAAGGGCCCGACGCTCGCACCCTCTGCAACCCGCGCACCAGAAATGACGCAGAAGTTGAGAACAGTCACTTTATCGGCCAGTTCCGAGTCG
The DNA here is from genome assembly GCA_013140775.1 of Acidobacteriota bacterium. GTDB lineage: Bacteria > Acidobacteriota > Vicinamibacteria > Vicinamibacterales > UBA2999 > JABFSA01. The sequence goes on along the minus strand of JABFSA010000061.1, from coordinate 42,446 downwards.
GCGATGCGGACGTACGCGTGAATTTCGCAGGCCGCGCCAACCTTGGACTGTCCCTGGATAACCACACCCGGGTGAATCACTGTGTCAGGCCCGACCACCACGTCTGAATCGATGAACGTGCTGGCGGGGTCAACGATGGTCACCCCGGCGGCCATCAATTCCTCGTTCTTCTTCTGTCTCATGATGGCGCTCACTTCCGCGAGTTCACTGCGGTTGTTGACTCCTCGAACCTCTCTCGGGTCTCCGACGACAAGCGTCTCGACGGTCAGCCGACGCCGGCGGTAGATGGCGACGACGTCGGTCAGGTAGTACTCCCCTTGCGCGTTGGTGGTGGCGATACCCCTGAGCGCGTCGAAAAGCGGAGCCGCGTCGAAGGCGTAAATGCCGCTGTTAATCTCGTGAACCTGTCGCTCGGTCGGGGACGCATCCCGCTCCTCGACGATTCGGGCGATGCGGCCGCGTGACCGGATGATCCGGCCGTAGCCGTATGGCCGCTCCACCACAGCGGTGACCACCGTAGCAGCTGCTTTGGCGGCCTGATGGGTATGAACCAGTTTCTGGAGCGTTTCTCCGGTCAAGAGCGGAACGTCGCCCGACAGCAACACCACGGTCCCGGTACGACCCACGAGGAGCGGTTCCGCTTGTTGCAGGGCGTGGGCGGTGCCGCGCTGAGGAGACTGGACCACGCAGTTGACGTTGTCTCGACCCGCCAGGCTGCGTTCGACGCTTTCGGCCTCATGCCCTACAACCACGGTGACAGTGGCTGGCGAGAGCGTGCTCGCACTGTGGAGGACGTGCTCCAGGAGCGACCGGCCGACGGCGCAATGGAGGACTTTTGGCAGCCTGGACTTCATTCGAGTCCCCTGGCCTGCGGCGAGAATCACGATGTGGATATCAGTAGACGCGGTCACCTAGGAATTCACTCCGCGAAGGCGTTCGATCGCCGAATAGACATATTTGGTCGTAAGACCATACTTGGTCGCCAGCTCCGCCACGGCGGCCCGCCGACTAGGGGCTTCATTGGTCAAACCACAGAATTCACTATAGATCTGTTCGTCTGGTGGAGCCTCTGTGAGGGACGTTGACGCGGTCTGTGGTCCTATAACAACTGTGAACTCACCCTTAGGGTTTGTTATTCGACCAATAATAGATGCCGAATCCCCTCGAATGAGCTCCTGATGAACCTTTGTCAACTCTCGGCCCACGCAAATTGGTCTATCGCCAAAATAAACAGCCAATTCGGCAAGGGTTCGTTCAATCCGATGAGGCGATTCAAAGAACACAATGGTTGACGGCGTCTCTCTGAGCCTCTGGAGCCACCTTGTTCTGTCATTTGCCCGTGCAGGGACGAAGCCCACGATGGTCAACGGCTCGAGCGGAAACCCTGATGCGACAGCTGCGGCAAGGGGAGCCGAAGCTCCAGGAACGGGGTCGATCGGAATCGATTTCTCCCAGCAGGCCTGCACCAGTGCGATACCAGGATCGGCTATCCCCGGGGTGCCGGCATCGCTCACCAGCGCCACTTTGCCACCAGCTTGGAGGCGCTCGATGAGTTCCGGAACACGCTGGCGACTATTGTGTTCGTGAAAGCTGATGGTGGGCGTCGAGATCGCGTAGTGCGCCAGGAGTTTCGCCGTTCTTCGGGTGTCTTCTGCGGCAATCAGGTCCGCTTCACGCAGCACCCGAAGGGCCCGCAGCGTGATGTCCTCGAGGTTGCCGATCGGAGTGGCGACGACGAACAGCGTGCCGGACATCGGGCCGAAAGTTATTGTACCATTGCGAGATGTGCGCTCGCGTCGTCGCCGAATCACTGAGCGCCAGCCATGACTACGCATGTACCTATCGGAGCCGTTCCCGCACTTTGTTGACGACTACCTCGCCTATCTTCATGAGGTGCTCCCGAGCCAGGCCGCGCTGGATGGCGTGCACCAGCACGACGACCTTCTCGAAGACCTCAGCCGGTCAGCGGTAGATACACACCTTCGGACGCTCGCCGGCTTCGGCCGCCGCCTCCAGCAAATCGAGACGGCTGGTCTTCGGCCCGTCGAGCAGATCGAACATGCGATTGTCGCGGCCAACATCGAGGCCCGGATGCACGACCTCGAGACCGTTCGGTCGTGGGAACGAAGTCCGCACCTCTACGCCGACGCCGTAGGCGCAAGCCTCGCCGGCCAGGCACTGTTCGGCCATGCTCCGGAAGCTGAACGGGCCCGCCGGATTGTCTCGAAGCTCCGGCAGGTGCCCAGGCTTGTCGATGCGGCTCGAGAGAACATCCGGGAGTCGGCGGGGATTTTCGTCAAGATCGGCCTCGAAACCTGGCGGGGGACGCTGAAGTTCATTGAAGCCGACTTGCCGAGAGCGTTTTCCCGGCTCGACGACCTTCACATCCTCGGCGACCTGGCAGATGCGTCCACGGAAGTCGCGCACTCCATTTCGGGATTCATCGACTACCTTGAGACGGACCTGGCTCCGCGCGCGCGAGGTTCGTTCCGCCTGGGTCGCGAAACGTTTGAAAAGAAGCTGAGACTGGAAGAAGGTGTCACCCTGGACGCCGATCGGCTGCTTTCAATAGCACTGCGGGAGCTGAACGAGGTCCAGGAGGAGTTCCGAACCGTCGCCGGACGACTCAACGGCGGTGACCCGACTGCCGCCTGGCGAAAGGCCAAGGAACAGCACCCTCAGCCGGGTCAGCTCGTATCGACAGCGAACGAGCAACTGGCTGAGCTCCTCTCATTTCTTCAGCGGCAGTCGATCGTGTCGGTCCCGGAATCCGAGCCGGTCGTTGTCGCGCCATCGCCTGAGTTCTACCGGTGGGCCTTCGCAAGCATGTGGACGCCGGGGCCCTTTGAAAGCAAGCCCAGTCAGGCGTACTACTATCTGACGGACGTCGATCGGACCTGGTCACCAGAGCGCCAGAAGGAGCACATGCGCGACTTCAATGTGCCCACGCTCTGGAATATTTCGATTCACGAGGTCTACCCGGGACACTTTCTCCACTATCAGCACCTCCGGCGCGTGGATTCGAAGGTTCGCAAGTCGCTCATGTTCGCCTCAGCGTCATTTGTCGAGGGCTGGGCGCACTACAGTGAGCACATGATGGTGGAGGCGGGATTCCGAAAGGGCGACTCGGCATTCAAGCTCGGACAGCTGGCGGAAGCGCTCGTGCGACTTGCTCGATTCGTGGTTGCGATTCGGCTCCACTGTGAGGACCTCTCGGTAGAGCAGGGGATGCGGTTTTTCCGGGACGAAGCGTTTCTCGAGGAAGCGACGGCCCGGCGCGAAGCCGAGCGCGGCACCTTCGACCCGACATACCTCGTGTACTCGATTGGAAAGCTGATGATGTTGAAACTGCGCCATGACTGGAAGGAACAGCAGGGCGGCAAGTTCTCCATGCGCGCCTTCCACGATGCCGTGCTCGCCCAGGGCAATGCTCCCTTCTGGGCGCAGCGCCGCCTGCTGCTCGGTGAGTCAACCGATCCGGTGCTCGTCTAAGCCATGCCGCTCTACGAATACGAGTGCGAGGCCTGCGGTCGCCGGTTCGAACTCATCCGGAAGTTTTCCGATCCTCCAGTGGAGAGCTGTCCCAACTGTCAGGGCGGTCCAGTCAGGCGCCTTCAGTCTGCTCCCGCCATCCAGTTCAAAGGATCGGGTTTCTACATCACGGATTACGCGAGGCAGGGTGGGGAGTCCGGGAAGTCCGAGAAGTCGTCCCAGAAATCGAAGGACGCGAACTCGGACGGAGCCGCCGCGCAGAGCAGCGGATCGTCGGACTCGAAATCAGATTCGACGAAGACAGAGAAGACAGAATCGGCCCCCAAGCCCGCGGCCTCATCTACCCCGACGTCCGGGACGAAGGACTAGCGGCCCGCGCCGATCTTCAGATCCAGCGACTCGAGGTATTCCCGGAACGGAACGGCGAGCTCCGGGCGTTGGAGTGCGAAGTAGACCAGCGCTTTCAGAAAGCCGAGTTTATTCCCCGTGTCGTGTCGCACGCCGTCGATTTCGCACACATAGATAGGGCGTTCCTTCAACAGCCGGCGCAGCCCGTCCGTGAGCTGAATCTCACCGGTTCGATCGCTGGCCGTCGCTTCAAGTGCGGCAAAGATATCTGGCGTCAGGATGTAGCGGCCGATGATGGCCAGGTTCGACGGAGCGTCTTCGACGCGCGGCTTTTCCACAAGATCCTTGACGCGATACACGCCTTTGCCAAGGTTCTCCGTGTCGTCGAACGCAACGATGCCATAGCTCGACACAGCTTCCCTGGGGACGCGCTCAACAGCGAGGACGGGACCGTCCAGCCGTTCGTAGACGTCGATCATCTGCCGTAGCGCCGGCGGATTCGCGTCAATGACGTCGTCTCCCAGGATGACCGCGAAGGGTTCATTCCCGACGAGATTCTTGGTGACGAGCACCGCGTGGCCGAGGCCGAGGGGTTCACCCTGACGAACGTATGCCACATTGATCGCGCGAGCGATCTTCCGGATCTCTTCGAGCTGAGCTGTCTTTCCCCGCTGCGTGAGAAAACTTTCAAGCTCGACCGCAACGTCGAAGTGATCCTCGATCGCGTTCTTGCCGCGACCGGTGACGATGATGATGTTGGGAACGCCGGACTGCGCCGCCTCTTCGACGCCGTACTGGATGACTGGCTTGTCCACCAGCACCAGCATTTCCTTTGGCTGAGCCTTCGTGGCGGGCAGGAATCGAGTCCCGAGTCCCGCGGCAGGAAATACCGCTTTTCGTATGGGTGCGACCATCCGCGCATCGTACCCCAGGAACGCTGTTATAGGATCGACACACGATGATCGATCCCGCGCTTTTTCGCGACAACGTTGAAGTGATCCGGACCGCCCTCCGTCAGCGAGGTGCGAATCTGGATGCTGAGCTCGATGCGTTGGTGGGCCTCGAGGCCGAACGACGCAAGCTGCTTCCAGAACTCGAAGGCTTGAAGCGCGACCAGAACTCCGCAGGGGAAGAGGTCGCTCGCGCGAAGCGCAGCGGGCAGGACGTCACCGCCATTCAGGAAGCCAGCCGGCAGCGTGCTCAACAGATCAAGGAACTCGGCGCCGTGCTCGAATCCGTCGAGGAACGACGAACGCGCGGCCTCCTGATGATCCCGAATCTTCCTCACGCGAGCGTTCCGGTGGGCAAGAGCGCCGCAGACAATGCCGAAGTGCGCCGGCACGGAACTCCAGGAAGCTTCGCCTTTACACCACAGGCCCACTGGGACCTGGGTCCGGCACTCGGCATCATCGATTTCGAGCGAGGCACCAAGATTGCGGGCGCGCGATTTACCGTTCTCATCGGCGCCGGTGCGAGGCTGGCGCGAGCATTGATCAATTTCATGCTCGACCTGCACACACGAGAACATGGCTATACGGAAGTCGAGCCGCCGTTCATGGCGAATACGGCATCGCTCACCGGCACCGGCAACCTCCCGAAGTTCGAAGCGGATCTGTTCAAGATTGCTGGCGAGTGGGATCTCTACATGGTGCCCACCGCGGAAGTCCCTCTCACCAACATGCACCGCGGCGAGATTCTGGACGGCAGAACGCTGCCGATTCGTTACACCGCCTACACGCCATGTTTTCGGAGTGAGGCAGGATCCTACGGCGCCGATGTTCGAGGCCTGATCCGCCAGCATCAGTTCGACAAGGTCGAACTGATGGTTTTCTCCACGCCCGAGGAATCTCACAACGAACTCGAGCGGTTGACGGGCAACGCCGAAGAAGTGCTGAAACGTCTGGGACTGCCGTTCAGGACGATGCTGCTCTCCACGGGCGACATGGGGTTTGCGTCCGCGAAGACCTACGACATCGAAGTGTGGCTGCCCAGCCAGAACACGTTCCGCGAGATTTCTTCCTGCAGCAACACCGAAGCGTTTCAGGCGCGCCGCGCGAACATCAAGTTCCGCCCGACCGGTGCAGGGAAGGCCGACTTCGCCCATACCTTGAACGGATCTGGTCTGGCTGTTGGTCGAACGCTGATTGCGATTCTGGAGAACTACCAGCAGGAAGACGGGTCGGTGGTGATTCCCGAAGCGCTCCGGCCGTACATGGACGGCCAGAGCATTATCAGAAAGAGAACGTAGAACGCGTTAAGACTTCCCGAGCATCCGGTCTAGCGAAATCACGTTCCAGGATCGCGTTGCCAGCAGCAGGAAGAAGGCGATCGCGTACGTCAACTGGAGCCAGGCCAGGTCAAAGTTCCGCAGGAACATCGTCCCGAACGTGAGGCTCGCCATCATCAGACCGCCGACGACCAGCGCGGGCCGCGTGAACAGTCCCACGAGGATCAGCGCCCCCATCGCCATCTCAATCCAGGGGATCGTGTGCGCAAACGGTTGAATCATCGCCGGGCCGAGCCACGTCATTTCGAATTGCTTGACCATGCCGTTGCCGAAGTTGTCCAGCCCCATGATGAAGACGCGATCGATTCCACGCAGCATCAGATTGACGCCGAACGTCAGCCTGAAAATCGCGTAGGCGAGCGCGGTATCAGACTGCCAGCTCAGGTCGGCTTGGCCACGCGTGGTCACGGGATTGGTCATCGAAGCTCCTTCTGAAGAAAGCTAGCGGGTTATACGTCGGATCAGCGAAAGGCGTCAAACCCTTCACGTCCGTTGGACGACGTCGAGTCAGGTGCGTTTGATGACGACGAGGCTGATGTCGTCTGTTGGTGTGGCAAAGACCGCGAGGTCATGCGTAATCGCGTCAAAGATGTGCCGCGCGCCGAGGTCTTTGACGTCGCGAAGCGTCTGCTCGAGTCGTTGAGGCGCGTACGCTCCATTCGGGCCGCTGTGCTCGGTCAGTCCGTCGCTGTGGAGCAAAAGGATGTCTCCCCGGCCCATCAGCGTCCATTCATTGATCTCGTAACCCTCTTTGAATCCCAGCACGCTCTCGGTCGTGTTCCTGTCTATGACATTGAATGACGGCAGCATTCCGAGAGGGGGGAACGACAGGCAGAGGTGCGGGCTGACCTCCATGAATCGGCCGTGTCGATAGGAAAAGACCGACGGATAGGGTTGCCCGGCCGAGAGAAACCGGAACTTGGCATCTTCGGAGATCTCTCCGTAGATGAACGAGACGAACTTGTTCGTCCCTGAAGATTGATAGAAGCGTGTGTTGAGATTCTCGAACAGGTGCCGCGTGATCTGCCCGAAGCGGTCCAACTCATACAGCGCGCCGAGCAGGAACGCCTGATGCAGCATTGCGGCGAGCAACGCGTCGGTCATCCGATGGCCCGATACGTCGATGAGGGCGATTCCACCGGTGTGTTGACAGCGCGTGAGGTTCTCCACGACGTCGGGACGTCCTGCCTCGCGCGCCTGGTTGATCCGGGCCGGCAGATCGAACCGCTTCTTGAAGTCGATGTAGGTAATGTGGTCGCCGCCTACCGGCCCGGCCAACGGGAGCGCGCCGCCCCAGATATCGAAACCGGGAATCGTGGGGATCTCGCCCGGCAGCGGGACGAGCTGCTGAGCAATGTCACGAAAGTTCTCGAGTTCGCGTGTCAGCTTTCGGAACTGGTCTGGAGTGATCTCGGAGCCGCTCGGGGACATCTCGGATGCCGCTCATCATAGCTGAGCGTTGCGAACGGGCCCTGAACGCCCTCAGCCCAAGGAACTGCAGGTTCGAACCCGGGGGAAGTCGCGCCGGAAGGCGCTTGGGAGACATAAAGGTCTTCGATTGGAAGCCTTTTTGGTGGGCCCATTTGATCGATTGCCGCAAGATCTCTAAGAACGCCTCATAACCGAGCGTACGCGCCTAGATTCAAACAGGCACAAGACTTGCTCAAGAGGCCGGTGCTCATGCTGAGCTTGGGGAGACGGACTCATATGAAGAAATACGTGGTAGGGACCATCCTGTCCCTGGTGCTCGGGAGTGGACCTGCATACGCGGACGGAATTCTGTTCGACTTTAATTCGCTTGCGAACGACGCGAACAACACTACGGTCCAGACCTACATGAACGGGGTACTCGGGGCCGGAAAGTCGGTCGCCTTGACTGGTTCCACCGCGACGAAGACCTACAACGGCGAAGGTCACGTCATCGGACCCGGTGGCGTGTCTTTGACCCTCGGAACCGAGGATGGCGGGGTGTCGCATGGCGGCGCCAACGACACGTTCCTGTACTCGTGGGGAACCACCCAGATCCAGATGCTCTTCACTGGGTTGACGATCTCCAACATCACGTTCGACTACCAGATTTTTCCGGACGATTCGTGCAGCGTGGGCGCTTGTTCGTCGGGGTTCCCAGACTTCACGTTCACGACTTCGACCAACAAGTATGTCAGTCAGAGCACGGAATGGCTGAAGGCCTACGGTGCCTTCCCGGTGGATCCGAACGACCGGTCGCCGTTGACGAATAGCGAGAAGTCGGCGCAGAAAGCCCCGGCGCAGGTATCCTTCAGCTTTGCCACTCCTGTGAATGGCCTCCGCTTCATCGACTGGCCACCAACGATCGGTATCGACAACGTGTGTATCAACAGCACGAACAAGTGCAAACCGACCACGTCAACTACCAGTACCTCGACGCCAACCAGCGTAACGAGTGTCTCGGGTGTCGCTCCGGAACCGACGTTGCTCACGCTCCTGGGCGCTGGCGCCATTGCGGGGCTCCGTAGACGGTTCAGACAGCAGGCCTAACCTCAAGTCGGTTACGCTCGCGGAAGGTCAACAGTGGCGGCCAGCGATGGCCGCCATTGTCATGTACACGGATGACCGCGGGGCGCCTTGCTATTCGACACCCAAAGCTGCGACGATCGGCGATCTACGAGCCCGCCGCGTGGGCAGCCACCGGCGTCGTTCGATGCGGAGGGATGGCCGAGTGGTTGAAGGCGGCGGTCTTGAAAACCGTTGAACCCGGAAGGGTTCCGGGGGTTCGAATCCCTCTCCCTCCGCCAGCCTCGATCGCTCCGCCGGGCGATGTGAGAACTCCGTCACAAGCGACCATATTCAGGAATGTGCTGACGAGGTCGACACAGCGCCAGCCACGCGTCGCTTCCAGTTGCAGGACTTCCGCCGCGCGATCGAACGGCATCGCATCCTTGTAGGGCCGCGCGGCCATCAGCGCGTCGAACACGTCGACAATGCCGACAATGCGCGCGAGCAACGGGATCTCGTCGCCGCGCAGCCCGTCCGGATACCCGCTGCCATCAAGGCGTTCGTGGTGGTGCCGGACGATCGGGCGAACGTGCTGAAGAGCAGGGACGGCTGCGCAAAAACGATCCCCGATCAGGGTGTGCTGCTCGACCAGCGTGCGCTCGTCCCTCGACAGGGCGCCGCGTTTTTGGAGAACCGCCGCGGGAATCGCGATCTTGCCGATGTCGTGCAGATAGCCCCCCTGACGGAGCGCGGCAAGGTCGTCCGCGCCAAGTCCAATCCGCTGTCCCAGCGCTGTGGCGTAATTCGAGAGCCGGCGGCAATGTTCAGCGGTGCCAGGGTCGCGCCCCTCTACGGTCAGGGCGACGCGCACCATCACCGCATCGGCATCGTCCAGGGGTGTGGCTGGAGAGTCAGTCGAACGGACCTCCCCTCGCCGGAGACTGCTTTTCGCAACGCGATTCACCGCCGCCACGAGCTCATCCGCTTTCCGCCAGCGAGACCGGGGGAACGCCCGGCGTGCCGTGCCCCCGCAATATCGGGAGGATCTGTGCAGTTCTGTAGTCTTTGGTCGCTAGTCTCTGGTCTCTAGAGACTAAAACTTGAAGAGATCGTCGAACGCCTTGCGGGCGTCATCGACGCGGGGCGTGGTCGTTTCACGCTCGACGGTTGTGCGCGGCTCAAAGGAGGAGCAGCTGTTCTTGGCCCCTTTCGAGGAGACCCGCACGGTGATGGGTTGCATGCACTCGAAGCGGCTTCCTGGGTCGAAAGAGGCGCACTGCGAGCAGGCGTGGAGTTCGGTGCCGCACCGCTGGCACCGGCTTTCGAGGCCTACGGACTCCTCGATGACCGCGCCACACCGCGAGCATCGGACAACCTGCCTGAACCCCGGCATGTTGATATTTCGCGGCCCATCCTGTGAAATGCGGCGGGCGCCGGCTGGCGCACCGGGCTCTGGAGCCGGGCGGGGTCCGGCTGGCTTCTGGGGCCGGTCCCGGTCGTCGTCCTGATAGCCGCGAATGCGGTATTTTCTGTCGCTCAAAGGATGTGCTCGAAACCGCAGGGATTCTACGCGAGGGCCAGGCCAGATCAAAGCAAGACTGCGATTGCTGACTATTACTGACGAGACGTTCAGATGCTTGATCCTTTTTTCACAACATGGTAGAAATTCGAGTTGGGACAAGCTGAAACGACTGGTTTCAGGCGTCTCAATCACGCAGTAGCCCGATCACGCGGGCGCACCGTTCGTTAGCATCCGATGCCACAGATCTTTAAGCCGAGCGCCAATACTCTCGCGAAAGCCAGTATTGTCGGCGGGCTCCTCCTGGCCGTCAGCCTCATAGGCCTTCTGATTGGCTTGGGCAGGAGCTCCTACGTCACCCGCGCACAAGAATTTATCGAGCAGCCGATCCAGTTCAGCCACGCACACCATGTGGGTGACGACGGGATCGATTGCCGGTACTGCCACACCTCCGTAGAGACGTCCTCGTTTGCGGGAATTCCCCCAACGAAGACGTGCATGAACTGCCACTCCCAGATCTGGTCCACGAGCCCGATGCTCGAGCCCGTTCGCGCGAGCATCAGAGACGACCGCTCGCTGCGCTGGATCCGCGTGCATGACCTCCCGGATTTCGTGTACTTCAACCACAGCGTGCACGTGAAGAACGGGGTGGGATGCGAGACCTGCCACGGTCGTGTGGACGAGATGCCGCTGACGTATCAGCAGAACTCGCTCCAGATGGAATGGTGTCTCGACTGCCATCGCGCGCCGGAGAAATACGTGCGTCCGCGCAGCGAAATTTTCACCATGGGATATCGTCCACCGGTGCCACAGTCCGTGCAGGGCCCGGAGCTCGTCAAGGCGTACGGCATCGAAAGCCTGACGAACTGCTCAACGTGCCACCGGTAAGCCGAACATGACCGACCGATTCGATATCGAAGGGTTGCGGGCCAGGCTTAGCGAGAGCCGCGGCCGTGAGTATTGGCGTAGCCTGGAATCACTGGCGGAGACGCCGGAGTTCAAGGAATTCCTGCATCGGGAGTTTCCGCAGAACGCATCGGAATGGCTCGATCCAGTGGGCCGCCGGGGTTTCCTCAAGCTGATGGGCGCGTCGCTGGCGCTTGCTGGCGTGAGCGCGTGCACGCGGCAGCCCAACGAGGAGCTCGTGCCCTACGTGCGCCAGCCGGAAGAGCTGGTACCGGGCAAGCCGTTGTTCTATGCGACGGCAATGCCCATGAGCGGCGCCGGCGTCGGACTGCTTGTGGAAAGCCACGAGGGACGCCCGACAAAGATCGAAGGCAACCCCGACCATCCTGCGAGCCAGGGCGCGACCGACCTGTTCGCGCAGGCCGCGATTCTCGGGCTGTACGACCCCGATCGGTCTCAGACAATTACCAATCTTGGAGAGATCCGTCCGTTCGGCGCCTTCGCCGCGGCGGGTCAAGGGGTCCTCTCCAGCCAGAAGGCCACACAAGGCGCGGGCATCCGCATCCTGACGGAGACGGTTGCATCGCCCACGCTGGCTGCGCAGATTCGAAATCTTCTCACGCAGTACCCGCGCGCGAAGTGGGTGCAGTGGGAACCGGTCGGCCGTCATAACGCACGTGAGGGCAGCCGCCTCGCGTTCGGTGAATACGTCGATGCGCAGTACGCCGTTGACAAGGCCACCGTGATGCTGGCGCTCGACTCCGACTTCCTGTGCACGGGCGCGTCCGGGTTGAGGCATTCCCGCGCATTCGCCTCGCGTCGGCGGATCGAAGGCGATCGCGCTCGCGTCAATCGGCTGTATGCGGTTGAAAGCGCCGCAACGAATACCGGCACGCGGGCAGATCATCGGCTGTCGTTGCGCGCCTCGCAGATCGAATCGTTCGCCCGGGCGCTGGCTGCCCAACTTGGTGTGGCCGGTGTGACAGGAACCGCGCCCGAAGGCGCCGCTGCCTGGATGGCTCCGCTCGTCAAGGATCTCCAGGCCCACCGCGGTGACAGCGTCGTCATTGCGGGTGATGGCCAGCCGCCGATCGTGCATGCGCTCGCGCATGCGATCAACGAGGCGCTCGGCAACGTCGGGTCCACGGTTACGTACACGCAGACGGCCGAAGCCCAGCCGACGAATCAGCTAGCAGGTCTTCGCGAGCTGGTCGGTGAGATGTATGCCGGTACGGTCGAGTACCTCCTCATCCTCGGAGGCAATCCCGTCTACACGGCGCCTGCGGATCTGAACTTCGCCGCTGCGCTCCAGCGCGTGCCGGCGCGTGCGCACCTCAGCCTCTACGAGGACGAAACATCAGCGCTCTGTCAGTGGCACATTCCCGAGGCGCACTTCCTCGAGGCGTGGAGTGACGTCCGCACTGACGACGGGACCGCGACGATTATTCAGCCGCTGATCGCGCCGCTCTACAGCGGCAAGTCTGCTCATGAGGTCGTTGCGGCGATCGAGGGACGCGAGCGTCCTGGATACGAACTCGTTCGTGAGTTCTGGTCGCGGGAAACCGGCTTGTCAACGCAGGCGCCTGCGCCTCTGCCCGCGGCGCCGGTACCTCTACCCGCAACTCAGCCAGCAGCACCTGCGGCAGCGGCGCTTGCCGCGCCAGCGCCGGCAACGCCTCCGCCTGCCGGCGTTATTGCCGCGCCGCCCGCAGCTCCGCCTGCACCAATCGTCGCGGCACCTGTTCCCCAGCTCTCGCCGTTCGATCGCGAATGGCGTCGCTGGTTGAACAGCGGCGTGGTGCCCAACACAGCATTCCCGGCGCGTACGGTGACGCTTGCGGGTGGGATCGTCCAGGCTCCGGCTGCGGCGGAGGTGTCGGGTCTCGAGATCGTCTTCCGTCCCGACCCCAGCGTGTACGACGGCCGCTTCGCGAACAACGCGTGGCTGCAGGAGCTGCCGAAGGCGCTCACGAAGCTCACGTGGGACAACGCCGCGCTCGTGTCTCCTGCCACGGCGATGAGGCTGTCGCTCATCAGTGGCGACGTGGTCGATTTGAAGCAGGGCGAGCGCACGGTGCGCACGCCCGTCTGGATCGCACCGGGACAGGCGCCTGACACGTTGACGCTTCACCTTGGGTACGGACGGACGCGCGCGGGTCGAGCCGCCAACGGCATCGGCGTGAACGTCAATCCCCTCCGAACGACCGCGGCCCTCGATACGCTGACCGGCGTCGAGCTCACCAAGACCGGCGAGACGTATGCGCTGGCCTCGACACAGGATCACTGGTCGCTCGAGGGACGCAATCTCATCCGCGTTGGCACCGTCGCGCAGTTCGCCGCGGACCCGCAGTTCGCGAAGAAGATGGAGCTCCAGCCGCTGGGGTCTTTGTCGCTCTATGGCGACTTCAAGTACGACGGCTACAAGTGGGGCATGGCGATCGATCAGAACGTCTGCACCGGCTGTAATTCGTGCGTGGTGGCCTGTCAGGCGGAAAACAACATCCCCGTCGTCGGCAAGAGTCAGGTGCTCAACGGTCGTGAGATGCACTGGCTGCGTATCGATCGGTACTACACCGGCGACATCGAGAATCCCGACACCTACCACCAGCCGATGCTGTGCCAGCAGTGCGAAACCGCACCCTGCGAGGTGGTGTGTCCCGTGTCCGCGACGGTCCATAACTCCGAGGGCCTGAACGACATGGTCTACAACCGCTGCGTCGGCACGCGGTACTGCTCGAACAACTGTCCGTACAAGGTGCGGCGTTTCAACTTCCTGCTCTATCAGGACTGGGATACGCCGAGCTTGAAGCTGCAGCGGAATCCGGACGTCACCGTCCGAAGCCGCGGCGTGATGGAAAAGTGCACCTACTGCGTGCAGCGCATCAATCAGGCACGTGTGACGTCCAAGCTCGAGGATCGCGAGATTCGCGACGGCGAAGTTGTCACGGCGTGCCAGTCGGCGTGTCCGACCGAGGCCATCGTGTTCGGCAACCTGAACGATCCCAACAGCCGTGTCGCGCGGCTGCAGGCGAGCACTCTCAACTACGGGCTGCTCGCTGAGCTCAATACGCGTCCCCGGACGACCTACATGGCCGTCGTACGGAATCCGAACACCGAGCTCGAGCCGGCGACGGCGGGTGCGGCGGAGGAGGGGGCCTGATGTCGGTCGTGCAGGAACGGGAGTACGACTACGTGGAAGGGGCGGCCGCGGGTGCCGTCCGCGGCGTTCCACCCGTCATCGCGCCGGGACACACGTTCGAAACGGTCAACGACAAGATCAGCGGCGTCATTCTCACCAAGAGGACGCCGATCGGCTGGTTCCTTGGTTTTGCGATCGCCTTCGCGTTCCTGATGCTGCTGAACCTGACCATCGGCAAACTGCTGATGGAGGGCATCGGCATCTGGGGCAACAACGTACCCGTCGGCTGGGCCTTCGACATCATCAACTTCGTCTGGTGGATCGGCATCGGCCACGCGGGAACGCTGATCTCCGCCATCCTGCTGCTCTTCCGTCAGCAGTGGCGCACCTCGATCAACCGGTTCGCCGAAGCGATGACGCTCTTCGCCGTCGCCTGCGCCGCGATGTTCCCGTTGCTCCACACCGGCCGGCCCTGGCTCGCCGCCTACTGGTTGTTCCCGTATCCGAACACGATGGGGCTCTGGCCGCAGTTCCGCAGCCCGCTCATCTGGGACGTGTTTGCCGTCTCCACATACGGAACCGTGTCAGCGCTCTTCTGGTTTACGGGCCTTGTCCCGGACATGGCCACGCTCCGCGATCGCGCGCAGTCCAAAGCCGGCCGCATCATCTTCGGCATGCTCTCCCTCGGATGGAGAGGTTCGGCGAGACACTGGCAGCGGTATGAGATGGCGTACCTGCTCCTCGCGGGTATTTCCACTCCGCTCGTGCTGTCGGTTCACACGATTGTGAGCTTCGACTTCGCCGTCTCGGTGTTGCCCGGATGGCACGCGACGATCTTTCCGCCGTACTTCGTCGCCGGCGCCATCTACTCCGGTTTCGCGATGGTGCTGACGCTCGCGGTGCCGCTGCGCAAGTTCTACGGCCTCGAAGACTTCATCACGATGCGGCACATCCACAACATGACGAAGGTCATGCTGGTGACCGGGATGATCGTGGCGTACGGCTACGCGAACGAGGCGTTCTTCGCCTGGTATAGCGCCAACCCGTACGAAGGCTACATGATGCTCAACCGGATGACCGGCCCCTACGCGCCGTTCTACTGGTCGCTCATCGCGATCAATGCCGCGATGATCCAGCTGTTCTGGTTCCGGAAGGTCAGGAACAACATTCCGCTTCTGTTCGTGCTGTCGCTCCTGGTGAACGTCGGCATGTGGCTCGAGCGATTCATCATCATCGTGACGAGTCTGCATCGCGACTTCCTCCCCTCGTCGTGGGACATGTATGCCCCGACGCGCTGGGACTTCGCGATGTTTGCGGGAACCATCGGCCTGTTCCTGTCGCTCTTCTTCCTGTTCATTCGCTTCCTGCCGGCGCTGGCCATGTTCGAAATGCGGACCATCGTCCCTGAGGCCAAGCTGCAGCCGGAGCACCATGGCTGACGTGATGGCGCACACGGATTCCTCCCCGGCGCTCCATGGCCTGATGGCCGAGTTCGAAACGCCGACGGCGCTCGTTTCGGCGGCGGAGCGCGCTCGGCTCGCCGGCTACCGGCACATGGATGCGTATTCGCCGATCCCCATCGAGGAGCTGAACGAAGCGCTCGGGCTTCGTCGCACGCGGCTGCCGATGCTCGTGTTGCTCGGGGGCATTGTCGGCGGGATGTCTGGTTATGCGCTCGAGTACTGGTCACAGACGATGGCGTATCCGCTCAATATCGGGGGACGCCCGTTCCACAGCTGGCCGCATTTCATTCCCGTGACGTTCGAAACGACCGTGCTCGGCGCGGCGTTGTCAGCGTTCGTGGGAATGTGGGCGCTCAACAAGCTTCCGATGCCGTATCACCCGGTGTTCAACGTTCCGGCGTTCGTGCGCGCGTCGCGCGATCGCTTCTTCCTGTGCATCGAGACGACCGACCCGCGGTTCGATCGCCACGCGACGGCGCAGTTTCTCCAGAGCCTCCATCCGGTAGGAGTGACCGAAGTTGCCCAGTAGCCGTCTGCTGCTGATCGTCGCCTCGTGCGCATTTCTGGCGGCCTGCCGCCAGGACATGCACGACGCTCCGCGGTACGAGCCGCTCGAGGCGAGCACGTTCTTCGCGGACGGTCGCGGGTCGAGAACGCTCGTCGCCAACACGGTTGCCCGCGGCATGTTGCGCGAGGACGAACACCTCTATCAGGGCAAGGTCGATGGCCAGCTCACCGATACCTTCCCGATGCCGGTGACGACTGAAGTCATGGCCCGCGGCCGCGAGCGATTCAACGTGTTCTGTGCTCCTTGCCACGGCCGTACGGGTCAGGGCAACGGCATGGTCGTGCAGCGCGGCTTCCGCGCACCGCCCTCTTTCCACGACGAACGTCTGCGCACCGCGCCGGTTGGCTATTTCTACGACGTACAGACCAATGGATTCGGCGCCATGTCGGACTATGCCGCGCAAGTCCCGGTGGCCGACCGGTGGGCGATCGCGGCGTATATCCGTGCCCTTCAGTTCAGTCAGCGAGCCACTGTGGGCGACGTTCCGCCCGAGCGCCGTGCCGAGCTCGACGCACCGGCGCCGCAGGAGGCCCGCTAATGGCCGACATGACGCACACACCGCCCGCTGACATCGATCTCTATCGCTCACGGGCGCTGAAAATCGGTGGCGTCGGGCTGCTGGCCTGCGCGATCGGGTTTGTCGTTGATCGCGATCACTTCTTCAGATCCTGGCTGATCGCGTACCTGCTCTTCCTGGCCATCGCACTTGGATCGATGGGGCTGATGATGATTCAGCACCTGTCGGGCGGCGCCTGGGGCGTGTTCCGGCGGATATTCGAAGCGTCGAGCCGGACGCTCCCGCTGCTGGCAGTGCTGTTCCTTCCCGTGGTGCTCGGGATGCACTCGCTGTATCCCTGGACGCATCCAGACCATGTGGCCGAGGACGAGATCCTCCGTCACAAAGCCGCCTACCTGAACGTCGGCTTCTTCCTGGTGCGGGCGCTGATCTACTTCGCCGGCTGGATCCTGATCACCTGGACGCTGACCAAGTGGTCGCGCCAGCAGGACGAAGGGGACATGAGCGTCAACATCCGGCTGCAGTACCTCAGCGGTGGCGGCCTGGTGTTCTACACGTTTGCAGCGACCTTTGCGGCCATCGACTGGATCATGTCGATCAACCCGCACTGGTACTCAACGCTCTTCGGATTTCTCTTCGTCGGCGGACACGGGCTTGCCGCGCTGGCGTTCACCATCATCGTGAGCACGTATCTGGCCCAGCACGAACCGATGTCGGGCGTCCTCAAGCCCCACCACTTCCAGGATCTCGGCAAGTTGTCGCTGGCGTTCGTGATGCTCTGGGCCTACTTCAACTTCTCCCAGTACCTGCTGGTGTACGCCGCCAACCTCGTTGAAGAAGTTCCGTACTTCATCGCACGCACGAGTCATGGCTGGCAGTACGTGGCGTTGCTGCTGGTCGTCTTTCACTTTGCGGTGCCGTTCTTTCTGTTGCTCTCGCGCGACAACAAACGGAACCCGTATCGTCTCGTCTGGATCGCCGTGGCGCTGCTGGTCATGCGCTACATCGATCTCTTCATGCTCGTCACACCGGAGTTCGCATCAACCGGTGAGAACCTTCATCTGTTGACCGGCGAACATGCCTCCAGCCTGTTCGTGCATTGGACGGATCTGGCCGCTCCCCTCGCCATCGGCGGCGTGTGGTCGTGGATGTTCCTGACGCAGCTGGCGCAGCGCCCGGTGATGGCGGTGAGCGACCCGTATCTCCGCGAAGCGCTCGAGAGCTCGGGAGGCCACTGATGGACCATCATCACGCCGCAGGTCACGCATCCGCCGAAGACGAGTATCTCGAAACGCCACCTGGCTCGACGTACGAGCGCACGGATGCGACGGTCGGGATCATCGTCAAGTTCCTGTTCTGGCTGGCGGTGTCGGCAGTGGCCGTCCATCTGGGTCTGGCCGTTATCTACGGTCTTCTGATCGATCAGGCGATGGAGCGAGGCGAGCAGCGGTATCCGCTGGCGGCCGCCCAGGGCGACCGTCTGCCTCCTGCGCCGCGGTTGCAGCAGAAGCCGCGGAATGAGTTGTACGACTTTCGGCAGGGCGAGCGGACGCTTCTCGAAGGCTACGGGTGGATGAACCGCAACGAAGGCGTCGTCCATATTCCGATTGAAGAGGCGATGCGCCTGACGGTGGAGCGCGGCGCCTTGTCGTCTCGAGCGGGCGATGCCGGCCAGGCGCAGACGCCTGGAATGATGCCGACAGACTCGAGCTCCGGACGCGTGGTCGAGCGAAGAAGGCAGTAACGAAATGCAAGATTCAAAATTCAAGATTCAAAATGACGGCGCGGCCCGAGCAGGGTTCAGGCTCGTGCTTTCGTTTTGCATTTTGACTTTCGCATTTTGCATTCCTGCGTCTGCCCAGAACGCCGGACCTGGTGGCTACGTTGATCCGCAGTCACCCGGCACGGTGTCTACGCTGCCGTTGCCACAGCTCAAGAACGTTGGATTCAAACAGCACCTTGATGCGGCGCTGCCGCTCGATGCGCCGTTCACGGACGACACGGGGCGGAAAGTGACCCTCGGCCAGTTGTTCGGCAAGAGGCCGGTGATCCTGGCGTTCGTGTACTACCAGTGCCCAATGCTATGCACCCAGGTCATGAACGGTCTGTCGAGCGCGCTGAAGGTCATGCCGTTCACGGCCGGGCAGGACTACGACGTCGTGCTGGTCAGCTTCGATCCCCGCGACACCCCGGCGATCGCCGCGGAGAAGAAGCGGGCGCACCTGCAGTACTGGTCACGAGAGCAGGAGGGCGCCTCATGGCACTTGCTCACCGGTGACGAGGTCTCGATTCAGCGGGCGACGTCGGCCGCCGGCTTCACCTACCAGTGGGATGAGCGCACGGGACAGTTCGCGCACGTGAGCGGCGTCCTCGTGGCGACCCCGGACGGACGCCTGTCACGCTACTTCTATGGCGTCGAGTTTTCACCGAAGGAGCTGCGCCTTGCCCTCGTAGAGTCCGGGCAGGGGCGGATCGGTTCCGCCATCGATGAGTTGCTTCTGTACTGCTTCCACTACGACCCGGAGAGTGGCCGATATGGCCTCATGGTGATGAATCTCGTCCGACTCGGCGGTGCGCTGACTGTGCTGGCCATGGTCGGCTTCTTCTTCGTGATGCGGCGACGCGAGGTGCGGACGCCGATGGCGAGCCGGGCCTGAGGTCGTAACGTTTTTATGCTGTCTGGCATCCCACTGTTCCCGGAACAGGCGTCCACCATCGCTCCCCAGGTGGACAACCTGTATTTCTTCATCACGGCTGTCACCGCCTTCTTCGCGCTGCTCGTCGTCGTTTTTGTGACTGTCTTCGCGATCAAGTACCGGGACCGCACGGGAGAGAAAGTCGGCGAGCCGATTCACGGATCGATTCCGCTCGAAATCGGCTGGTCCATCATCCCGTTCCTGATTTCGATGGTCATCTTCGCGTGGGCGACTGTCGTCTTCTTCCAGATTGTGCGCGCGCCGGATCAGACGCTCGAGATTTACTCCACGGGCAAGCGATGGATGTGGCGGTTTCAGCACATCGATGGACAAAGCGAGATCAACGAGCTGCATGTGCCACTCGGCCGGCCGGTCAAGGTGACGTTCACGTCCGAAGACGTGCTGCACTCCTTGTATTTCCCCGCGTTTCGCGTCAAGGCGGATGCGATCCCGGGCCGGTACAGCTCGGTCTGGTTTACACCGACGAAGACCGGTGAGTTCCATCTTTTCTGCGCGGAGTATTGCGGCACGCAGCACTCGGGCATGATCGGCAAGGTCGTCGTGATGGAACCGAACGACTACCAGGCGTGGCTCAGTGGTGGCGGTGGTTTGACGATGGCGGCCCGGGGTGAGCAGCTCTTCCAGCAGCTCGGGTGCGTCAGTTGTCACCTGCCCGACGGAGCTGGTCGAGGCCCGTCGCTCGGCGGCAAATTCGGAGAACAGCAGCTGCTCGGCAACGGTTCAACCGTCACCGTTGACGATGCGTATGTGAGAGAGTCGATTCTGACGCCTCAGATGAAGCTGGCCGCGGGTTACCAGCCGCTGATGCCGACGTTCCAGGGACTCGTGAACGAAGAGGGCGTCATGAGCCTGATTGAGTACATCAAGTCGCTGCCACCCTCCGGGCAGACCGCGGCGGCCGCTCAGGCCGGTGCGGCGCCGGCGGCGATCGAGCAGGGCGGGTCAAAGTAGGTTCCACATGACAACGACAATCCTGCCGCGCGTGAATTACCTCAACGTTCGACATTCCGTGGGTTCGTGGCTCTTCACCAAGGACCACAAGCGTATCGCCCTGCTGTACCTCGGCGTGGTCACGGTGGCATTCTTTCTGGGCGGTATTTTTGCCGCTGGCGTCCGCATCGAACTGACCACACCTGAGGGCGACTTCGTTTCCGCGGACACCTATAACCGCCTGTTCACCATGCACGGGATCGCGATGGTGTTCTTCGTGCTGATTCCGGCCGTGCCCGCCATTCTCGGCAACTTCGTGCTGCCGCTGGCAATCGGGGCCAAGGACGTCGCCTTTCCAAAAATCAACCTGCTGAGCTGGTACGTGTTCGTCATCGGCTTCCTGTTCACGCTGGCGGCGATGATGTTTGGCGGTGTCGATACGGGGTGGACGTTCTACACGCCGTACAGCACGTCGGCATCCAACTCGAACGTGATGCTGACCGGAATCGGCGTCTTCATCACCGGATTCTCGTCGATTCTGACCGGCTTGAACTTCATGGTCACGATTCACCGGATGCGCGCGCCCGGCATGACGTGGTTCCGGATGCCGCTGTTCGTCTGGGCCCTGTACGCGACCAGCCTTGTTCAGATTCTTGCGACTCCGGTAATCGCCATCACCGTGGGCATGCTCGCCCTCGAGCGTGCCCTGGGCTTCGGGATCTTCGATCCGAGGCTTGGCGGCGACCCGGTGTTGTTCCAGCACCTGTTCTGGTTCTACTCGCACCCGGCCGTCTACATCATGATCCTCCCGCCGATGGGCGTGATCAGCGAGGTCATCGCCTGCTTCTCGCGGAAGCCGGTCTTCGGGTACTCCTTCGTCGCCTTCTCGAGTCTCGCGATCGCGGTGTTCGGCTTCCTGGTCTGGGCACACCATTTGTTCGTGGCCGGCATCTCGCCGTACTCGGCGATGGTCTTCTCGTTCCTCTCGTTCGCGGTGGCGGTTCCGTCCGCGGTGAAGACCTTCAACTGGACGGCGACGCTCTACAAGGGCGCGATCTGGTGGCAGGCGCCGATGATCTGGGTGTTCGGCTTCCTCGGCCTGTTTCTTGTTGGCGGTCTGACGGGACTGTTCCTGGCATCGCTCGGCCTCGACGTGCACCTCCACGACACCTACTTCGTCGTCGCGCATTTCCACTACATCATGGTCGGCGGCGCGATCATGGGGTACTTCGCCGGGCTGCACTACTGGTGGCCGAAGATCACCGGCAAGATGTACTCGAACAGCGCGGCCACGCTGGCGGCGTTGCTCGTGTTCGTCGGCTTCAACCTGACGTTCTTCCCACAGTTCATCCTGGGCTACCTGGGCATGCCTCGCCGGTACCATGTCTACGCTGACGAGTTTCAGGTGCTGAACGTGATGTCGTCGGCAGGGGCCTCCCTCCTTGGCATCGGATACGCGCTCATCGGCAGCTACCTGGTTTACTCGATATTCCGCGGCAAGGCGGCGGGCGCCAACCCGTGGCGCGCGACGGGTCTCGAGTGGCAGACCGAGTCGCCCCCGATTCCGGAGAACTTTGTCGAGACGCCCATCGTGACCGAGGGCGCCTACGAGTACGTGAAGCGGGAGACCAAAGTTGCCTAACGGAGTCGCAGTCCACGCCGATCCGCACGGCGTGGCAGACCACGCACACGCGCATCACCCGGCTCTCCAGCACCACTTCCAGACGCTGGAACAGCAGCATGAAGCGTCCACGCTCGGCATGTGGATCTTTCTCGTCACCGAAGTCATGTTCTTCGGTGGGCTGCTCATGGCCTACCTGCTCTACCGCGTGTGGTATCCGACGGCGTGGTCCGAGGGCAGTCTCGAGCTGGACATTTATCTCGGCGGATTCAACACGGTCGTCCTGATCGGCAGCAGCTTGACGATGGCGTTTGGTGTGCGGGCGGCGCAGACCGGTGAGCAGAAGGCCACGGTGCGCTGGCTGCTCCTGACGATCGCGCTCGGCCTCACCTTCCTCGTCGTGAAGGGATTTGAGTACCACCACAAGTACGAGCTCAACCACATTCCTGGTCCGAACTTTCATTTCGAAGGTCCGTTCGCGTCGCAGGTTGAGATTTTCCTCTCACTCTATTTCGGTCTCACGGGCCTCCACGCTCTCCACATGATCATTGGTTGCGTCATGATGGGCGTCATCACCTGGATGGCGCACAAAGGGCGGTTCTCGCCGGAGTGGTACACGCCGGTCGAACTCGCTGGCCTCTACTGGCACTTCGTGGATATCGTCTGGATCTTCCTGTTTCCACTGTTGTATCTGGTGGACCGGGCGCATCAGTTGAGTTAACGATGGCTGGCCATATCTCTCCAAAGTCAACCTACTACGCCATTTTCGGATCGCTCATGGTGCTGACGGCCGTGACGGTCGGGGTCGCATTCATCAATCTCGGCGTGCTGAACTTCCCAGTGGCGCTGACGATCGCCGTTCTCAAGGCGACGCTCGTGATCCTGTTCTTCATGCACGTGAAGTACAGCAGCCGCCTGACGAAACTGATCTGCGGCGGGGCGTTCTTTTTTCTGATCCTCCTGTTCGGCCTGACGATGACCGACTACCTGTCGCGAGGGTGGTTCGTGTCGCCAGGTGGCACGGCAGCTGCCGGCACGCAGGTCACTGTCGGTCCGCCTCCAGAGCCAGCCGCAGCACCAGCCGAAGCGCGACCCGAGCCCTAGGTTTACCCGAGGGCAGTTCCCGGAAAACCCACGGTAAGCTATCGGACATGCTTCCGATACGCTCAATGCTGTACGTGCCAGGCTCACGTCAGGACAGGTTCGACAAAGCCATGTCCGCAGGCGCCGACGCCGTGGTCTTCGATCTCGAGGACGGTGTGGACGCGAGCCAGAAAGCGAAAGCCCGCGAGCTCATCGCGGAATACCTGACGACACCCAACGACAAAGCCCTGCGTCTGGTCAGATTCAACGCGGTGCAGACGCTCGAAGGTGAGAAGGACCTCCAGTTCTTCAGCGGAACTTCTGGCATCGATGGTGTGTTGCTTCCGAAGGTCGAGAGCGTTGTCGCGCCGGAAACGGTGGCGCAGGCGTTCGGCTGGGATGCCGATGCCGCCGCAGTGCCGCCGCTGCTGTTGTTACTGGAGACGCCCCGCGCGATTCTGCAGGCAGGCGAGATCGCCGCAGCGGATGCGCCGATCGGTGCGCTTCTGCTGGGTGCCGAGGACCTGACCGCAAGCCTGGCCGTGGAGCGCACGGTTGACGGTGAAGAGCTCGTGCTGGCGAGGGGACAGATCGCGATGGCCGCGGCCTCGGTACGGGCCGATGCGATCGACGCAGTCTTCACGAACCTCAATGATCCCGACGGGCTGAGGCGCGACTGCGAACGGGCACGCGGCTTCGGGTTCCGCGGAAAGATGGCCATCCATCCCAAGCAGATCGAAACCATCAACAGCGTGTTCACGCCTGCAGCCGCAGAGATCGAGCGTGCCGGACGCATCATTGCCGCGTGGGAGGGTGCGCGCGCCGCAGGAGAAGCGGTGATTGCGCTCGATGGACGGATGGTCGAAGCCCCCGTCGTTGAGCGGGCACGGCGGGTTCTTGCGCTCGCGTCCGGGCGACAGAAAATGGGATGACGAACCGCGCGAAACCTCCGCTGGAGGGCGTGACGGTCGTGTCGATCGAGCAGGCCGTCGCTGCGCCGTTTGCCACACGGCAGCTCGCGGATCTCGGTGCGCGTGTCATCAAGATCGAACGGCCGGACGGAGGCGATTTCGCCCGCGCCTACGACACCACGACGAAGGGACTCTCGAGCCACTTTGTCTGGCTGAACCGATCGAAGCAGTCCCTGACTCTCGATCTGAAACAACCCGCGGGCATTGACGTTCTGCATCGGCTGCTCGATCGCGCCGACGTGTTCGTGCAGAACCTGGCGCCCGGTGCGGCCGAGCGCCTGGGCGCAGGGTCAGCGGCGCTGCGCACGCGCTGCCCGAAGCTCGTCATCTGCAACATTTCGGGATTCGGCAACAGCGGCCCGTACGCGTCGAAGAAGGCTTACGACCTTCTGGTACAGGGCGAAGCCGGCCTGATGTCGCTCATTGGTCCTGAGGACACACCGAGCCGGGCGGGGCTGTCGCTCGCCGATATTTCAGCAGGGATGTACGCCTACTCAGGGATCCTGACCGCGCTTCTGGCCCGTCGCGACACGGGGAGTGGGACGGTGCTCGACGTCTCCTTGTTCGACTCCCTTGCCGAATGGATGGGGTTTCCCATGTATCACACGCTGTACAGCGGCAGGTCGCTGCCGCGCAGCGGCCCCAACCACGCCTCGATCGCGCCGTACGGTCCTTTCGCAGCGTCCGATGGCAGATGCGTGATTCTCGCCGTCCAGAACGCCCGCGAGTGGACGCGCTTCTGTGCTCAGGTCCTCGAGCGAGCCGACCTTGCAGCCGACCCGAAGTTTGCGAGCAACGAGCAGCGTGTCAGGCACAGACCGGCACTTCATGACCTCATCAATGACGTGTTCGCACATCTGTCGCTGGAAGAAGTCACAGTCCGCCTCGAAGCGGCTGACATTGCCCACGCGCGATTGAACTCGGTGCCGGAGTTCCTCGAACACCCGCAGCTGAGCGCGCGCGGCCGCTGGACCGAGATCGACTCGGAAGCGGGCAGCCTGCGTGCCTTGAGGCCGCCAGTCGAAATGGAGAACGTCGATCCAGTGATGGGTCGCGTGCCAGCATTGGGTGAGCACACCGATGCAATTCTCGAGGAGCTCGACATCGACCGCGACACAATCGCAGGCTGGAGACGGTCGGGCACGATCTGAGGCGGTGTTCGCAGCCCCAGCAGCGGTCGCACCTTCGCACCTCGCCCTCCGGTATCATTCGAGTGCCCATGACGCACGAGGGCGGCCGAGAAGCCGCTGTGTCACATGCCCGCGTCGCTGTTGTTCAGGCGGCGCCGGTTGCGTTCGATGTTCCCCGCACGCTCGAGAAGACCCGCGACCTCGCGGCGGATGCGGGGCGCCGTGGCGCCCGACTGACGCTCTTCCCTGAGGCCTTTGTTTCGGCCTATCCGCGCGGGCTCGATTTCGGCGCCGTCGTCGGCGCACGCAGCTCCGAAGGACGAGAACAGTTCCGCATCTTCTACGAAAGCGCGATCGATGTTCCGGGGCCTGACGTAGACACACTGGCCACGATCGCGCGTGAGGCCCGCACATACCTCGTCATCGGCGTCATCGAGCGCGATCAGGGCACGCTCTATTGCACCGTCCTCTTCTTTTCACCAGACGGACAATTTCTCGGGAAACATCGAAAGGTGATGCCTACGGGCAGCGAGCGCCTCGTCTGGGGGTTCGGCGATGGCTCGACGTTGCCTGTGATCGAAACCGAGATCGGTCGCGTGGGCGCTGTGATCTGCTGGGAGAACTACATGCCGCTGCTCCGTGCAGCGATGTACGCAAAAGGCATCGAGATCTATTGCGCACCCACGGCCGACGGCCGTGATACCTGGCTGCCGACTATGCGTCACGTGGCGCAGGAAGGGAGGTGCTTCGTCCTCTCTGCCAATCAGTTCGCCCGCCGGCGCGACTATCCGAAAGACTACCGGTCTGGTTTCAGCGACGCGCCCGAAACAGTCCTTTCGCGAGGCGGCAGCTGCATCATCGGTCCCCTTGGAGAGGTGGTCGCAGGCCCGGACTTCGAAGGCGAGACGACGTTGATCGCCGATATCGACCTCGGCGATGTCATCCGGGCACGCCAGGATTTCGACCCTGTAGGCCACTATGCGAGGCCGGACCTCTTCCGGCTTCATGTTGACGAGGCTCGCCGGGCGCCAGTGACATTCCATGACAGCAACGCGTCGTACACCGGATCCACACCCGAATGAACAGCAATCTGCAAGTGAAGGAACCCGGCAGGGCGACATCCTTGAGCCGAGTTGCTGCCATCCTTCTGGTACTCGCAGCCTTCGCGAATCCCGCACAAGCTCAGGTCAACGCTCCGCCGGCGTTTCGCGCGGGCGCGGGAGGGGAAACTGTCCGCCTCGATGGCGTCTTGAATGAGCCGGCGTGGGCGACGGCGGAGATCGCGGGCGCTTTTCTCCAGACCGATCCACGCGAAGGCATGCCGGCGACCTTCCCGACGACGGTTCGTGTGCTCGCCAGTCGCAACGGGCTTGTCATCGGCATCGTCTGCACCGACACCGAGCCGTCCGGCATCGTCAGCTACAGCGTCAGACGCGATGCACCTCTCGGACAGGAGGACCATGTGCGCCTCGTCCTGGGTCCGTTTCAGGACGGCAGGTCAGGCTACGTCTTTTCCGTCAACCCCAACGGCGCGCGTTATGACGGCGTGATCAACGCGAGCGGCGAGAACGAGAATGCGGAATGGGACGGTATCTGGGAAGCCGAGGCGACGCGCGGAGAAACGGGCTGGAGCGCGGAGATTCGAATTCCAATTCAGACGCTGAGCTTTCGACCCGACCTTCATGAGTGGCATTTCAACATCGAGCGGCGCGTGCAGCGGTTGCTGGAAATCGATCGCTGGGCGTCACCCGTCCGGCAGTATCGGCTGACGCAGACGAGCCGGGCGGGATTCCTGACCGGCATCCCGGATTTCGCGTTAGGCCGTGGCCTCAGTCTGCGGCCGAGCGTGACCACCGGCGGTGGCATTCCTGCGCATGGCGCAGATGTGGCCGGCAAGTTTCGCCCGAGCCTCGACGTGACGCAGCGGCTGGGCTCGAACGTGACGGCGTCGTTCACCTCGTACACGGACTTTGCCGAAACGGAAGTCGATACGCGCCAGACGAACCTGACGAGATTTCCTCTGTTATTTCCCGAGAAGCGCGGGTTCTTTCTCGAGGGGGTGGATATCTTTCAGTTCGGGCCCCCCGTGAACAACGACATGATTCCCTACTTCAGCCGGCGGATCGGCCTTGTCGGCGGGAAAGAGGTTCCGCTCCTTGCCGGCGCGAAGGTCAACGGCCGCGTCGCCAATACGAACTTCGGCGGTGTTGTGGTGACCATGGACTCCGAGCCTGGAGTCGTCTCCGAAGGTTCGACGATGGCAGTGGCGCGGGTGAAGCAGAACCTGTGGCGTGAGTCACACATCGGGTTCATCGCAACTGCAGGGGATCCGCTGGGTCGCAGCGGCAGCTGGCTGAGCGGGGTTGACTTCACCTACAGCACGACGAGTTTTCTCGGGAACAAGAACTTCTCCATCAATGGGTGGGCGGTCGCGACAGGTCGCGAAGGCCTGCACGGAGACACAAAAGCCTACGCATTCAAGATCGACTACCCGAACGACAAGTGGGACATGCGCGTGTGGTACCGGAGGATCGGTCGTGATTTCGATCCGTCGCTCGGATTCGTGCCGCGTCGCGCGATGCAGCGGTGGAATCCGGCAGTCTCAAATCGCACGCGCTTTACCCGCGGACCAATTCAGGACGTGAGCCACGGTATCAATCCGTACCTGACGTTCAACCTGGACGGGCGATGGGAAACCATCGATGCGCCAGTCCAGTCGGTCTGGCGGCTTCGCAGCGGAGACCGCGTTCAGGGCATCGTGACGTTCGGGGGCGATCGACCGCTGCAACCGTTTCAGATAGCGCCCGACGTGGCCATCGCGCCGGGTTCGTATACGTGGGTTCGACCGAGCCTCGGATTCACGACGGCTCAGAAGCGACGGTTGTATGCGTCGTTGAGCTGGACCGGCGGATCTTTCTACGATGGTGACCTCACGCAGTGGGAGCTGCAAGCCGTGTGGAATCCCACCGCGCTCTACACCGTGGAGATGACCGCCGAGCGCAACAGCGGCGACCTTCTCGCGGGACGCTTCACGCAGAGCGTGTTCGGGACACGGCTCAGAGTCAATGTGTCACCTGATCTGTCGATTGCCACCTACGCGCAGTACGACACCGACAGTGAATCGGTCGGCATCAACTCGCGGCTTCGCTGGACCTTTCTCCCGGTGGCCGACCTCTTTGTCGTCTACAACCACAACGTGCGGTCGGTTCTCGATCGGTGGGAGCTGCAGTCGAATCAGCTGCTCGTCAAGCTCCAGTACGCCTGGAGAATGTAGTCATCGGCCGCACGCCGGCCGCTCCCTCCGCGCAACGCGTCCAGACGCCGGCAGATGTTTTCGCTGTCGTTACGCGAGTGTCGCGTGGCGATCACCTGCGATTGCTCTAATCCTTTCAAAGCTCTGGCGGGCCGGAGTCCGCTTTGAAGCGACAGGAACTGGGGGACGCAGTGGCGATGGAAACACGAGCACGGTGGGAACGGAAGGCCATGGTGGCCACAGGTGTTTCAACGATCTTCCTCATGGTGGCGGCCGCGGGAATTGTTGTTGCGAGCCAGGAGCGGGTGGATAAGGCAGCCCGCAATGGATGGTCTCCCTATTCGATCGGATTGTGGGGAGATCTTCCGTATTCCACGCTTCAAGAGACCACGGGTGTTCCAAACCTGATCGCTGACATGAATGCCCAGCGGCTGGCGTTTACCGTACACGACGGTGATCTCAAGCAAGGTTCCGGAAGTCTGTGCGACGAGGCCCTGTACGAGCGCTCTCTTGGGTATTTCAACGCTCTGCGGGCTCCTGCGATGTTCACACCGGGCGACAACGACTGGACGGATTGCGATCGCCCGGCAAACGGTGGGTATCCGTCCCTCGGGCGGCTCGACTATGAGCGCCAGCTCTTCTTCGGCACACCCTACTCACTGGGTCAGCGCCAATTGCCCCAGGAAGTGCAGATGGAGCCTCTCTGTCTCGGTCTCGGAGGGCTCGTCCCGTGTGTGGAGAATCGCCGCTGGACATTTCGTGGTGTCACGTTTGCGACGTTGAACATTCAGGGTTCATGTAACAACCTGTGCGACACGGACCCTGATCCGGCGGAGTATGCCGCGCGGAATGCGGCGGTGATTCAGTGGATGCGCGAGGCATTCGAGGATGCCACCGAACGAGGATCTGCGGCCCTGATGCTCATCTCGCAGGCGAATCCCGGGTGGGACATGTCGGACCCGACTCGCGCGCCCGTTCGTGACCCGCGGACGCTCGCCCAGCCGTCTGGTCCCGACGGATTTCGTGAGTTCCTGCTGGCCCTGCGCGAAGAGGTCATCCGCTTCCGGAAGCCCGTGTCCTATGTCCACGGCGATTCCCACTACTTCCGCGTGGACAGGCCTTTTCAGGACGCGCTGGGCCGACGCCTCGAAAACTTCACACGCGTGGAAACCTTCGGCAACAATCCTGGCAACGGCAACAACGACGTGCAGTGGGTGAAGGCAGTGATCGATGCGCGCACCCGAGAGGTCTTCTCGTATGAGGTGCAGATCGTTCCAGACAACCGGACTGCGGTCCCGGCCCCCTAGAGACAACGTGGACCCGACGCACCGCGCGTCGGGTCATCCCATCAGATCGTACGCACCGGGCACGGCCGAGGACGACGGGAAGACGCGGTCGGCCTGGGCCGGCGTCAGATCAAAGGTGCCGGCGATCGCGGCCTTCAGGACTGCACGTGTGTCGAGCGTGGGTTTGACGTCGCGCCCTTCGAAGAGCGCCGCGCTCGAAAGGCCAGGCCAATCGGCAAACACCGTCGATCGCGCGACCTTGGGACCAATCAGGAATCCCGCGCCTGCCGTTCCGTGGTCAGTGCCGCGGGTTCCGTTCGGGCGAGCCGTGCGTCCGAACTCCGTCATGACGACCACCGTCGTGTTCGTCCACGCGGACCCCATCTCGGTGCGGAAGCTCACGAGGCCTTCGGCGAGCTGACCGAGCAGGCGATCGAGCGCGCCACCGGTCAGTCCCTGGTTCGCGTGTGTGTCCCAGCCGCTGAATTCAATCGCCGCGATGTTGGGTCCGGTCTCCTGCTTCAGAATGCGTGCGGTCGCACCCATCAGAGGCGCGACGCCGTCGCGCCTCGCCCCTTGAGCAGCCATAAGCTCCTCACCCACAGTGGCCTGCTGCTGGATCGCCGCTTCGAAGCGACCCTGTAGGGTGCGGTCTGACCGATAGAGCACTGACAATCGATCCAGGTACCCATCGTCCACGACGCCGAGCTGCGTCGGCGACCAGGTGCGTACCTCCACTGGTCCCGTCATCGAGAGAGGGAGACCCGAGGCGATCGCGATTCCCGACCGCTCTCCCGGCATCACCTGCAGCAGTCGATTCAGCCATCCATCGGCTGACCCCATCGGCCGATCGATACCGGTCTCGAGAATAGCCTGACCGTCGAAGTGACTCCGCGTCCGATACGGGATCGCCATGGCGTGCAGGACGACGAGCTCCTGTTGCTCCCAGAGTTCGCGAAATGGCGCAAGACCTGGTGCGAGTGCGAACGTGTCGTCGAGCGTCACGAGGTCGGAGTCCTCAAACGCCATGACGCCGCGGAGCGCGCGGTAATCCGGGTCACCGTAAGGCACCACCGCTGCGAGACCGTCGAAGCCGCCACGCAGGAGAACAAACACGAATCGGCCTGCCTGTTTCACCTGCGCGAACGTGACGCGGGGAAGAGCGAAGGTGGCGAGCCCTCCCAGACACATGTTCCTGACGAACGTCCGGCGGTGCATCTTCATCTCCATTGAAACGCAGGTCCTGCAAGCGCGAGGGCGACGCGGTCGGTCGCAGCAATCGAGGCGTCCGCAAGCAGCGCTCGCAGCGGGTCCGCTGCGGGCACGTCGATAGCTTCGAGCAACGTCCTCGGGTCGTCCACGTTGCCGCGCAGACGACGGGCAAGCGTGCGAGCGAGTTCGGCGCGATTCAGCAGCGCGTCCGGATCGGCCCAGTCCTGCATCGAGTCAGCGAAGCCCTTTGGCGCCTGAGGCGCCCACAGTGGTTGACGCAGTTGACGCATCGTAGCGACGGTCATCGGGCCAACCTCGTGAACATCGAGGGCACGGAGCGCGGCTACCATCCAGTCTTGTGGTGTGCGGAACTTCTTCGACTCGGGGCTCCAGGCCTCCTCGAGATTCACGAGTGCGGTAGAGACAGCGCGGAGGTCTCCCTCCGAATTGCGAAAGACTTGAGCGACGCGTTCGATTGCGGGAGCAGGCGGATCGTCGGCGACGAAGTGCGTGACAAGCTTTGTCGCAACGAACCGTGACGTTGACGGATGACGGCACAAGTCACGGATGACCTTTTCGCCTTGTGCCACCCCGCCGTCCGAATACCGGGCACCCAGGACGCTTCTCGCGCCTGGTTCATGCAGTGGATTCTGGAATGCGAAGCCAAACGTGGCCGCGCCGTCTTGAAGACCGGTCACCGTCCAGCCGGTGAGAATCTTTGCGAGTTCCTCGACGTCCTGTTGACCGTAGCCGCCATTCACGCCGAGGGTATGCAGCTCGAGCAGCTCGCGCGCGTAGTTTTCGTTGAGCCCGCGTCCGCCTCGTCCCCTCCGCCGCGCCGCACCTCGTGAGTTGGGACCAATCGACTGGAAGTTGTCGAGATAGACGAGCATCGCGGGATGCCTGGCTGAAGCCAGGACCATGTCTTCGAAGCGACCGAGGACATGAGGACGAATCACGTCGCGTTCGTAACTGCCCGCGAGCGGGACGACGAGCACCTTGGCGGCTGTCGAGATGCACAGGTGATTCGACCAGAAGGCGACGAGCCGCTCGACGAACGGACGCTCGCTCTGGACACGTGCCTCGAGAGAGACAGTGGCTTCTGCCGAGACGATCTCCACCAGCGATCTCCGGGCTACCTGACGTTCCTGACGGAGCTGCTGCGGTTCTGTCTGCTGGGGCGACCGCTGTTGAATCCGATTGGCCTGGCCCGCTTGACGATACGCGCGGATTGCGTCGCGTATCGCGAG
Organism: Acidobacteriota bacterium; assembly: GCA_013140775.1. Taxonomy (GTDB): domain Bacteria; phylum Acidobacteriota; class Vicinamibacteria; order Vicinamibacterales; family UBA2999; genus JABFSA01. Next base: position 10,279 of record JABFSA010000061.1, on the reverse strand, counting down.
AGGTGCGCCTTTAGCAGGAGGCGCGACCAGCGGTGGTCCGCCCTCGAGCTGGGCCTTGAGCCATCCGCGTGGATCGCGCAGGCGCGCTCGTTCGCCGGGACGGGCCCCCAGCCCGAAGCGATTCAACGCGCGAAGCGCCGCATCCATGACACGGGTTACTGGAGACCGGCTGAGATCGTTTACTCCCGAGCCCCCGGTGTTGCTTTCGACGTCCTTCGCTACGCAGAATAGGGCGGCCCTGGCCCAGTCCCTCCGCCGCGGCCGCTTCAGGAGGTTTCATGCGCGTTCGTCTGATACTGCTTCTCGGGCTTCTGTGGTCATCGTCGGCGTTCGCTCAGCAAGGGGCACCAGCGACGGGCTCTCAGCCGCCGCAGGACGATCAGCCGGTCACGTTCGAAGACCAGATCGTGGTGTCGGCCTCCCGCACCGAGGAACAGCTCGTCAATGCGCCGGCCACGGTCAGCGTGATCCAGTCCCGATCGATCCAGAACGCGCCCTCGGTGAACATGGGTGACCTCCTGCGCGTCGTGCCCGGTGTGAACGTGACACAAGTGTCCGCACGCGACGTCAACATCACGACGCGTGGCGCCACGTCCACTCTGGCGACGTCGCAGCTCGCGCTCGTCGATGGCCGCAGCATCTACCTGGACTTCTTCGGCATGGTGATGTGGGACATGGTGCCCACCAACCCGAACGACATTCAGCGTATCGAGGTCATCCGCGGCCCGGCGTCCGCGGTGTGGGGCGCCAACGCTCTCAGCGGCGTCGTCAACGTGATCTCGCGATCGCCACGCGACTCAGCCGCGACGGGGCGCTCGACCACGGTATCGATGAGCGCAGGCGGATTCGATCGAAGCGTGACCGGCCGGGATCAGAGCGCAGGGTCGTTGTTCTCTGTGAGCGCAACGCACTCTGGAATTGCGAACGACAAGTGGTCCTATCGCGTCGCTGCAGGCTACACCTCTCAGGATCCCTTGCCCCGACCCGCAGGTAACCTCCCCAGCGGAACGCCGTACCCGGCGTTTACCAACCAGGGTGCGCGACTCCCCAAAATGAACGCGCGCGCGGACTATGACCTGACCGGTGGTGGACGCATAACGATTGAAGGCGGCGTCGCCGGGACTGCCGGCATTATTCACACGGGCATTGGGCCAGCTGACATCGAACGTGGTTCTCGCCTGGGTTTCGCAACGGCGCGCTACGAAAAGAACGGACGCCGTCTCGCCGCGTTCGCGAACATCCTGCGCGCGGACGCGGCCACGCTCCTGTCGATTGGTCCTGACCGGCGGCCTATTCCGCTCGACTTCGACACGACGACGTTCGATGTCGAGGGCAGCGACGTCCGTGCGATCGGCACGCGCCACGCGCTGAGTTACGGCGGCAACTTCCGCCACAACGCGTTCACGATCTCCCTGGCGCCGGATGGAGACGACCGCAACGAGGGCGGCGCGTTCCTGCAGGACGAGATCTTCATCAGCGATCAGTTGCGCTGGATCGTCGGTGGACGCCTGGACAAGTTCTCCTCGATCGAGGGTCCGGTGTTTTCACCGCGGACGACGATCCTGTTCAAGCCGGCCCGTGCGCACACGATCCGCGCCTCGTTCAATCGTGCGTTCCGGTCGCCGTCGCTGGTCAACAACAGCCTCGACATCACCATCGTGACGCCCGTGACCTTGCCGGTGATCGGACAGTTTGCGTTCCCGACGCGGGCGGTGGGCGAGCCGAATCTCGATCAGGAAACCTTGACCGCGTATGAGCTTGGTTATTCCGGCACGATCCAGAACCGCGCCGTCGTGAGCGCGGCGGTCTACTGGAACAAGGTCGATGGCTCGATCAATTTCACGCCGGTCGCCGCCTACTCGGCGTTGAATCCGCCTCCAGGTTGGCCGCTGCCTCCTCAGTTCGTCCCACCCGGGGCGTTGCCCTCACGGTTTACGTATGTGAATCTCGGCGACGTGAAGGACAAAGGCCTCGAGCTCGGTATTGACGCCGCAGTGAACAGCATGGTGACGGCGTTCGCGAACTACTCCTATCAGTGGAAGCCCGTGGTGGACTTCCCCGCACCCTTCACGGTCAACGACATCAACTGGCCCGCGAAGAATCGGTTCAACGTCGGCTTCGGCGTGGACACGCGCCGGTACCTCGGCAACCTCTCGGTGAGCTACAGCGATGATGCGTACTGGCAGGATGTGCTGGACGCCCGGTTTGCCGGCACGACCGACGCCTACACGCTGGTGAACGGCAGTGCTGGTTTGAAATGGGCGAGTGAACGCGTGGTGACCAGCGTGAAGGTCACCAACCTTTTCAACAAGGAAATCATGCAGCACATCTTCGGTGACGTGCTGAGACGTTCAGTCGTCACCGAAGTGCGCTTCAGCTTCTGAATTGAGTACGGTGTCGTTCACGCTTCTGAGTTCTCCGTGCTCGGTTCGTGTTCAGGTTCGGTTCGGGGTTCGAAATGGTCACTCGAACCCCGGACATCGAACCGAACGTGAACGCGAACCGAGAAGTCAGAAGCCGAGAAGCGTGAACGAACCCACGCTCGGATCAGTTCGTTCCACGCCTGTTCGCCGTCTCAACCAGCGCTGAGAACGGATCCATGCCCCCGTGGATGTGCACGAGTTGAGCAACGTCGAGCTTTCGCTTCCGCACGTGCTCGAGAAGATTCGTCGTGTACGGGCTCGACGGCAAGGGTTTGGCGCCCGGCGGCCGTGGCGCGAATGCGTCTGCCTGCAGCAGCATCCGCTCCTTGGGCAGGTACACAACGAGCAGCGAGTCAGCATGCAGGTTCCCGCTGAGGTGCAGGAGCTCCACCGATCGGGTGCCGTCCGTGAGCACCCGCTTGTCGCCCACCCCCTCGATCACCGCGGCTTTTGGCGCGCGCGACAGCTTGTCGGGAACGACCTGCGAGGGATTGCGGAAGAGCTTCTCGTAGTAGGCCTTGTTCGACTGGTGCGTCAGGATCGGAATCCCTTCGGCGACGACGGCCCGAAGCCCGCCGGAGTGATCGCTGTGGTGATGCGTGTTCACCACGTAGCGAATCGGCTTGTTCGGCGTGACGCGCTTCACCTCGGCCAGCATGGCCTCGGTTCGTTCCTCGTTGCCCGGCGCTTCGATCACGACCACGTGGTCGCGGAACTCGACGAGGAAACTCATGGGGATCCCGCCCTCGAGCGCCCAGAAGCCCGGCGCAAGCTCCTTGGCTGTGGCGCGGGCAGGCCCCTCGGCTGCCGGCGCACCCGCTGGGCGTGGCGGCGCGGTCAGGCTGGCTGCCTGGTCGCTGTTGGGTTGCACATTACTCACCCGCAGGTCGAAGGTGGGGAATCCGCCCTGACGCTGCACGATGTGCATCGGGAACTTCACACCGTTCACATCGCGGTAGTCGCTATAGAGAGCTTCTAGCGCCATGTCGCCGTACATCGGGTTCGAGACCTTGGTCTCGACGCGCTCCACCAGGTTCTGCGCGTTGAGCGTGCCGCTGATCGTGTACTTGCCGCCGAAGGCGGGGAACGACACAACCTGGACGCCGCGCTGGCCGGCCCGCACGGTAGCGTTGTTTGCGGCCGCGCCCTTGAGAAAGCCATGCGGTGTCAGCCAGATCAGCAGCGCGCCATTCTCCGTCCGCCCGTCACGCATTGCGCGCGTTGTCTGCGGACCGAACGGGATCGGACGGATGCCGCCCTGCTGACTCTCCGGTACGTAGGGGCCGGCGCCTCCGCCTTTCGGCGGGTTCTCGTCGTCCACGCGCTGGAACTCTTCGCGCATCACCGGGACGCCGAAGTTCAGGGCCGCGTCGTACTTCGACACGGTGAAGCGGGGCCACGCCCCTCCGGCGGTGTAGTTCTGGCCCACCGAGTAGCTCGAGCCGGTGGCGCTGTATGACACACCCTGCAGCGTGGCCGTGCCCATGGCCCGGCTCGCCGCATCCACCACCCCTCGCGCATCCTGCGCGCCGAGGTCGAGCGAGAGCGCCAGGACAGCCAGCGCTCCGATCAGCAGCATCCTCTTCATGCGTCGCTCCTCTGACAAGTCCTGTGGCCTGCCCTGGTGATATGGCGGGCCACTAAAAATCGAGCTGGAGGCTGACCTTCATCAGCCGCCCGCCCATGATCTGGATCGCATTCAGCCACGCCGGACCGTAGCGCGTGGTCATGTTCAGTACGTTGCTGGCGTTCGTCAGGTTGTAGACGTCCACCGCGCCCTGGAGCCGCGTCCGCGCCGCGAAGCGGAAGACGCGTGAGAACCGAAGGTCCACCTGCTGCAGGCGATCCTCATACTCGGTGCGCTGTGGGAACAGGTCGAACGCGGCGGTAGTTGCTGTGCACGGCACACGGCCGCCGCAGGCGCCCAGGTCACGACCGAGCGAGGGGCGCACCTCGGCGTTGCTCGCCACGTACGAAGCCGCGCGTGGGATACCGGGGATGTTCTGGTAGATCGCGCTCACTTGCAGGTCCCACGGCAGTGGATAGATGACCATGAACTTGACCTGTGTCTCGGCAGACCATGGTGGCGCCACGTCGCAGAAGCCCTCGCGTGCCTGCTGCGGAGAGTCAACCACGTAGCAGTCGTTGATCACCGTGCGGCCAGACGCGAGTCCGCCCGAGAACGCGGCGCCCCCGTTCAGGCGGGCGTTCAGCGTCAGGTCGAAGCCGTTATACACGCGGGAGTGATCGCCGAAGTTGGACGCCTGCGTGACGAGGTTGTCCACCCTGCCGAAGAGCTCCGGCCGAAGGTCGTAGAGACCGCACACCGAAGCCCCGGCGTTCGGCAGCTGCGAGTTGGACGGCGCTGTGACGCAGTAGGGGTTGAAGTCAGAGGGCGCGACGGCGAGATTGTCGGTGGCGAAGAAGCCGCCGTACCACGTGCGGTGGTATCCCGCGTTCAACGCGACGTTCGGGGCCAGTTCGCGTTGCACCGAGGTCGAGAATCGCCAGTTGTAGAACTGCGTGTTCGTCCCGCTGGTCGCGTCCTCGGCGTAGCGGGTGCTGCCGGCACGGATCTGCCCGAACGAAAGGTCGGACCAGGGGCCGCACTCGCCGTTGGCGACCGGGCTGCGCAGATCGCAGTCCGGCACGTAGTTGCCGTTGCCGTCGGCCCATGTGCGCGTCGTGCTGGCCGCCTGGTTCGCCGCGGGAATGCTCAGCGCGCCGGGAGCGGCCGCGCCTTCAGCGGCGCCGTACGGATTGAAGCGGCCGAGCGACACCTTGAGTGCTGTGCGACTGTCGCCGAACAGATCGTAGGCCGCGCCGAAACGCGGGTTGATGTTCCAGTAGTTCGGCGAGTCCTTCACTGCCGGGAACGACCGGGCGGGTACGAAGGGGCCGGCAGGAAGCGTCGTTTCAGGCGCCGACCCGTTCAGATTGTTGACGCGCACACCGAGGTTCAGCGTAAGGCGGTGCATCGTCCACTGATCCTGGACGTACGTGGCAATGTCGCGGCCGCGCTGCTCGGTCTGGAACGGCACCGCCCAGATGGTCACCGACTGCGGCGTTCGTCCCCGGAACGTATAGGAGCGGGCCTGATTGATCTGGTTCGCATCGTTCGTGCGGCCGGGCAGGCCCTCGCGGTAGTCGTCATAGTTGAAGCCCACCTTGAAGTTGTGTGAGCCCGTCACGTACGACATCGACACTTGCTGGTGATACTGCCGGTTGAACTGCACGCGGTAGCCGCCGGCATGCGTCAGCCCTGTGGCGCGCGAGCCATAGCGGATGTTCCGGTCGAGGTCGGTGACCTGGATGATCTGGTCGTCCACCCCCGGGCGGCGGATGGTGTTGTTGTAGAAGATGTTTGCGGATGCGCCCGCCTCGATGAGCAGACGTGAGCTGGCAGCATATGTCCATGTCAGCAGGGGGAGGACATTGGGTCCGTAGACATGCGCACCCACCGCCTCGGGCGCTGCCAACGCGCCACCAGCCGGGAAGATCTCCAGGAGCCCGAACAGGAACTGGTTTCGTTGCGAGTCGAACGACGCGACGATGCGGTGCTTCTGGGCCGCCTGCCACGTCAGACGCAACCCGTACATTTTGAAATAGTCGTCCGAGTAGGCGAGCCGGGCCGTGTCGGGCTCATAGAAGAGCGTGCCCTGCAGACGGTTATAGAAGTTTCCCTGCTGGTACTGCTGGTTCACTTGAAAGCGCGCCGAACCAAAGAACCACAGTCGATCGCGCAGGATCGGGCCGCCCAGCGCACCGCCGCTGTCGTAATGCTTCTTGAGCGCCGGGGTGCTGCTCAGGCCCCTGGTCTCCAGCTCGCTCGTGACGTTGCTGGCCTGCCAGCTGGGCGCCGCGTGAATGCTCCGAATGGTTCCGGAGAAAATGTTGCCGCCGTCCTTGGGGATCATCGTCATCTGGACGCCGCCGGTAGACCGCTCTGCGTTCATCCCCTGGGTTTCCACGCTCACCTGCTCGAACGCCAGGTTGTTGAAGACGAAGGCCGCTCCCTGCTGCAGGCGTTGCGTCATGCCGGCGATGATGGGCGCGTTGTCTCCAGCACTGCCGCCATGGATCCCGTACTGTCCCCGCTCGTCGAGACCACCGACGCTGTGCGTTGCCGCGCTGGCAAGCGTCGCGCCGGGGATGATCGCCGCAAGATGGTTGATACGGCCGGTCGTCGGCAATACGTCGAGCGTTGCACGCTGCACAGTGGTCGTCTGCCGCGAGTTCTGAAGGTCCACGACGGGACTTCCGCCGGTGACCGTGACCGTCTCGGCGATGTCGCCGACGGGGAGATCGGCGTTGATGGTGGCGGTGAATCCGCTGGTGAGCTCCAGCCCCTCGCGACGCACGGTGCTGAAGCCGGTCAGGCTGAAGGTGACAGCGTAGAGGCCGGGCCGAAGGTCCACCACGCGGTAGAGTCCCTGTCCATCGGTGATGGTGGTTCGCACCTTCTCGATGAGCACCGGGCTGGCCACCTCCACGGTGACGCCGGGCAATACACCCCCGGAGGCATCGCGAACGACGCCGGTCAAGCTGGCGGCATCAGATGTCTGAGCGGTAATTGGCGCGGGGATCGACAGAAGAGCGCTGCAGACGAAGATAACGAGGGCGGCTCGGCACGAAGCTGACATGTGTCCTCCGACCGACGGACCGTAGCAGCGCCGCCCGGTTGTGTCAATGGAAAGGCTCTTGGCTAAGCCGAGGCCCGAAGCCGGACTACTTGCCTGGAACCCCGCAGGTGACGGTCAGTTCGAGTGTCTGGCCGAGAGAGTCGGATCCTTTGACGGTCAAGGTTGCCTCACCCTTCACCACGCTCAGCGACGCCGTCCCGGAGTTGCGCGGAGCGGGTCGCTCGGTGTCGAGGACATACGCTGGCGGTGTGCCACCGTTCGCCGCTTTTACCGTGATCGAGACGAAGAAGGTGCCGGTTTCACGAACGGACCCGACGAGCGTCTTCGAGCTGAACCTCAGGTCGAAGATGGAGCCGCCGTTGTAGTCGAGGGGAAACTCTGCGATGAACTGGCGACCGCCGAAAAACTGCAGTGGGTCGGTTTCGCCGCACAGCCGACCCACCCCGGACGAGGTGTACTGACCGTTGTACAGCTTCGGGCTGTTGCCAAGCGTCGCAGAGACACTGACCGGCCGGCGCATCAGCGACTCCTGCGCGGATGCCGCCACTGCGCTGCATATCAGCAGGGCGCCCGCGAGAGGCCACACGCCCGCCGCCGCAACTCTGAGCTTTGCAGGCTTCATCACTGCGGATTATCGCAGCCGCCGACCTTCTTGCCCTTGAGCGTGATGGTCATGTTGCCGTCGGCTGACATGAACTTGAGCGTCCCGCTGAAGGCATCCGTCCCTTCGCGGACGAGCTCGCCGGTGCCGGTCATGGTGGGCCCGGTGCAGGCCACATCCCAGGTCACCTTGCTCCCCGTCGTCCTCATGTTCGAGCTCTTGCAGTTGCGCGATCGATCCGAACCGCCGGGAGGCTCTTTCCATTCCTTGAAGGAGCAGCTTTTTGCCGTGTTTGCCGGCGGCTTGAAGGGCAGGCCTTCCATCGACATCTGCGTGGTGGTTTCCCACATGTCGCCCTTCGATTCCTGGCCACGTGCGCCGGCCGCTCCGGCAACCGTGATCGTCAGGATCGCGAGCATCCTTCCGGTTCGTCGAAGTTGAGTGATCGTCATGGTGCGATACGCGTCAGACTCGCAAAATCCGGCTCAATCTCTCGCGCGGGAAGGGCGCGCTAGTGTTAGCGCGCGAGGGCAACCACGGCAAGAGGCACCGGGCGCCAATTTGGCCAGCGCTCGACCGATCCCTTGGTATTTCGAAGCGCGAGCTGTGACGACAGACCCCCGTCGAGCATCATCGCGCGAACGCAGCCTTGGGAGCGCATGAACTCCGCCATCTCCGCGACGGTCGGTCCAAACGGCAGGCGTTCACCGATGGCGCCCGCGCCGGTGAAGCGGGTGAGTGCCACGATGACCGAACCGTCGGCACGAAGGCCAAGCGCGAGCCGCGAATCGCGATGCGTGAGTCTCACCCCTCGGCCGGGCGCCTGTAGTTCCCACGGCAAGTCCGCGTTTCCGCTGAGGAGCATCGGATACGACTGAAAGGCGAACTGGATCTTCCCCCGTGGCGCGGGCACCTCGTCGGGTGCCAGCAGCGACGCCTTCCCGTTGTGGTCAACGACGAAGGACATCGCAAGACTTCCGGTCCCGGGAGGTTGCTGCTCCACACCATCCATCACCAGCCAACCCCAGGGAAAGCCTCCAATGAACTGGCCGGCGTTGAATGCAACGACGCCATGGTCCGGGATCATGTCGATGGTCCAGGCCGCTTGAAGGCCGTAGTCGCGCATTTCCCTCTGAAGCTGAAACTGCAGTCGGCCCGGGTCCATCCGCACCACGATCACGTCCACGTAGGCCAGTGGCCCGCTTGTCGCCATCGGCGCGCGGCTCCAAGTCATCCCAGGAGTCGTGGGATGCGACGCCAGACCGAGCGCGAGCAGCAGCGCGGAGAGAGCGTTCATGGGAACGGGCTGCTCAGCGAACGGGCTTCGCGAGCTGTTGCATCAAGGGCACGATGGCGTCGCATTTTGCGGTGAGCGCAATCACTTCGCCTACCGTGTAAACGTAGCCCTCCCCTGCACCAGGAAGGCGCACGTCTCCCGTGGGAAGCGGCTTTCCGTCGCGTTTCAGCGAGAACAGGTACTCACAGAATGGGGCGGCCCGTTCTCCCAACAACCTGTACTGGTCGGCCGTGAATCCGGTTCCCTGTACCGTGACCACCGGGGGTGTCACCGCCTGGCCCAGGCTCACCTGAGGTGTCACCGCGGCAATGGCCAGCAAGAGCCCACAGGTAATGCGTGTTCGTCTGTTCATGTCACACCTCCGGACGATTACCTGATTGGGCCGGCGGATGCGGCGGCTCTCTGCTCAATGTCGAGCAACCGCTGCGCGGTATTGATGGGCGCCGGAACAGGGCCGCACTTCTTCAGCACCAGCGCCTCCTGGTCCTGGGCCATCTGCGCCATCACTTTCATCATCTGCTCGGTCGTCGCGTTCTCTGGCACATTGGCGAGCTGCATGATGATCTGCTGGGCCTCAGGCGAACCGGCCACCTCCTGCTTGCACGCAGCATGCTTCTTTTCCGCCGCGTCCCTCGCTTCCAGTTCGTTGCGCAGCTCACCGCGAAGGGTGAGTTCCGTCTTCATGGCCCTCTCGAAGCCCTCCAGGACCTTGTCCGTTATGGGGACGACTGAAGGGTCGTTTGTGGGAAGCGCGACCGGCTTGTTGGCGCCTTCGGTGATCCTCCGGCCGAGTCCGCCAAACTGGGCCTCGAGGGGCGGGGCCGCGATGGGTGAAAGCCCCGTGCAGAGGAGGAGCAGGAGCGGAGCAACCTTTCGTCCATTCATATCGAACCTCCGGATGTGAGGACCGACATGAATACGCGTCAGATAGTGAAGAAACGGCTCACGAGAAGCCGAGTCCCGAATCCCGGATCCCGATTCCCGGGCGGGGAATCACCTCATGGCAGGTCGAGGCCGTCGAGCCAGAGAAGGATGGGAGAGCCCCCACTGAGGTTCGATGCCCCCGCCGACCCCGGCCGAGTCCACGGTCGAACCTCGCCCCACGTGAAGGCCCGGCCCGAGCCCGTGACAACGATTGTGGTGCTATGGGCAGCCGCAATCGACGTGGCACCAACGACGCCTTTGACGCGTCCTGGAGCGGCGCCGTTGCCCCCGCGTCCCGTCTCGTAGTGTGCGTCCTGTCCCCAGGTCATCACCTCGCCGGACTGGGTCAGCGCCGCCGTGTGGTAGTCACCTGCGACAACCGAACGGATGC
>JABFSA010000146.1 GCA_013140775.1 Acidobacteriota bacterium | reverse complement strand
GCTCAATACGATCGCGCGGGAGCTGAACACGCGGCCCCGCAAAACCCTGGACTATCGCTCGCCGGCTGAAGCGCTAGCAGCGATCGTTGCGACGACGCGTTGAACTCAAGTCCGGCTTCAGCCGGACCGTGTTGCAGGCAGCGACAGGGCCCGCCCGGCAAATGGCTAGCTCAGGGGACTTTCGACGTTCAGTCCTACGGCGCGCATCAGCGCGATCGCGTTGCTCCGTGTGACGGGGCCTTCCTTGACCCGGTAGTCGAAGTGGAGATCCCCTCCTTCGAACCGATCCTCGAAGTGCACGTTGATGGCCCGAGGCGCGAGCGAGTCAACGATAGCTGTCAGCGAGAGATCGTGCGTGGTGACCATCCCGATTGCGCCGCGATCGAGGAGGCTCTTCAAGACTCCTGAGGCGCCGGCGAGTCTGTCGTGCGAGTTGGTGCCGTGAAAGAGCTCGTCGAGCAAGAAGAGCAGCGGCACCGGTCCGCGCGCGATGTCCGTAATCTCGCGCACGCGAGTGATCTCCGCGTAGAAGCGTGACCGGCCTTCCTGGAGCGAGTCCTGAATACGGAGCGTCGCGCCAATCTCGAGCGGAGTGATCCGGAGTGAGGCCGCACGTACCGGGGCGCCCGCAAGCGCCATTACCGCGTTGATGCCCACCGTTCGAAGGAATGTGCTCTTGCCCGACATGTTCGAGCCGCTCACCAGGAGCATCTGAGTGCTGCCCCACAGGTGGACGTCGTTTCGAACGGCCCGCGCTGCCGGAATCAGCGGATGGCCGATCGCCACGCCGTCGAATCCGGCGCCCTTCTCCACAATCTCCGGCCACACATCGTCCGGATGCTCGTAGCGATACGCGGAGAGCGAGCTGAGCGCTTCGAAGTCACCCACCGTGTGCAGCCACGTGTGGACCTTGGAGCCGTGAAGTCGCCGCCACCGTTCGATGGCCCATGCCAAGTGAGTGCCCCAGAGAAGCGCCGAGGCAATCGGCGCAAAGAACAGATTGTGCTGCCAGTCGTGCAGCTCAACGAGGCGGTGAAGCCGGCGAATCGCGACCGAAGCCGGAATGTCGCCCGTGTCGAGGCTGCGGCGAAGCGCAGCGAGATGCGTCGATTGAAAAGTGCGCTGCTCCAGGCGGTCGAGGGCGTGGGCGAGGATGTCGAGATCGCGGGCCGGCGATCCAGCGGCGTGGAGCGACTGGAGGACGCGCGCGCGTTGTGGAAAGAAGAACGCGAACTCGAGCACGAGGACCGTCACGAGCGGTCCCTGCTCGCCCGTGGCGACGGCGTAGGCGCCAGCAGCGACTGCGGTCGCGGTCAGCAGGCCTGCCACCATTCGCAGCCACTCGCGGCGCAGCAGCGAGGTTCCCTGCGCCCAGGCCACCAGGGCGTCGCTATTGACCCCGGCGCGCACCTCGGTGCCCGCCATGGAAAGCTCTTCCCGGAGATCCAGCGCAGGGGTCAACTCCGCTATGGCCTCCTGCCTCAGCCGCACTTCATCCAACGGCGCGGCCTTGGTCAGCCACGAAGCCAGGCGTTCCTCTCCCGCTCTGGTGCGGGCTATCGACAAGAGCTGAAAGAGGGATCCCTGACCGAAGAGGTCAAGGTCATTCGCGTACGGATGCTGGTCGTTCCGGAACCGCTCGCCCGTTTCGCCGGCGCCGTTCCAGCGATCCTCGATTCTGGCGATGCCGCGTTCGTAGAACTCTATTGCCCGCTCGGTCGTCAGACGTTTGCGGATGACACTGTCGTGGACTCGAATCAAGACGACAAATGCCAGGAGGGCCAGGCCGAGCCACCAGGGGCCAACGGCGCCTCGCCACCAGGCGATCAGGGCCGCGAAGCCCCCGAGGAACACGACCAGGCGGAGTTGGCTGTACCGCAGGTCGATCCCCGCCAGCCTGGCGGCCTCAGAACGATGGCCTTCGAGTCTCTGCTGGTACTCCTCCCTGGGCGAGGACATGAAAGGCCATTGTGCCTCCATCTCCTGATAAATGGCCAGAAATCGTTGTGATTCCACTTAGTGTCAGTATGTTATGGTACGAAATAACTACGTACTAGATTGAAATGAAACCTTACGAACGGACGGCCATTGGTATCGCGGCATCTCTCGAGCGCGATCTCCTTGCTCAGGATTCGGAAACAAGGTCGCTGCCGCCGGTCCGGCAGCTGGCTGGTTCGCTGCGCGTGAGTCCCGCGACGGTTGCAGCAGCCTACAAACTGCTGCGGTCCCGGGGGCTGGTCAACGGGCAGGGCCGCCAGGGCACGCGCGTCGTGGCACGTCAGACAGCCCCGCTGTGGAAGGCCTCCTCGGGGGTTCCGGCAGGCGTGAGAGACCTCTCAACCGGAGATCCGGACCCGGCGCTTCTCCCTTCGTTGGAGAGCACCCTTCGTTCCGTGTCCTTCGAGCCCGCACAGAACGGGAGCGGGGTGGACTGGGCTGATTTCGTGGTGCTCGCGGCGAGCGAGTTCGAGGCAGACGGAATACCGGCCAGCGCCGTCGCGGTGACCAACGGCGGATCGGATGCGATTGAGCGGATCCTGCGCGAGCACCTCCGCCACGGTGACGTCGTTGCGATCGAGGATCCCAGCTTTCCAGGTCTCGTCGATCTCCTGACCGTCGCTGGTTACCGCACGGTTCCGCTTGCGCTGGACGACGAAGGTCCGCTCCCGGATGCAGCGGATGCGGCGCTTGCTCGTGGATGCCAGGCGGTAATCGTCACGCCTCGCGCGCAGAATCCCACGGGCGCCGCGCTGAGTGCACAGCGCGCAGCGGACTTGCGCGGTGTGCTCGCTCGCCATTCGCAGGTCTTGCTGATTGAAAACGACCACGCTGCCCTGGTTGCGGGCGTCCCGTTGCACTCAATCCGCAACCCTTCACACGAGCGTTGGGCTGTCGTTCGCTCACTTTCTGCATCGCTCGGCCCCGACTTGCGGCTGGCGGTCGTGGCAGGTGACGAGGTCACCATTGCGCGCGTGCGCAGGCGCCAGGCGCTCGGCGCCAGATGGGTCAGTCACATCCTGCAGCAGCTTGCGTTCGCGCTCTGGTCGGATCCGGTGAGTGGCCGTCGAATCGCAAGAGTCGGCGAAATCTACGCGGAGCGTCGCGCGCGATTGATGGCGTCCCTGCGCGACCACGGGATTGCGGCCCAGGGACGCTCGGGGCTCAACGTGTGGATTCCCGTTCGCAGTGAGGACACCGTCGCCCGTGGATTGCTCGAGAGTGGATGGGCCGTGGCGTCCGGACGACGATTCCGGATTCAGGCCGGCCCGGGCGTCCGCGTTACCACTTCGGCGTTACTGCCCGAGGACGCCGCGGTGTTCGCCGCGGATCTGTCGCGTCTCGGTGGTCCCGTGCGGGCCGTTCTGGCATAGCCGCCCGTTTGCCCTCGGCGAGCGGTGCATTGAGAAAGCGGACGAGTGGAGCCACCGCCTTGAAAACGGTCAGCAGTTCCGGGTAGAAGCGATCGCTCGTCGCGAACGGCGCTTCGAATTCCTTGCCCCCGAGGAACTGTTTGAACCGAAGGTACTCCGCCGCGGGATGCGTCTTGAGGTATCCGCGCGGCATGCTGGCCAGTTGTTCCCCGTCCAGATTCCCAACGGCGCGGGCGAACGCCGCTCCCTTCACGATTCGGCGGAGCCTGTCGTAGTCGGTCGCGATGTGTTCGCGGATCAGCCGAAGGTCTGAAGAGGACGGCATGTAGAGGCCGCCACCGATCCAGACCTCGTTGGGCGCCACATGGAAATAGAGTCCGGCGCCTTCGCCGCGCGCCATCCCGCGGAGGGGGAAGTGGGCGGCGATGTGTGTCTTCAGCGGCGTCTTGTCCGCACTGAATCGCGTGTCGCGATAGATCCGGTAGAGCGAGACGCGGGGATCGCACACGAGCTCTGGCGCGAAGCTCTTCAGATCCCCGGCCAGGCGCTCGAGCGCCCTGACCATCGGTCCGCGAACATGCTCCTCATATTGCGGTTTGCGCAGCCGGAACCACTCCCGGTCGTTGTTGCGCTTCAGTGAGCGGAGAAAGGACAGCGTCTTCGGAGTAAACAGCGGTTCCACGAGGTCTTGCTCCTATCGTTCTGGGGCGGCGGGTCGCTCGGGTTCAGGCATCTCGTCGGTGTGCTCGACCTTGCCCACCTCGAGATCCGAACGCAGCTCCCGGAGCTCCGCCCCCATGATGGCGTTCTCTTCGATGAGCCGGTCGATCTGGCGTTGATGTCGCGACAGGATCACCGAAAAGGACAGCGCCGCCACCGAGATGACGGCGACGAGTATCAGAACGAGGACTGTGGGCGGATAGTAGACGCCGAGCCACTTCGCGGCGCTGTCGAGCACATCCCGTCGCAATGAGATGCCGATCAGCGACACGGAAAGGACGATCCAGAGTGCGGAGTATTCCTCGGAGAGCCGGCGGCGTCTGACCAGCTCGAGCACCAGCAGGAGCAGCAGCGCGCTGCTCACCAGCGCCACGATTTGAACGCGATCAGTCACGCGTGATTCCGACGCTCGCGCGGACTGGAACGATGATCACGGCAAGAGCCACCCGGGCGCCCGCTGTGACGAGCCGCGTCAAGGTCAGCGAGCTCCGGCCGTGGAGTCTGGCCCGCCATTGCACATCCACTTCGACCACCCGCATCGCATTGCGGCTGAGAAAGAGATGCAGCTCGGGTTCGGGGTACCCGTCTGGAAGATGCTCGGCCAGGAGCGCCACGGAGCGCGGTCCCAACGCCCAGAATCCTGAGGTCGGATCGGTGACCGCTCGCCTGGTGATCATCGACAGCAGCGCGCCGAGCGACCGTTGAATGGGCCCGGGATGACGGCTCCTGTTCAACGAGGAGAATCGCGATCCAAGCACCACATCGGCCGAGCCGACCGCCAGCGGCATCAATAGACGAGCGATCTCGCTGGCGTCATGCTGCCCGTCGGCATCGAGACGGACGACGATGTCGTAACCCTGGCGCGCGGCATAGCGAAGGCCGGCACGAAGGGCACTGCCCGCGCCGCGGCGCTCCGGCCAGTCAAGCCATTTCACGTCGAGCTCACGCAGGATCGCCGCCGTGCCGTCCGTGGAACCATCGTTGACGACGAGCACGTCCGCTCCGGGGCGATGCGCGCGAAGGTCCGAGATGACGGCGCGCAGGCTTGGAGCTTCGTTGTGCGCGGGAATGAGCGTGAGGATGCGAGGGCTGGCCGTCATCGCAAGCTCGAGGGCTGCCGGGCTGCCATGCTGTGACCCGGTTTGTGTGGCCGATTCAGCAACCGCCTGCACGTCCACACGAGGATGGCGGCAACCCACGAGAGATCACGCAGCAGGTGGACGACGGGGAAGGCGACGGCCGCTGTGTTCCCGAACGCTCTCCACGCGCGTGCGCCAGCGAACGAGCGCTCGAGAGCGAGCGCCAGGAGGAGCATTCCGCCGGCGGCAACCAGGCCCATGCTGTATCCAAAGAGGGCGGACATCGCGAAGCCGGTCGCTATCAGCCCGAGCGCGATAGACATCACCAACGGGTGCCACATCATTGCGGCTGGTGAGACGGCGTCACCTGCGTAGCGTCGCGGATGTCGCGCCACGACGTCGAGACGGCCGTAGCCGAATCCGTACTGCTGCACCAGATAGCCCACCAGCCCTTCGCGCCACCGATGCCGACTGCGGGCGTCTCGACAGAACACCAGTCGATAACCGGCCGCCTGCAGACGATAGCTCAAGTCGTTGTCGTAGCCGTAGCCAAGAGACTCGTCGAGCAGTCCAACGGCGTCGAGTGCCGCGAGCCGATAGGCCGTATTGCCCGTGCAGACGTGATCGGAATGTGTCCCGACTCGCAGATAGCGCTGCTCGAGATCCAGTCCCATCACCCGTGTGAAGAACGATCCGCCCGGATCGGCCACGTAACGACCTTGTGCCGCGCCAGCAGCCGGATCGTCGAGCGCGGCCACAAGCGTCTGCATCCAGCCGCGCTCCAGCACGACGTCCTGATCCACCTGACACACGACGGGGTGCGATGCGAGGCGTATTCCGGCATTCACCGCTGCGGCTGCGCCTCGACCAGGACCCCGCACGACCGTGATCCGATAGGACTGCGCCAGCGACTCCAGGAGCGCCGCGGACCCGTCGGTGCTGCCGTCGTCCACCACGACGATCTCGAATGGCCGGCCGTCGTCCTGCGCGGCAATCGCCGCGATCACGTCCGCGAGATGCCCGGCGCCGTTGTGCACCGGTACGACGAAGCTGACGCCAGTCATCGTGTGGTCATCTCGTGGTTCGATGTCGTGCAGCACGGAGAGCCTTTGCATACAATCGCACGACCCGCATGTCGTTAGTTATCGGCTCCGCTCCGACCGATCCCGCGTCGCGCAGGCGGAGCCGTGTTGTCCTTCCCGCCTGTTGCGCCGCCGTGCTGGGCATCCTTGTGTATCTCAACGCGCTCGACAATCCGTTTGTGTATGACGATTTTCCCCTGATTGTCGAAAATGCGTCGGTTCTCGACGCGTCCGATCTCCAATCCGTGATCGTGCGGGAGATGACTCGCCCGGTCGTATCCGTCTCGTACGCGCTGGACACGTGGCTGTGGGGACAACGTCCACTGGGATACCACGTCACGAACCTGCTGTTGCACACCATCAACGTGGTGCTCGTGTTCTTCGTCGGCCTCCTGGCCTCCGAAGACCGCCGTCGGCAGGCGGGCCAGACAACGTGGCAGGAGACGTCTCCAACAGTAGTCGGCTTCATTGCCGCTGCCTTGCTGGCCGTGCACCCTGTGATGACCCAGGCGGTGGGGTACATCAGCGGCCGGTCCGAAGTGGCGTACTCCGCGTTCTTTCTGCTCGCGTTTCTTGCCGGCCGTCGGTGGATGCTCGGCGGAGGCGCACGGTGGTGGTCGGCGTGCGCGGGGCTGTGGGCGGTGGCCATTGCGGCGAAGGAATCAGCTGCGATGTTGCCATTTCTGCTGCTGGCATACGACCGCATCGTCCTGGATGCCAGCGCAGCCGAGCGCCGTCGCCGGTTCCTGAAACTCCTATTGCCGATGACCGTCATCACGCTGGTGGCGGCAGTGGGCCGCATCGCGGTTCTTGCCCTTGTCGAGTATCCAGGGCAGATCGGCTTCAACTGGCCCCTCGCGCTCGTTGCCGTGGACGCGTTGTCGCGGTACCTGCTTCTTCTGTTTTCTCCGCGTGGCCAGTCGATCTTTCACGCTGTGCCTCTGGTGGACACGCTGTGGTCTGCAAACACACTGGCGGCCCTCTTGTTTCTCGTCGCCCTGGTGGCGTTCATCGTGCGGCTTCGAACGTCGCACAGCCTGATGGCGCTGGGCCTCATCTGGTTTGTATTGCTCCTTGTCCCTTCGAGCGGCCTGCTGATACTTGGACTCGGCGAACCAATGGCCGAGCATCGGGTGTACCTGTCCGCCGCTGGGCTTTTCCTCACCTGGGCAAGCGCGTTCGGCATCCTTTGGGCCCAGCCTGGGCGGCGGAAGATTGCGGTTGCAGGCGCGGCGGTGTTCCTGGCCGCGCTGGGATTCCAGACGGTCGTTCGCAACAACATCTTGGAAGACCCGATCCGACTCTCGCAGGAGGCCGTGGACCTCGCCCCCAGGCACTGGATGCCGCGAATACTCGCCGCGGACGCGCTGCGACGAAGCGGACGCTGCGAGGAAGCTGTTCTGCAGTACCGGGCGGCCATTCTGATCCGCCCTGTGGACGAGTATCCATACACCATGCTTGCGCGGTGCCTCATCAACGAGCGCAGGCTCGACGAGGCCGAGGAGGCGCTTCGTCAGCTCCATACGGTCAATCCGCGGTCGCAGGATGCCTCCATGGGGCTCGGTGTGTTCTCGCTGCTTGCCGGACGGCTCGACGAATCGAGGGCTCACTTCCAGGATGTGCTGTCGCGGGATGCGAGTCGCGCGCAAGCCAGCTGATGCTGTCGTTCATCGACGGTTCGCTCCCTGCGGATCAACGCGGACCGGTGTGCGCGGCGTTGCGTGAGGTCGCCGATCGAACCACAATCGAAGGCTGCGGAATCGATCCGCCCTGAGCCTATGTCTTCAGTCTTGTCGGACACGACTCGTGCGGCCCTCATCGCCGATCTGCAGGCGCTGCTCGGCGACCGCTGCACGACGAACGCGACCCAGATCGAGCATCACAGCCACGGCGAGTCCTGGCACACCCCCGGCGAACCGGACGTCGTCGTCTTTCCGACGAGCACGGACGAGGTCAGCGCGGTCGTTCGCCTCGCAAATGTCCATCGTGCGCCAATCGTCCCGTTCGGCGTCGGCTCGTCCCTCGAGGGGCATGTCAATGCGATCCGCGGCGGGATCTCGGTGGACCTCACGCGGATGAATCGCGTGCTGCGCGTGAGCGCCGAGGATCTCGACTGCCAGGTCGAAGCCGGGGTCACCCATCGCCAGCTCAACAAGTCGCTCGCCAACACAGGGCTCTTCTTCTGGGTCGATCCTGGCGCGGACGCCACGATCGGTGGCATGGCCGCCACGCGGGCGTCCGGCACGACGGCAGTGCGCTACGGCACGATGCGAGAGGTCGTACTTGGCCTGACGGTCGTCCTTGCTGATGGGCGCGTGATTCGCACCGGCGGCCGCGCGCGCAAGTCGTCGGCCGGCTACGACCTGACCCGGCTGTTTGTCGGGTCCGAGGGAACGCTCGGCGTGATGACCGAGATCACGCTTCGCCTGCATGGTCTTCCTGAGGCCATCTCGGCGGCGGTCTGCCACTTCGAGACGATGGAGGGTGCGGTCAGCGCTGTCACCACGACCATGCAGCTCGGTATTCCAGTGGCGCGTATCGAACTGCTGGATGAGCTGCAGGTGGACGCCGTGAACAGGTATTCCCGGCTCTCGTATCCGCTGAAGCCGACGTTGTTCTTCGAGTTTCACGGCACGAGCCAGGAGAGCGCCTCCGAGCATGCGCGCACCGTTCAGGAAATCGTTTCCGAGAACGGAGGTACGGGATTCAGCTGGGCAACGACTCCTGAGGACCGTAACAAGCTGTGGCAGGCACGGCACAGCGCTTTCTATGCTGCGTGCGCGCTTCGGCCGGGATACAAAGCCTGGACGACCGACGCGTGTGTACCGATCTCGGAGCTGGCGCAATGCGTGCTGGATACGCGACGCGACGTGCAGGCGTCCAATCTTGTTGCCCCACTGATGGGACACGTCGGCGACGGAAACTTCCATCTCATCTTCGTGATCGATCCTGACAACGCCGTCGAAGTGGCGGCGGCCAAAGACGTCAACGCGCGACTGTTACGTCGCGCGCTCGCTGTTGGTGGCACCTGCAGCGGTGAACACGGCGTCGGGATCGGGAAGATGGACTATCTGACCGATGAGCATGGCGCGGCGCTGGACGTCATGAAGGCCATCAAACGCACGCTCGACCCGGGCAATCTGATGAACCCGGGTAAGATGTTCGACGTCTAGTCTCCAGCACGTCCAATCGATGGCCAAATCGCGCGCAACCGATCCTTCGCTGTTCGACCTCCCCGACTCTCCTGAATCGTCGTCTCGTGTTCCCCCTCCGCCGGGTGGGTTCAGCGATGTCGTGGCGCTGCACGATGCGGCGCAGAGCCGGTATCTCAACTACGCGCTCTCGGTCATCACCTCACGCGCCCTGCCTGACGTCCGCGACGGCCTCAAGCCTGTCCAGCGCCGCATCCTGTACACGATGTGGCAGCAGAACCTGACGGCCGACACCAAGCATCGCAAGTGCGCGAAGGTCGTCGGGGACGTGATGGGAAGCTTCCATCCCCATGGCGACGCCGCGCTCTACGAGACGCTCGTGCGAATGGCTCAGCCGTTCGCGCTGCGGTATCCGCTGGTTGATGGTTCGGGCAACTTTGGTTCGCTCGACGGCGACAGCGCTGCCGCGATGCGGTACACAGAATGCCGCCTTGCCAGGATCTCCGACGAGATGCTCACGGAGATCGAGCAGTCCACCGTCCAGTTCAAGCCAAACTACGACGGGACGAAGACCGAGCCGGTCGTCCTGCCTGCCCGCATCCCCAACCTGCTGATCAACGGCACGACGGGCATTGCCGTCGGGATGGCGACCAACGTGCCGCCGCACAATCTGGCGGAGGTGTGCCAGGCGCTGCTGAAGCTGCTCGAGAACCCCGACCTCAGCAGCGTCCAGCTGTGCCGATGGGTCAAGGGTCCCGACTTTCCGACCGGTGGCCACATTCTGAATTCAGCCGACGAGCTGAAGGAGATCTACAAGACCGGCTCTGGCACGGTCCGACTCCGCGCCACATGGGAAGAGGGCGACACGTCCAGGAGCGGGCAGAAGCTCTACATCACCAGCGTGCCGTACGCGACCAACAAGTCCGTACTTGTCGAGCGCATCGCTGACGTCGTCCTGTCGCGCAAGCTTCCGCCGCTGCTCGATGTCAGGGACCTCTCGACAGACGATGTGCGGATCGAGCTGGAGCTGAAGAAGGACGCCGATCCCCGAATGGTGATGGCGTATCTGTTCAAGCACACGCCGCTCCAGACCAACTTCATCGTCAACCTGACGTGCCTCATCCCGACCGAGAATCCCGAGATCGGCCGGCCCGAGCGGCTGGACCTCAAAGCGATCCTCTGGCACTTCCTGCACTTCCGGCTGGAGGTTGTCACGCGCCGGCTCGAGCACGAGCTCGTGGCGCTGCAGAAGAGGATTCACATCCTCGAAGGGTTCGAGAAGGTCTTCGATGCGCTCGACGAGATCCTCAAGCTGATCCGGAAGTCCGACGGAAAGGCCGACGCCGCGACGAAGATCATCGCGCGCTTTGGTCTTGACGCCGATCAGACCGACGCAATCCTCGAGCTCAAGCTCTACCGCCTCGCCCGGCTCGAGATTCTCGTTATTCAGAACGAGCTCGCCGAAAAGCAGAAACGCGCACGCCAGATCGCGGGGCTGCTCAAGAGCGAGGAAGGACGCTGGAAGATCGTCCGGGACGAGCTCGAGGAAATTCAGGAGAAGTACGCCGGCAAGACCGACAAGCGTCGAACACTGATCGAATCGGCTGAAGAGGTTGAGTTCACCGCAGACGACTTCATCGTCGAAGAAGACAACGTCGTCATCGTGTCGCGCGATGGGTGGCTGAAGCGCCAGAAGGAAGTCCGTGACCTCTCAACGACGCGCCTGAGAGAAGGGGACGGCGTGCTCGCCGTGCTGCCAGGGAGCACACGGTCGTCAATCGTGCTCTTCACCAATCTTGGTGTGGCCTACACTCCGCGGATCATCGACGTCCCCGCGTCCACCGGATACGGGGAGCCGGTGCAGAAGCTGTTCAAGCTGCGCGACGGCGAACGGGTAATTGCGGCGTACAGCCTCGATCCGCGCGTCATCGGCAACATCGAGGCGAGAAGGGAAGGGGCCGTTCCGCCGGTTCACGCGCTCGCCGTGACGAGCGACGGGTACAGCCTGCGCTTCAGCTTCGAGCCGTTTGTCGAGGCGAGCACGCGCAGCGGGCGCCGGTATGCGCGGCCATCTGACGGTGTGGAGGTCGTGGGCGTGTCGCGCGTGACCGGTGACGAGGTCGTCATTGCGGCGACACGCGAAGCGCGCGCGATGCTCTGCAAGGCCGACGAGGTCAACTACCTGTCCGGACCCGGCAAGGGCGTGATTCTCATCAAGCTTGGAGACGAAGACCGGGTGCTCGGCTTCATGGCGTCCGTGGGCGATCGCGACCTCATGCGCGTCGAAACGAGCCGCGGGAGCGAGCAGACGATCAGCACGACGAAGTACGAGGTCACCGGCCGGGGTGGCCGGGGCCGCGAACTGCTCCAGCGGGGCCAGTTCACGCGCGTCATCCCCCCCGACGTGGAGAACCCGCCGCCGCTCAGCCAGGGGTAGGTGGAAGGGCTTGGTCCTGTCGCACCCATCCTGAGTGTCGCGCCCGTTAAGATCGGCGCGCATCATAGTTCCCCTCGGCGTGCTCGCGGACGCGCTCTACCGTGAGGAGGTGGCTCGCGCCAGGGCCATGAGTCCGGCCGAGAAACTCCTCGAGGGGCCACGCCTCTTCGACCGCGCCTACCGCCTCATGGCGGATGGCGTCCGATATCGCGGTCGCACGATCCGCCTCGTCGTGACGCTGGTCGGGAGCCCTTCGTGTGCGAGCTGTTCAAGCTCAGCGATGATCCTCACGACGGGGCACGTTTCGCCGGGCGGGTGCCCGCAACTGGATTGGGGTTATCTCGGTCGCTGGACCGCCGCGCACGGCACGACAGCATTGCTCGCAGAGATCAGGACGTCAGTACCCCTCGTGTAGGTCATCGACGTCGCCACCGGGCTACTTGATGGCGTCGTTCCATCCCAGTCGCGTCAAGCTCATCCGGACCAGCCTACAATGCCCGCCGCATGACCATGGTGTCTCTCATGTGCGTCATCGCAACCGTCGCTCTCGCGCTCCCCTGTGCGGCAGAGCTTCTGTATCGCATCGATTTTCTGTCGCTCCCGAACGCGTTCGCGCTGCTCCAGTGGGGCGCCTACGCCGGGCTAACCGCGATGGCGACGGCGCTCTTCACTGGCGGGATGGCCTACGGGCGCCGCGAACGGCGTGGCATGGCGCTGGCCGGCGTGGCGTTTCTCGCGGGACTGGTCGCCGTCACCGCTCCAGTGTGGGCGCTGTCCGGGCGACGTCCAATCATCTACGACACATTCTCGGATCTGGGGAACCACCCACATTCATCGCCACGGCTTGCTGGTTCGGCTTCAAGGACGACGACGTCGTGCGCCTTGACCGCGTGGGGATCAGGGACGCGCGTGGATGTGCCGTCGGTGTCGCGCGTCGGACTCGGCGATACCGGCCGCGAACGCGAAACGGATTCGACACTACCTCGCCAGGTTGTTCAGTTCGCCGGCACCTTCGTCTTCAGTTCCGTGAACCAGTTGAGGACCACGTTGAGCTGCCCTACAGGCACGGCCGTCGAGTTCTGCCCAGGAGCAATGAATCCGATGAACTTACCGTCCCGCGTGATGTCGTAGTTGCGTTCGAACACAGGCCCCAGGTTTTCCGTGAATCCTCGTCGCAGCTGTACCGGCTTGCTGAAGGTGAAGCCCTCGCTCGTCTCGAAACGCACTGAGGCGAGAAGACCGCCGCCCGGAATGAAGACGATCTCCCTTCCATCTCGCGACCATACGGGCATCTGGCCTTGCTTGCGTTCCGAGATCTGATACGTCGCGCCGGTGGCGGGTACGGGCTGAACGTAGACGCCCTCCGTGGCGCCGCCCACCGCGATGGACCCGACGTAGGCGATCCATTTCCCGTCCGGCGCCACAGCAACCCCTCTCGGCATGGCCGTCTGCAGACTGTCGAACTGTTCGATCTGCTCGCCGCGAACCGAAGACGTCCACAATGTGCGTGCGCCATCCTTCACGACGCTGAAGAAGAAGCGGTCCTGTCCCGGCATCCAGGCGTCCGGGACGTGAGCGGCTCCACTCTCCGGTCGGGTCAAACGTTCGGGGATTCCGCTACCGTCGGCGGACTGCCAGTAGATGGCGAGATCGCCTTCACGATCCGATTGGAACACGATGCGACGACCATCGGAAGACCAGATCGGGAATCGGTTTTTCGCACCAAACGTCGCCCGCCGCGGTGCCGCAGACCCGACCATGTCGTAGACCCAGATATCCTGGTTGTCACCAACCGTACCAAATACGAGCAACCGCCCGTCCGGCGACACACGCGGATGTTCGTAGGGCCCGGCCGGGAGGAGCACACGCTCAACGGCGCCACTCCGGTCTGCCTGGACCATTTCAACGCGGCGCTCGCCGAACCCGGTCGGGCCCGGCATGTACACGAGGGAGCCGGTCTCTGACATGCTGAACTGCGAGGTGCCGTTCACGGCACTTCGCCTTACGCCGTCCACAACAGGTACGGGTGGGGCCAGCAGCTCGACACGCCTGGCATCAAACGGCGCGGCGAACAAGACTCCGCCTCGCGCGAACACGAGCTGACCACTTGGCAGGTATCGTGCGTCCCGCCCGCCTTCCACGAGGAC
This sequence comes from Acidobacteriota bacterium, assembly GCA_013140775.1. Lineage (GTDB taxonomy): Bacteria > Acidobacteriota > Vicinamibacteria > Vicinamibacterales > UBA2999 > JABFSA01. The sequence continues at coordinate 10,295 of JABFSA010000146.1, read as the reverse complement.
CTTCCGTTCCCCGGACATCGTCGACGTCGCGCGCGAGCACAGAGGCGAGCACCTCCGCAACGCCGTCCCCACGGAATGGCTGATGACCGGTCAGCATCTCGTAGACAACACTCCCGAACGAAAAGATGTCACTGCGATGGTCAGCGTGGGCTCCCCTGGCTTGCTCCGGGCTCATGTAGGCAGCGGTACCGAGGATCACACCCACGTGCGTCATGGCGGGTGTCGTGATCGTCGGCGCCTCGGACACACTCGGTGACAGTGTGCCCGGTGCTTCCATCGCCTTGGCGAGACCGAAGTCGAGCACCTTCACGACCCCGTCGGCGCGCACCTTGATGTTCGCGGGTTTGAGATCGCGGTGGATGATGCCGTGCTCGTGCGCCGCTTCAAGCGCCTCTGCGATCTGTGCCGCGATCGGCAATGCCTCGTCGACGAGCATCGCGCCACGGGCAATCCGCTGCGACAGATCGTCACCCTCGACGAGTTCCATCACGAGGGCGGTCATGCCCCCGCATTCTTCGAGGCCGTAGATAGCGGCGATGTTCGGGTGATTCAGCGACGCGAGTACCTGGGCTTCACGTTGGAAGCGCGCCAGCCGATCGGCATCCGCCGCAAGCGAGGGCGGCAGAATCTTGATGGCGACCTGGCGCCTCAGCTTGGTGTCGGTGGCTCGATACACCTCGCCCATGCCGCCCACACCGATCTGGGCGGCGACGTCATAGGGACCGAGCCGAGTGCCGGGGGTAAGGGCCAAGGATGGCGTGATTGTGTCGGGCCAGAACCTATCATCGTTGCAGGGTGTCGGCCAGCCGAATCTTGATAAACGCCTGCCTTGTGACGCCCAACCGGCGCGCCTCCTGGTCGATTTCACGGAGCAGGTCGGCGGGGAAATCGACGTTGACGCGCTGGACCGCCCGTCCTGGACGCCGAGCACTGGCGAGGTCCATCTGGGCGGACAGATCAACACCGGCGTCGTGCATGGTGTCGAGCGTCGCCGCCGATAGCGCCTTACGAGCTGAGGTACGCGGCTTCTTCTTCATGGCGTGCTCGCCTCACTGAAATAATCCGAACTCGACGACCGCGCCCGCCTCGAAGGCTGACCACACCACAGTACCAATCCGCCCGATGACCTGGATTCGCGGCTCGTCTACGCTTCGCGCTGGGACCTCGAGCCTGTCCGGATCGTCCCAGATAGCCTGGGCGGACACGAAGCCGATGCCATGCTTGGCCTCGTTCGAAGCGGACTTGGCGGGGTCGAACTCGAACTCCACACTGGTATATTAACTATACCATTCAACAACGGCTGTCGCGGCCTGTCTGCGCAGGGGTGCGACTCGCCTACTTCGCAGGGACGAGTCGCTTCAACTCCTGGTCAAAGTGCTGCACCACGATGATCTGCCGTGCGGCGCCAGGCGGGTTCGCATCGCTGTTCTTGATCATCAGGAACCGCCGGCCGTCGGACGAGATGTCGTACATGCGGCCGGACGTAGTGCTAGAGGGGTTCGTGAAATACCCCTCTTTCACGATCAATGTTGGCGTCGTAGCTACCCAGGACGCACCGCGTTCGATACCCACCCGCATCACCGTACCGGGCGGTGAGACATAGAACAACTCCTGTCGATTGCGCGCCCATAGGGGCCGCGCGCCACCGATGGAAAAGGCCGAACGTAGACCTCAGGCCGCAGGTGGAGAACCCGCCGCCGCTCAGCCAGGGGTAGGGCGTGGCGTATACTGGGCAGGGCTACAGAATCACTGCAGGGAGCGATTTGATCGGCCCCACCTGAGCACTTCAGCTCGCGTCGCCAGACGCACATGAAAGTTCAATGAACGTACCAGCAGATACTCGAAGTACCAGAATTGCGGTCTTTATCGATTTCGACAACGTCGAGATTGGCGTCAAGAACACCATCGGCGGACAGTTCGACATCGGCCTCGTCCTCGAAGCCATCAAGGAACGCGGCGAGATCGTCACGAAGATCGCGTACAGCGACTGGAAGCGCGCGGGCGACTACAGCCGGCTCCTCACGCAGCACGCGATCCGCATGGTGCAGCGCAACATGACGCCGGGCGGCGACAAGAACGGCGCTGACATCACGATGGCCCTCGACGCGCTCGAGATGGCCTTCACCCACAACCACATCAATGCCTTCGTCATCGTCGGCGGCGACAGCGACTTCATTTCGCTCGTCGAGAAGCTCAAGCAGTACGGCCGCAAGGTGATCGTCGTCGGTGGACGTCAGTTCACGAGCTCGACGATGCAGCAGAACTGCCATGAGTTCATCGCATACGAGAATCTCGTGGGGACGCGTGGGGGCATCCGCCAGGTCGGACGTGGCGCCAGACCGTCGGCTGCCGCGTCGGGGAGCCCGGTGACCAAGGCGCTTCCGCTCATCATGCGCGCGCTGAAAGTCCTGTCGGACCGCGAGGTCACTCCTCAGCTTGGTCTCTTGAAGAGCACGCTGCTGCAGCTCGACTCGACGTTCTCGGAACGTGAGTACGGCGCGGGCAGCTTCCGCGATTTCATGGAAAAGGTTGCCGCCGCGGGCGCCGTGACCCTCCGCGAATCCGGCCGCAGCATGCTCGTCGAGGCCGTGGCGGACGCGGAAGCCATGTTCCCGGCCGTTTCTGCTCCAGCCGTCGAATCGAATGGCGATGCTGCCGTGCAGGTGCCACTGGCCGCCGCGGTGTCGGTTCAGGCGGAAGGGGACGAAGAGGCGCTGCCCGCATCGCCCATGACGCCGCAGGACGGCATGCGGACGCTACAGGCGGCGTTTGGAAGTACCACGACCCCTCCCCGGTGGCCGATGTACGTGCGTCAGGCGAAGCAGTTCCTGCGCAACGTCGTGGAAGGCTTTGACGAGCGGAACTACGGGTTCTCGTCGGTGGTCGATCTGCTGCGTGCCGCGGGCAAGGAAGGCATTCTGCGAGTCGAACGGGATCGGCAGGGTGCGGTCCGTGTGTTCGCCGGTCCGAAGCTCACTGTCGTAGCCGCGCCGGTTGCAGAGCCGGAGTCGGTCGAGACTTCGATCCAGGAAGAGTCCACGATTGTCGAAGAGATGGTCGAAGAGATGGTGGCGGTCGAGGTGGAGGTTGTCACCGAGATCGTCCTGGATGCGTTGCCATCGATCTCCTTCGATCCGATCATCGAGGACATCGAGGACGGCGAACTGACGCAGAGCGCGGCCGCCATCGCGGCTGCCGGTATTCCTGGCAGTGCGGTCGCCGTCGGACAGAAGAAGCCCAGGCGGCGTGAACCAGCCAAGGCGGCGGCTGGGGCCGTTGCGGCCGCCACGAGACCCCCGAGACCCCGCGCCCGGAAGACCGGACGCGCGAAGCCCGCTGCCGGGCGTTCGTGAGCAACTACACCGCCAAAGACATTACCGTCCTCGAGGGACTGGAGCCGGTTCGCAAGCGACCCGGCATGTACATCGGCGGTGTCGGCACGGCCGGCCTGCACCACCTGGTCTGGGAGATTCTCGACAACGCCGTAGACGAGGCGATGAACGGCTTCGCCTCGAACATCTCCCTGACACTGCACCGCGACGGCAGTTCCATCACGATTTCCGACGATGGGCGCGGGATGCCGGTGGACAAACATCCCACGACGAAGAAGAGCGCGGTTGAGGTGATCTTTACCGTGCTCCACGCCGGAGGAAAGTTCGAGCACGGAAGCTACAAGACCGCCGGGGGCCTGCACGGCGTCGGCGCCAGCGTGGTGAACGCGCTGTCAACCGAGCTCCTGGCGTCGGTCAAGCGCGAGGGCACGCTGTGGGAGATGGGGTTCAAGCGGGGCCAGCCGACCGGACCGCTCAAGAAGGCCGGTTCCGCGCGGGGCACCGGGACTACCGTCTTCTTCCGGCCCGACCCGACGATCTTCCCGAAGGTTGAGTTCGAGGCGGCGACCATCCGCGAGCGTCTCGAGGTTGTCAGCTACATCCACAAGGGTGTTCGCGTCACGTTCGAGAACGAGAGCGAGGGTGCGAAAGAGGTCTTTCACCACGAAGAAGGGCTCTCCGATTACCTCAGGAAGATCGTCATCGAGCGCAACGCGAAGCCCGTGCATGACGTGCCATTCGTTCACGCGCGCGAAAGCGATCCGCGTCTCGACCTCGTGCTGCAATGGACCGAGGCCACCGACGAGCACGTGCGCAGCTATGTGAACGGCATCCCGACCGGTTCAGGCGGCACGCACGAGAACGGCCTCCGCGCCGGGCTTGGCAAGGCTGTGCGCAACTACATCGAGACGCACAACCTGTCGCCGAAGGGCGTCACGCTTGCGACTGAAGACATTCGCGAAGGCCTGACCGGCGTCCTCAGTCTCTTCATTCAGGAGCCGCAGTTTCAGGGACAGACCAAGGATCGGCTGAACAATCCCGAGGTGACGTCCGCCATCGACTCGGCCGTTCGTCCCGCGCTGGAGCACTGGCTCAACCACAACCGGACCATCGCCGAATCCATCGTCGCGCGCGTGATCCTGGCGGCTCGGGCTCGTGAGGCCAGCCGCGCCGCACAGGCAGAGGTCACGCGTAAGACCGCGACGACCGGGCGTTTGAACCTGCCGGGTAAGCTCAGCGACTGCACCGGCGCCGGCCGTGAGGACACCGAGCTCTTCGTCGTCGAGGGCGATTCAGCCGGAGGATCAGCCAAGCAGGGGCGCGACCGATCGAAGCAGGCCATCCTGCCGCTGCGCGGCAAGGTGATGAACACCGAGGGCATGACGCTCGCAAAGGTGCTCGAGAACAAGGAGCTCGCCGACCTCGTCACTGCGCTCGGGTGCGGGATGGGCAAGAACTTCGACCTGACCCGCCTGCGCTACGGCAAGGTCATCATCCTTGCGGACGCCGATTCCGACGGTCATCACATCGCGACGCTGCTGCTCACGTTTCTCTACCGTCACCTTCCGCAGCTCATCGCCGGCGGTAAGGTGTTCCTGGCGCAGCCGCCGCTCTATCGCATCGATATCGGCAAAGACACGCACTGGGCCCTGGACGACGATCATCGCGATCGAATCCTGAAGTCGCACGGCAACGGCCGTGCGCATCCCGACATCACGCGCTTCAAGGGTCTCGGCGAGATGATGCCGAAGGTGCTGTGGGAGACGACGCTGAGCCCGAGGACCAGACGACTCTTGCGCGTCGAGGTCGTCGATCAGATCGTGACCGATCGCGTGATCAACGAGCTGATGGGGAAGGACGCGTCCGCGCGCTTCCGCTTCATCATGGAACGCGCCGACCAGGCCGAAGAGCTCGACGTCTGACCGGCGATTTCACGACATCGCCAAGAACCGCTTTACGCCCTTCGCTTCTTCCAGCGTCGCGCACCGAGGCCCGCGAAACCGAGAGCCACTAGCGTGAGCGATGCTGGCTCTGGTGCGGACGGAGTTGCTCTCGGCCCGTAGTTCACACCCGCCTGAGACACCACTCGAAAATCCGGCAGGGGATTCATGTCTTCGTCGTAGACAGCAATCAGCGGTGGGTCGTTCAGTGAGACAACGCTTTCAGTTCGCCAGCCTCTCCCGGAGACATTCACAGTGAAACTCGCGTAGGCCTGATACATCAGGTCGAAGGGCACACCGAACGTGACAGGGACGGTAACTCTGCGAAAATCCGTCGGGATGACGGATCGCACGAAGTAATCATCGATGCCGTTCTCGTCTATCGAGGTGTCGAACTCAACGTCTACCAGGGTCGCGTCGTTAATACCAAGAACTGACACCGTGGACCGAAGGTCAGCGCCGTAGGTGCACCCTCCATCGCTGCCGAAGACGACCGTGTAGCACGAAACCGAGGCTCGGCCGCTCGGCCACGGAAGGATCTCGATGAAGCCGCTGACGAGGTCATCGTCCTCAGCGGTCCTCTGGACAACCACGCTGCGGTCGAGGACCATGCCATACAAGTCAACCGCACGGGATACCGAAGCTGTCGAATCATCCCGTGTTCCGATCAACCACGTCCCATTCAGGCTGATCTCGCCGGTTTGTGTCACGAGCGATCTGCCGGCAAATGTGTTGAACTCGGTGGTGCTCGCTGACGAACAGCCAACGGAGAGTGTTTCACCAGGCTCGTCGAGAATCGTCGTGCCGCCCTGGTTGCAGAAGCTTCCGCCTGCGCTGATTCCCACAGCGACGGTTAGCGGGGTTGCGGACGCACTCTGGACGCCAGTGAATGTCCAAAAGCAGAGGAAAGCGATGGGGGTTGCTGATCGTTTCATCATGTGACCTCGACGTGAAGGGCTGCGCGCCCGGGCGCTCGCAAGGAACTCTAGCGGAGCTGGGTGACGTCAGCACTGCGACAAAGTGCGACATGGCCCGGATGACTTGAGTTATCCTCGGCCGCTGACTATGGAACAGCCGGCACGCGTTCGTATCGTTCTCGGACGACCCCACCTCGACGGCTGGAAGGAAATTGCTGGTTATTTGGGGCGCACGGTGCGTACGGTGCAGCGGTGGGAGCGCACCGAAGGACTACCGATTCGACGTCACCGTCACGCGGATCTCGCGAGCGTGTACGCGGATCCCACAGAACTGGACCGCTGGCGAGCGAAGCATCAATCGCTGCAGTCGGCGTCCGGCGTCCCGACGCTCGGCGAGGCATCTGGCGACGAACGAGTCCTCCACGAGATAGGCGTTGAATATCTTAGGCGCAGGACGCGGGAAGGCTTTCAGCAGGCCATGGCGCTCGCGCACACGGCCCTGACCATCAATCCGGAGTATGCCCCGGCGTATGGTCTGCTCGCCTTGGTGCATCAGAGCCGGGCTACCTATGGCTACCGCCCTCCCCTCGAAGATCTTCGACTCGCGCGCGAATACGCCGACCGAGCGCTGATCCTCGATCCGCAGTCGGTGGAGGCCCTCCAGGCGCTGGGTTTTGTCTTCATCTTCATGCGTGAATGGATCCAGGCTGAGGCCCTGTTTCAAAGACTGCACGCTCTGAACGCAGAGAACCCCACCACGCTGCAGTATCACTCCATCCTCTATCTCGCGCAGGGTCGGCTTGACGACGCGTGCACACTGAGCCTGGAGGCTGAGCACCTGGCGCCAGAGACTCCGCTGTTTGCGGTTCACGCTGCCTGGACGCTGCATTCAGCTGGTCGATTCATTGAGGCGATCGCCAAAGCGCGGGCGGTGATCGAACGCGAGAGGGTGTTCTGGCGGGGGTATTTCAATCTTGCGCTGTCTCTGCTTGCGGTCGGTCGCACCCAGGAGGCTCTGCGAGCGGCAGAGATCAGCTCGGCCCTCAGCCAGAATTCCTGTGTCGAGGCGCTCCATGCACACACGTTGAGCCGTGTCGGCGACCTGACCCGCGCGAAGGCGCTGACCGCGCGCATGCGCCGCGGGCGCGGGTACATCTCACCCTACTGGCTTGCGTTCGCTCTTACAGGTCTCGGAGATTACCAGGCGGCAGAGTCGTGCCTGCGGCGCTCGATTCAGCAGCGCGAGTGGTTCGTGATCTTTCTTGAGCGCGAACCCGGTTTTGCGCTTGTGCGCGAGCGACCCGCATATGCAACGGTCCGCTCAAACCTTGGTTTGCTGTGACCGGTCTGCATGTAGAAGCGATCGGGGCGGACGACGCAACCGTGTCGCTCCTATTCATCCATGGCGGCATGGGCCTCGATCACACATACTTCCGTCCCTTTATGGATCCGCTCGCCGAGCGTGCCAGGCTCGTGTACTTCGATCAGCGTCTGGCGGGCAGATCTCCTCGCGACGGTACGAGCCCTGTCGATCTCGCGTGCATGACGCGCGATGCGGTAGCTGTCGCGGGTGAGGCCTGCCGCGGGAAGGTCATCGTGGCGGGTCACTCCTTCGGCGCTATCGTGGCACTCTCCGTGGCCGCGTCGCATCCGGACCTTGTACATGGATTCATCGGTCTCAGTCACGGACTGTCGCCGACAATCGGTGCCACGTTGGCGTCATACGTAGCCGAACGCGGCACCGAATCACAGAAGAGTGCGGCGACCCAGGCGTTCGGGGGAAAACTAGAGACGGACGCAGGGTACGTATCCGCCTGGCGCGACCTGTTGCCGCTGTACTTTCACGACTTCGGTCAGGGCGATCGGGGACTATTTGATCGGGTGCAGTTTTCGGTGGTGGCGTTTACCGAGTTCCTCGCTTATGGCATCGGGCGGCTGGACTACAGGACTGAGTTACCTCGATTGCGAATGCCGGTTCTGTTCATTGGCGGAGAGAGCGACTGGTGCGAGCGCGACCCTTGTGGTGGGTCCATCGGGGCCGCGAAGCTGGCTCCCAATGGGCAGGCGAGGCTCATTCCGGAGGCCGGCCATTTCGGTTTTGCCGAACAGCCCGAGCAGTTCAGGGATGCAATCAATGAGTGGCTCGACGCTGTCGCCACGGGCAACGAGCCTGAAGCCTAGAGCCTGAAGCCCAGGGCCTATCCCAGCGCCCGTTCGTACGCGCCCATCAGCGTCTTGACGGTGTTCTCCAGGTATTGAGCGTGCCGGATGAGCGGCGCCCGATGACCTTCTGGCAGTAGACCTGCGAGAGCTTCGAACGAGTCCTGTGGTGCGTCTTTGTCCTGCTGCCGCTCCGGGAAGCCGATCGACGTCGCAATCCTGCATGCGACGTGCGTGAACGAGGTTGACTCGGGCGTGGTCTGCGTCGGGACATCGTGGTGTGTGGCTGCGCCATAGACGAGCACAGGCGGCAACCCGAGACCCACGAGAAATGCACGGCCAGCTTCGGCGTGCTCGACGCCGAAATACTCGCGCTCCTGGGTCCTGAACTCGCCTTCGTCGGCGGGTCCTGTCTGCAGCAGGTGCAGATACGCACCCTGGTGCTTGAACAGCAGCGCGAATCGTCCGATGTCGTGAAGCAATGCCGCCGAATACGCCTCTTCCTGCGGCATGTCGAGCACTCGTGCCATGCCTTCGGCCGTGAGTGCGCTGGCGAGGTTGTGCAGCCAGCAGCGCCGTACGGCTTCGGTCTTCCAGAGCGCACCAAGCGACGACCGCATCGCCACGCTCGTCGCGATCCCGGCCACTTTCTTCATCCCAAGGATCAGCGCGGCCTGCTCGATGCTCGAGATTTCGCCGCGCGCGCCGACGAACGCCGAGTTGGCAACCCGCAGGAGCTCTGCCAGCAGTGACGCATCAGACGCAATGACCTCGGCGATCTCGCCCAGCGTCACCCGTTCTTTCGCGACGAGCCGCAGAAGCGCAGCGGCGGTCGCTGGAAAGGGGGGTGGCTCGACAGGCGTGGGCGCCACATGACGATGCCGGAGATCGATCGCGCGTCGCGGAATCATGCTGCTGCCGTCCGGAAATCGGCGACGACCCGATTGCGTCCGTTCGCCTTCGCGCGATAGAGCGCCTCATCCGCCGTCTTGAGGAGATGTCCGGCCTCCGCCATATCCCACGTCGTGACGACGCCGACGCTCGTGGTCATGTTGAGCCGTCCCCCCGGAGTGATGAAGGGCTCGGCTGAGATGCAGTCGCGCAGGTGCTCACCAATCGTGACGGCCTGCTTCAAGCTGCAGCCCGGCAGCGCAAGCACGAACTCCTCGCCGCCGTAGCGGCCGACAATGTCCGTGGAACGAACTCTGCTGCGCAGCCGCTGCGCGGCTTCGCGGAGCACCGCGTCGCCGGCGGGATGTCCGTGCTGGTCGTTGACCTCTTTGAAGTGATCCAGGTCGCACATGAGCAACGCGAGTGGCAATTGCTGCCGGCGCGCCCGGGCCACTTCCTTCTCGAATATCTCGAAGAACGCCCGCCGGTTCAGCAGACCGGTCAGCGGGTCGTGCATCGCGGCAGACGTGAGCTGCTGGTGCAGCTCCACGATCCGCACGCCGGTGCGTATCCGTGCGCGCAGCTCGTGCACCCTGAACGGCTTGGTGATGTAGTCGTCGGCGCCGGCCTCGAAACCTGCCACCATGTTCTCTTCGGTGTCGAGCGACGTCAGCAGAATCACGTACACGTACCCATGAGCCTGCGTCGCCCGGATCGCCCGGCACACCTCGACGCCGTCCACGTTCGGCATCATCCAGTCGAGGATGGCGATCCCCGGCCGATCTGACTTCTCCATATGCTGAAGCGCCTGGTCGCCGTCCGCGGCGGTGGTCACCTTGTACCCCCAGTTCTGCAGAGTAGTCTGCAGCCTGAGCCGCGAAACCGGTTCGTCTTCAGCAATCAGGATGTCCACGACAAGTCCTATGCAGGCCTCACTGGTGTTTCGGTTACCGAGCGGAGTCCGGTCATTGCCGTGACCAGCCGATGCATTTCCGTCCTCAGCGTGCTGGCGAGCTCGTCGGCCCCGGTCAAATCCCCACCCGCCGCCTTCATCT
>JABFSA010000027.1 GCA_013140775.1 Acidobacteriota bacterium | reverse complement strand
GAGCGCGTTGGCGGCAAGATTCAGTACCGCGAGCCGAAGTTCACCTGCGCGGCCAGCGACCTCAATCGGGCCTTCCGGAACATCCAGCGCAATCGCGACACGTTGCTTCTCCGCGCGAGCGCGGAGGAGCGACACCACCGACTCCAGGATTTCGGAGAGTCGGCAGCGCGCTGAGGGAGTGCGATCGAAGTGGCTCTCGTCGAAGACGTTTCCCAGCGACCGCGTCATCCCGCGAAGCTCCTGCCGAATCGCGTCGATGTAGCGTCGCTGGAGCGAGGCATCCGCCTGACCGTTTTCCGTGGAACGGCTCAGAAGCTCGGCGCTCAAGCTCATCGCGTTGAGAGAATTCCGGAAATCGTGCGACACCGTCGCGTAGAGCGACGCCATGACACGGTGCTGACTCGCGAGAAGCAGCGCATGGTCGAGGGCATTTGTGTCCTGCGACGTCGGCTGGGCGGAGAGTCCGGCGTGCAGCGGTGCAGCCGGGGACGAGTCGGTAAGGCCTGCGTGGCTGTGCTGAACGCTCATAGTTGGACTCGGAAAAAGCAGTCTCGGGCTTCAAAGCCAGGCGCGCGTAGGGCGAAGAGAGAACAATACTATCCGGCTTCGTCGTGCGGCAAGGACTTGACGAAACGCACGCTCACAGGGTTTACCGCACGTTTCGCCCTCAGATCGCTGAAGATTTGCGGGTACGCACGTTGCTGCTCTAGATGTCATGTGCCCGCGGCGACATCACGTCGGGCCTGGAGGAGCACGGCACCATGGACATTCCGCAACTCGATACGACGAATATCTTTCTTGGCATTCTTGCCGGGCTCGCAGTCATTCAAATGGTTGGCCTGATCGTGGCCCTGCTGTGGGTCAGAAGCTCCGTCTCCCGCATGACTCGCACAGTTCAGGATCTCGACTCCCGATACGTGCAGCCGCTGGTCGGCGAGGTGCGGCAGCTCGTGAAGCAGACACAACACGCGGTCGCCGAACTGCAACCGATCGTCACCGGCGCGAAGAACCTCGTGGGTGGTGTGGAAACCCGGACGAAGCGCGCAATGATGGCGGTCGATGCTGTCGGCGAACAGGTTGACACGCTCGTCCATTCGGGGCTGCAGCACGTGCGGGCCATCGAACATGGATTCCGGCGTGGAGTCGAAGCACTCGTCAACTCGCCGAACGATCATCGATTCAACGGACGGGACCGACGCGACGACGCGCGTGGCTGAGCGTGACCGCGGATCTGCAAGGTGGAGTGTCAGCGAGGTGAAGGCAGTGAGTGGAGGCGAGAGGGCGCACTGGGCGCACCTCTCGCTCCTGTCAACGATGTGAGGCCATCGCTCCGGTTGTCGGAGTCCACGATGGCGGATCGCTTGCGGGAAACGATTCCGCCAGCGTGTCGTCAACCGCGGACATGGGCGACGACCGACGCGTCAGCAGCCATCGAACCAGCTCTCTGGCAGCGACGCTCGCCACGGCCAGGATGACAAGACGAGCTAAAGAGTTCCTGCGCATGGCGCTACGTTATCGGGCTGCGCCCCTGGATGATGCGAATCAGCAGCACCCCAATGGCGAGCACGAGCAAGAGGTGAATAAAGCCCCCGAGCGTGTAGGAACTCACGAGTCCCAACACCCAGAGCACCAGCAAGACCATGAAAATGGTCCACAGCATATGAGTCCTCCTCCGCTATGTCTTCCGAGCGAAGGAATTAGCATTACGCGTGCCAAATACTCAGCAGGCGTCCCTCACCGTTCGGAGAACCGAACCCGGCGTGGGGCGCGGCGTTGAAGAGCACGGCTTACATGCGGACGGTAACGTTTTCCGACGAATTAAATTCCCCAGCGGTTCGTGATCCCCCGGCAGACCGAACAGAATGTCGGGGCCCGGCGTTCGCGAGAGACGCGGCGCTACTGACGTGGTGGCATACGACGTGAAAGAGGGTGGGGCGCGTGAAGATCCTCAAGATCCTGATCGGCGTCGTCGTGGCGGGCGCGGCAGCCACGGCGCTCCTGTATCTGGCGCTGACCAGCGAGTGGGCCGCCGATCGCGTCAGGCTCCGTATGGTGGCGTTTCTCGAGGACCGCTTCGATGCCGACGTCGAGATCGGCGAAATCACGATTGCCCTCGTGCCGAAGGTAGCCATCGAAGGACGTCGGATGACCCTGACCCGCGTGAATGGAAGCCGTGTTCCGTTCATACGTCTCGACAATTTCAGCGTGGGTGGATGGCCCCTCGATCTTCTCAGACGCCACCTGAGTGACGTCACCGTTGACGGATTTGAGCTCCGTGTCGAGCGCGGCGTTCGGCGCGCCCCGGGGACGCCGTCAATGACGCGCCACGACGTCACGATCGACCGGGTAGTGGTCCGGAACGGGCTCCTGCTGATCGTCCCCAACAATCCCGAAAAGCTGCCGTTGCAGTTCGACCTCCAGGAAGTGGTCATGGAGGACTTCGGATTCGACCGCTCCTCGCCGTACCGGGCTCGTTTGACGAACCCCAAGCCGCGAGGGTCGATCGACAGCACCGGGCGATTCGGCCCATGGGTCACGGACAATCTACGACTCACGCCCCTCTCCGGGGGCTACACCTTCGATAACGCAGATCTGTCTACGATCAAGGGCATCGGCGGCACGCTGACATCAACGGGCAAGTTCGACGGAATCCTCGAACGCGTGCACGTCCGCGGCGTGACGTCCACGCCCGACTTTCACCTCGATCTGACGGGACAGCCCGTGGCCCTCAACACTCGCTTCGATGCCGTGGTGGACGGCACGACTGGCGATACCGCGCTCCAGGAGGTCGATGCGACGCTGGGACAGTCGCGTATCGTCGCGAAGGGACTCGTCGCCGGTCAGCCTGGCGCGAAGGGACGAACCATAGCGCTGGCGGTGAAGATCGACGAAGGGAAGTTCGAGGACTTCATGACGCTGACAGTCAAAGCCGCTGAGCCACCGATGCGCGGCCAGCTCGGCGTGGATGCGACGTTCGATCTGCCTCCTGGGGAGGCGGACGTGCCTCAACGGCTGCAACTGGAGGGGACGTTCCGTCTCGGGCAGGGCCAGTTCACGAGCGATACCGTGCAGGAGAGGATCGACGAAATGAGCCGCCGCGGTCGCGGACAGCCGAAAAACCAGGACGTCCAGAACGTCCTGTCAACCTTCGGTGGCACGTTTCGGATGCGCGATGGCGTTCTCAGGCTGCCACAGCTGCAGTTTCGAGTGCGCGGCGCGGCCGTGGATTTAGCCGGCTCGTATCGGCTCCAGCAGGAGGCGCTTGATTTCGCGGGGACGCTGAAGCTCGACGCGTCCCTCTCTCAAACGACCACCGGCTTCAAGTCACTCCTGCTCAAAGCCGTCGATCCGTTCTTCAGGAAGTCTGGCGCGGGTGCGGTGCTGCCAATCAAGGTGACGGGCACCGTCGATCAACCCGCGTTCGGTCTCGACGTCCGGCGCGTGCTGTCCCGCCGCTGACGCGACGACACAACGGCTTCGTCAGCCACAACCTCGACCCGGGTTCGTCAGCTAACGGCGCGCCTCGAAGACAGGCGCTGCTGCGTGCCTCCACGAAGGAGTCAGGACCACACCGGCTGCCCAGTCCACGTTCCGGATCCAGTCCGGAGAAATCAGCATGGCGCCATCAACGGAGTGGCCCGCCGTAATCTCGAAGTAGGGAATCGACCAGCGTTCATCGTCTGCAAAGACATCGTCTATGAGGCCAATCTGCCCGCTGGTCGTGTGCACGCCGCAGCCGCGCACGCCACGCACGCTGCGAAGCGACGACAGGCCTTTGGTGGGCGACGGTGCGAAGGTACTCGAGTTGCCGTGCAAATGACCGCGCGTCAGCTCGGTCACGATCCGCATTCCGTCCCAATCGATGCCCTCGACGCTCAGCGTCGAGATGAGCATGTGACGCTCGGGAACCGACTGCCCTGTCCCCACCACGATGTACCGCACGGCCCAGTGCTCATCATCGAAGAGAAAATCGTCAACACGGCCGATCACGCGGTCGTCGCACGTTTCAACGGTCCACGCGTGAAGATCTCGAAGCTTGCGAAGCATGCACCTGCCCTTTCTTTCTATTGAACGGCCGGCACATCGAAAGGACGATGGCGGTCCGCCTGATTTTTGCAAGACCAGTTCCGTCGAAGCCATGGCGCTAAGTTGTTGAAAACCGACGACCTTCAGGTGTGGGCCGGTAGGTTCTGCCGCGGGCGTGTAAGTGATACCGGGCGACCCCTCCCGAAATCCGATGCGTTCAGTGCTCGTGCTCTGGACAGCATGTTGCAACGTCAGTCCACGGGCCCTGCGGGCCGGAACGGGAGGAAGGTGATGGCAGTTCTGGGTTGGATGGTGTTCGGACTGATCGTCGGCGCCATCGCGAAACTGGTGATGCCTGGACGTGATCCAGGCGGTTTTATCGTGACGATGCTGCTGGGAATCGTTGGCGGTGTCATCGGAGGCTGGATTGGCCAGGCGTTGAGGATCTACAACCCAGGCGAGCCTGTCGGTTACGTGATGGCAACACTTGGCGCGATCGTCCTGCTCACGATTTACCGCATGACCACGCGTCACCGGCCACTGACGCACTGAGCGCGCCCCCCCCGCGCGCAATCCGCCGAACGATGGCGGCAGAGCCCCACGCACACATGTGGGCACCACGCTTGCACAGTCTGGAATAAGGAGCCCGGCGGCCACGTAGGCAGCTTGCGCCGGGCCATTTTACGGTTCAAGGGAACCGACGGAAGAGGAGTATCGGGATGCGCATTGCTAAATTGTTCATGATCGGCGCGATGACACTCGCGCTAGTACCAGCAACGGCGTCAGCCGACTGGCTCTTCACGCCCTACATGGGTGCGAACTTCGGCGGCAACGCCACGTTTGGTGAGTTCGACAACTTCGATGACGAGTTCGAGCGGCGAGTAGACTTCGGCGCATCCCTGGGATGGATGGGCGCAGGAGTCATCGGCGCCGAGGTGGACTTCGGATATTCACCGAACTTTTTCGAAGACACGACAGGTGGGAGCAACTTCGAGTTCGGCGACAGCAACGTTACGACGCTGATGGGCAACCTCATCGTCGGGGTTCCGATCGGCGGGCAGGTGGGCCCGGGCATTCGTCCGTATGCGACGGCGGGTCTCGGCCTCATTCGCAGCGCCATCAGCGGAACGACACTGTTCAACGATCTCGACACCAACGACTTCGGGATGAACATCGGCGGCGGCGTGCATGGCTTCTTCAGCGATAACGTCGGTCTGCGCGGCGACCTGCGCTACTTCCGTTCGCTGCAGGACAACGAGCCGGATGGTGAACTCGATCTCGGCCTCGCCGATTTCGACTTCTGGCGCGGTACCGTCGGCGTCACCTTCCGCTGGTAGCTGAGTTCTTCACGGGGTGCGGACGCGTTCGTCCGCACTCCGCACCACCGCACTTCGCACCACCGCACTTCGCACCACCGCACCTCACTCGACACCAATTGCCCCTTGACCTTCCCAGAGCATCCGGGATACAAGGTCACCTTCCCCAGAGCCGAATAAGAAACGAGCACGCGGAGGCTCCCTCGGCACCACTCCATGGGGGGCAACGCTGTGATCTGTCTGCGTCGCGTCGCAACACCTCGTGTTGTGTTCGGTCTGCTGCTGCTGTTGATGGCCAGCCGCGCGGATGCGCAGTACTTCGGCCGAAATAAAGTCGAGTACGCCGACTTCAGTTTCCGCGTACTCGCCACTGAGCACTTCGACATCTACCACTACGCTCGCGAGGAAGACGCCGCGCGGATCGCCGCCCGCCTGGCCGAACGGTGGTACTCCCGTTTTTCACGCCTGCTCGACCATCAGTTCTCCGAGCGACAGATCCTGGTGCTGTACGGCAGTCAACCAGAGTTTTCTCAGACGAATGTCGTGTCGGGGCTCCTGTCCGACACGGTCGGTGGAGTCACCGAGTCCACGAGACGACGGATCGTGATGCCGTTCGCGCCAACCATGGGCGAGACAGACCGGGTGCTCGGCCATGAGCTCGCGCATGCGTTCCAGTTCGACATTTCGAAGCAGGCGCGCGCCAGCTTGACTCAGCCGCTGTGGTTCGTCGAAGGCATGGCGGAGTACCTCGCGCGGGGCCGGAGCGATGCGGAGGCCCGCCTGTGGCTTCACGATGTCGTCACGGGGCCGGGCATTCCTGAGCGAGAACGCGATGCGTCGCGAAAGCTCTCGCCCTACAAGTACGGCCACGCCTTCTGGGCCTATGTGACGGAACGTTTCGGCGATGAGGTGATCGGTAAAGCCCTGCGGCCCTCGAAGCGTTCACAGGCGAAAGACCGCATTCGCGATGCCACAGGCGTAGACCTCGACACCATCTTTGCGGACTGGCGAACCTTAGCGTACGCGGCGGTCGGGACTGCGCCCGTACACGAGGGCGCCACCGCCACTCACCCACTCCCCGTCGGGTCGTCGCGCCACATGCAGCTGGGCCCGGCCCTCAGTCCTGATGGTCGCCAGGTCGTGTTCTTCTCCGAGCGCGATCAATTTGCGCTCGATTTGTTCCTGGCGGATGCGTCCACGGGACGCGTGATCCGCAAGATTGCCACGACAACCGCCAATACGAGGTTCGACAGTCTGCAGCCGCTGCGCTCGGCAGGGTCGTGGAGTCCGGACGGCCGCTCGTTCGCGTTTTCCGCCATCCGGCAGGGACGCCCGACGCTCGTCCTCATGGACATGGCCGGCAGAAGCCGCGATCGCGAGATCCCCTTCAATGGACTGGACCAGATCCTCACGGCGGCGTGGTCACCGGACGGGCGGGCCTTTGTCCTGTCCGCACTCGCGGGCGGCTTCAGCAACCTGTATCTCTATGACATCGCCGAGGCCAGGCTGCGCCAGTTGACCGACGATGCCTATGCGGACTTGCATCCGGCGTGGTCGCCGGATGGACGTGAGATCGCATTCGCGTCCGATCGATTCTCGAGCAATCTGAACACGCTGCAGTTCGGGCAGAATCAGCTCGCCTTCATTGACCTGCGCTCGGGACACGTCCGTCCGGCCATGACGAACTTCGCCGGCGCATCGAGTGTGAACCCGCAATGGTCCGCGGACGGACGCCACCTGTTCTTCGTTGGTTATCTCCGGGACGCGAACCAGATCTTCCGGCTGACCGTCAGCAATGGGGACGTGCGCCAGATGACATCGATGCCGGCGAATGTGGGAGGCCTGACGCCCACGAGCCCTTCCCTTTCAGCAGCGCGTGAGGCCGACGTGCTGGCCTTCACTGCCTACTTCACAGGCAAGCCACAGCTGGCGATCCTCGACAAGAACGCTGCGCTCGCCGTTGAAGATGTCCCCGACGCGCCTCTTGCGCCAACGCCGCATCCTGGCCCGCTGGCCGCGCTTCTGGACGATCACCTCACTGGACTCGCTGAGCCGAATGAGATGAGCGTGACCGCCTACTCGCCTCGACTGACGCTCGAACGCATAGGTCAGCCCTACCTCAGCTCGGGCGGCGGCGCCCTCGGATCCTTTGTTCGCGCCGGCGGCTCGATGCTCTTCGGGGACGTGCTCGGCGGGCGTCGCCTTGGCACAGCCATTCAGGTGGCCAACCGCATGCGGGATGTTGCGTTCGAAACACGCTACCTGAACCAGGAGCGCCGGTGGAACTGGGGCGGTCTCGCCGAGCTCGCGCCGGCAGTTCGGCGTCACCGGCTCAACTCGATCGTCGAGCGCGGCCAGGACACGGCGCTCGTGAAACAGGTGGACTATCTGCAGCGCATGCAGCTGCGCGTGGCAGGTCTTGTGGCGTATCCGTTCAGCCGCGGCTTACGCGCGGAGTTCACAGGTGGCGCGCGCCACGAGCGGTTTCATCGCGATCGACGCTCACGGGTGTCGTCCATGAATACAGGTCGAATCCTCGAGGAGGCGCGTGTCGAATCGTCCGGCGGTGCGCCGTCAACGGTTGCGGAGTTCGGTGCTGCGCTCGTCGGAGACACGACCGCGTTCGGGCCCACGGGTCCGCTGCTCGGCTCGCGATTTCGCGTGGAGGTCACTCCAGCCATGGGCGACATGGTGTACACGAGCCTGCTTGCCGACTATCGGCGCTATGTGATGCCCGCACGGCCGTACACGCTGGCGATGCGGGTTCTGCACTCCGGTCGATACGGTCCGGACGGCAATGACTCCAGGCTGCTTCCCACATTTCTGGGTTCGCGTTCTCTGGTGCGGGGCCACGGGTTCGACGCGCGCGACTGCCGGCCCGCTCAAACGGAATGGTGCGGCGGCGAACTGCTCGGTACACGCATGGTGGTCGCCAACCTCGAACTGCGCTTCCCACTCCTGGGGATCGCGTCGCGTCAGCTGACGTACGGCCGCTTTCCGCTCGACGCCTTCGTGTTTGCGGATGGCGGGATCGCCTGGTCTGACAAAACGCCCGGAATGTTCGATCCGTCCCTCAACACGGGACGTCTGCGGCGCAGCCTGATCAGCAGCGTCGGCTTTGGCATTCGCACGAACGCCGGCGGCATGCCGTTCGAGATCGGCGCCGTGCGCGCGAACGACGGACCCACGCCCGGATGGTCCGCCGACTTCGGCTTCCGCACCGGCTTCTAATTTGGCTCTCGGCTTTGGGCTTTCGGCTTCTGAAGCCTAGCGCCTGAGTTGAGGAGGGCCGCCCCGCCAGGGGACTTTGGCGGGACGGCATGGGAAAGAGGCGTTATGGTATGCATTCGTAGCCGAATCGCTCCACTTTCCGCGATTCCAGCTAACCGAAGCCGCCTCAGTGCTCCGGTCCTGACGAGGTTCGAGACTGCACGACGCCCTGGTTTGTCGTAACTACCAGCGTCGTTGTAAAAAAGCTCTGGCTCACGGCCCGCCACGAACTCGAAAGTGGCTTCGCCTGTTCCACTGCGGCGCTATTTGCAACGGGTGTGCCTGCCGGGTTGCGCTGAAGCACCAGCTTGCGTGGTGCTACAGCGCTCACGGCGGGACCCGCCTAAGCGGCCAATATGGAGCGTCAAGAAGATGTTGGCCGAGGCCCTTGACGGTTCTGAGCGGTCTGCGGGACATGCCCGCGCCGGTAGACCATGACCGTGCGAATGAACTCAATCACCACGGTCCCGTCCTGGTTGAATCCCGTGGTCCTGAAGCGCACGATCCCCACGTTGGGACGGGATTTGGACTCGCGTTTTTCGAGGACCTCGCTCCTCGAATAAAGGGTGTCCCCTTCGAACACGGGGTTCGGCAGGCGCACGTCGTCCCACCCCAGATTCGCCATCGCGTTCTGGGAGATGTCGGACACCGACTGGCCCGTGACGAGCGCCAGCGTGAACGTCGAATCCACGAGTGGCCGCTTGAACTCCGTCGTTGCGGCGTAGGCGTGGTCGAAATGAATGGGATTCGTGTTCTGCGTCAGCAGGGTGAACCAGACGTTGTCGGCCGCCAGAACCGTCCGTCCGAGCGCGTGGTCATAGATGTCGCCCT
The DNA here is from genome assembly GCA_013140775.1 of Acidobacteriota bacterium. GTDB lineage: Bacteria > Acidobacteriota > Vicinamibacteria > Vicinamibacterales > UBA2999 > JABFSA01. The sequence continues at coordinate 15,076 of JABFSA010000027.1, read as the reverse complement.
CCTCGAAATCCTCGTAAACGCGTCCCGTCCAGCCTTCTTTGACTGCCATTCACGCCTCCTCTCGCCTGAACGTACTCGGCTCCAGGCTCTGGGCCTTGGGCTCCAGGCTAGCCCAAAGCCCCCTCTTCTCTGCCGGGCTCTCCGGGGTACACTACCCGTGCTGCCGTCAACGTGCCAGAGCGCAAAGCACAGGACAACAACTATGACCACACGAATCTTCGCCGTCATTCTCGCGACCGGTCTTCTGATAGCCGGATGCGCCGCCCGATCGGTGCGAATCGCGGAGTTGAAGAACGATCCCAGCCGCTACAACGACAAGTCGGTTCGGGTCACCGGGATGGTCACGAACAGCTTCGGGATTCCGCTCGTCCCCTTTCAGCTCTACAACGTAGACGATGGCTCGGGAGAGATCAGCGTGGTGTCGAGGTCTGGCCGCGCACCCGCGCGAGGGACGCGAATCGAGGTCAAGGGGAAGGTCAGCGAAGTCGCCGTATTTGCCGGGCGCTCGATTGGTCTGCACATCACGGAAGAAGACCGGAAAGTCGTGAACTGAGCGGAGGTAGCCATGACTCTCAGAACCTCCACAGGTGACTCCCCGCGGCGGGGGTCGGGTCCCAGGCTGTCCGTGCTCCTGTTCATGACCGCGGCGATCGTCGCGGTCGCGTCGCTCCTGATTCCTGCCCAGACCAGGTTCAAGCTCGATCGCAATCGGTACACCCTCGAGGAAGACGTGAAGGTTGGCCAGGAGGCCGCTGCCCAGGTCACCAAGGAGCTGCCGCTCCTCAATGACAGACGCACGGAGGAGTGGGCCGAAGAGGTCGGCCGCGGGCTCGTCGCCGCGATTCCCACAGAGTTCCGGCACGCGCCGTTCAAGTACACCTTCGACGTCGTCAACCAGAAGGAGATCAACGCGTTCGCGCTGCCCGGCGGCCCGATGTTCCTCAATCGCGGAATGATTGAGGCGGGCATGACCGAGGCCGAGGTCGCAGGCGTGATGGGGCATGAGATTGCCCACGTCGCGCTCAGACACGGAACCGCCCAAGCCACCAAGGGCGAACGCTTCCAGCTCGGCGCGCTCGCCGGTCAGGTGCTTGGCGCCGTCGTCGGCGGGGCGGCGGGGAGCATCATCGCGCAGGGATCGCAGTTTGGGCTGGGCACGTATTTTCTGAAGTTCGGACGGGAGTACGAGCGGCAGGCGGATCTTCTTGGTGCACAGATTCTGGCGCGCGCTGGCTACGACCCTCGACAGATGGCCAACATGTTCAAGACCATCGAGTCGCAGGGCGGCGGCAGCCAGCCCGAGTGGTTGAGCAGTCACCCCAACCCCGGGAATCGATACGACGCGATCCTCAGGGAATCCGCAACGCTGACCGTTCAGGGCAAAGCAGACAGCGGCGAGTTCAGCAGCATCAAGTCACGTCTGGCGGGCATGTCTCCCGCGTTGACGGGCGAGCAGATTGCCAAGGCCAATGCGAGCAAGTCAGGCGGCACGACAGCGGGTGGCACTCGCACGGTTGTGCGCGTCGATCCCCCGTCGAGCCAGAACCGCACCTACCGTCCCGCAAATTTCCTGGCGATCACCGTTCCCTCCAACTGGCAACCGTCGAATGGGAGTGACGGTGTCGTGACCTACGCGCCGAACGGCGGCGTCAGCGACAGCGGCTTTACGCATGGCGTGCAGGTGGGCGTGCTGCAGAACACCACGGGGGATCTGCAACGAGATACCGAGCAGATGATCCAGGGCTTCGCCAAGTCGAACCCGAAACTGCAGCGGCGGGACGCCTACCGGCGCGAAAGCGTCGGCGGACGCACGGGGCTGACCACCGTGCTGTCGAACGTCTCGGACGTGACCGGCGAGGCGGAACTGGTGACCATCGCGACGGTTCAGCTGAGAGGCAACAGCAACAGCGTGCTGTACCTGATCGGCGTCTCGCCGGAGCGCGAAAACTCGACCTACTCAACCACCCTCCGGCGCGTGCGCCAGTCGTTGCAGATCTCGGATCGCTAGGCCGATCCGCACGACGGTTCAGGACGCGCTGTGAAGTTGCACAACACGCTCCTCGCGGCCCTGGTCGCGGGAGCTGTGCTGGGTGCAGCGCTGCATCCGTACGCGGATAGCGCGACGCTCGCGGCCATCAGCGCACATCTGCTCCGGCCGATCGGCCAGATCTTTCTTCGCTCGATTTTCATGATCGTGGTGCCGATGGTCTTCTCGGCGCTCGTCCTCGGCGTGTATCAGCTGGGTCGCGGGCACGGCCTCTCCGGCGTGGCTGGCCGCACGCTGGCCTTCACGCTCGTCCTCAGCGCTTCGTCGGTCATCGTGGGGATGGTGCTCGTGAACGTGCTCCGTCCCGGCATGGGTCTGGCCCTCGCTGACGGAACGACGTTGCCGGGCGCGGGCGGAGTCGAAACGCTGCAAGCCAACGCCGCCGCGATCAAGCCACTCAGCGACATCGTCATCGAGCTGATTCCCCGCAACCCGATCGACTCCGCCGTGCGTGCGCTCGACGGCGAGATGCTGCCGTTCATGGTGTTCGCACTGATTTTTGGTGTGGCCGTGAGCCGGCTTCGAGGTCGCGATGAGGATCTGGCGCTGGTCCGGGTGCTCGAGCAGATCTTCGAGGCGTGCATGATCGTTGTTCACTTCGTCATGCGCCTCGCGCCGTTTGCCGTGTTCGCGATCGTCTTCAACACCGCGTTCACGTTTGGCACGGGAGTCTTTGCCTCGCTCCTCTACTACGTGGTCACGGTAGTTGCGGGGCTGCTCATCCAGCAGTTCGTCGTGTATTCAGTTCTTCTGTGGACCGTGGCGCGCAGATCGCCGTTCGAGTTCTTCCGCGCCTCGCGCGAGGTGTACCTGTACGCCTTCTCCACCGCATCGTCGAACGCCACGCTGCCCTTGTCGCTCGATGTTGCGGAGCGCAAGCTTCATCTGCCCCCGAACGTGTCGCGGTTCGTGCTGACCGTCGGGTCCACCGCGAACCAGAACGGTACCGCGCTCTTCGAGGGCGTGACCGTCTTGTTCCTGGCGCAGGTCTATGGCCTCGACCTCACCGCCGGCCAGCAGTTGCGGGTGATGCTGATGTCGATCGTGGCGGGGATTGGAACTGCCGGGGTTCCGGGCGGCTCGCTTCCCATGGTGATGATCGTCGCGCAGTCGGTGGGCATTCCAGCGGAAGGGATGGGACTCATCCTCGGCGTCGATCGCTTCCTCGACATGTGCCGCAGCGCCGTGAACGTGAGCGGCGACCTCGTCATCGCCGCGATGGTGGGCGCGAAGCAGCCTGCGACGACCGCGGCTCAGACCGCCTAGCGCGCCGTAGTGCTCGGCTTCAGCCGAGCCGATTCCCCGTCAGTCGTGGCGTCCGGCTTTCCTGGCCCGAGCGGAGTCGAGGGCAGCCGGACCCCGTGGTACAATCCGTTTCCTGCCCGTAAGCTAGACCACCTCAGTGCGGAAGTGGCGGAATTGGCAGACGCGCTAGCCTCAGGAGCTAGTTCCCGCAAGGGAGTGAAGGTTCGAGTCCTTTCTTCCGCACCATTCGACTCGGCCTGCCGTCAATTGGTAGGCCTTGCTCATGGCAGGCCACGTCGAATGCCCTGAGCGAGCGAAGCGAGTCGAAGGGCAACCAGATCCGACAAAACACAAGCACTCATCTTTCGCGGTCCGCGCTCGGAGTCGGGCACGAACCCTTTTTCTCGCCACCGGTGGAACCCCCAAGGGCAGGCGCAATCGTTCCAGCTCTTGCGCTTTTGAGCGCACCGTTTCTTGATGCCGTCGTCCGTTCGCTTCGGCATTCATTCGTCTCCTTCGTGCTGCTTGCTTGCCCATGGGAAGGAGTACACGGCTAACGTGTCGTACTGGGGGATCGGCTCGGCTTGAGAGAGACTGGCGCCGTGCAATAGGACGTAGTAACTCTTGAGCAGCTCTTCCAGCACTCGCAGTGCTTCGTCAACCGCTGGCAACGTCAGCTCTGCGGGTTCGACTCTCTGCCTGTGCGCGATGGATCTATTCCCGACCTCCTGCACCGGCTTGGTGGCCTTGTCTAGTGCTCTTCGATCCGACTCAACACGTTCGACGTCAATAATTTCGTCTGCGCACCCCACTGCGTCCGGGCGCGCCCATCGCTTCGTGAAGTACTGGTCATTGACCACATACAGCGGCTCACCTGCCTTTACCCGGAGCATCGTGAGATACCGTTGTCGGGTGATAACCGATGGGCGTTCCTTAACCTCGGAGAACAGTTGATTCAGGCTGATCACATTCCGCTGACCGTCAACCTCACGCCGAATCCTCATAACAACGAAGGAGGCATAGTTCACGAGAAGCCACTGCCAAACGTTGCCGCCTTCGCGCTGCAATCGATCATTGGTTCGAAACAGTTCGCTCACCTCCAGAAAAGCACGCCGCGAGGCAAACAGCTCGTACAGGTCCTCCTTCACGCGATCGATGTCGGCTCTCCATCGCTCCCACACCTGATCATCTGAGAGGTTACGAAACTTTGTGGGTTCATTCGCGCTACGGTCCGAGTTAGTCCCGGCAGACATAGAAGTCCTCTAGCAGAGAGAGGCAGTCACCATCTCGCCGCCCCAACGTGATCCGATCTGAAGCCCGATTGCCTGTGAGCCGGCTTTTCGCCAGCAGCAGGTCGCCCGCGGTGACGCCATACGCCGAGCCAAACACCCTCGGATTCTTACTGGTGTCGTTAACAGCCCCGGCGATATCTAGCCGCTGCACGTTTTCCGGGCCATAGCCAAAGCCCAGAAAGCACAGATCGTAGGCTTGACGCACGGCCTGACGCGCCTGCTCAACGATCGACTGATCGATATCATCGTGCACGACCTTCACTTCGGATGCGGCTTGTGACAACCAATTGATCCAGTCCGGTGACACTCCGTTCCACACTGAATCGACCGTAAGCCTGACGGTAGGCGGATCCGGGAGTCGGCCGTGCACGTGGACGACCGCAAATTGGTGCCGTGCTCTCTCGAAGTCCGCTGGAGGTGCGTCCGGATACATCGCTCGCAACTCCTGAGCCAATCGTTCCTCAATGCGACTGTCGAAGTTGAAGGTCACGAATCGAACCTGCTTGTTGCCGTCGAGAAACTGAGCGAGACTCGAGGTCCCCTGGCGCATCCGTGCCAACAGCCACCCAAGCCAGTCTCCCTTTTCTGGACGATTCGCTCCTCGCGTGCGCGCAATGACATCGCCAAGCAGGATGGCCGTCAACGCCCGACCCACCTGCATGCACTCCGGGCGGTGTCGTCGTGCCTCCAAAAACACATCAATCGACGGCGCGAGCCGATCAGCACGGAGTTCGAGCTTTACCTGCTCGATGCATTCGTCCGGGATCTTGGCGCCAACAAGGGTTCGATACAGCGCCGAGCTGGGATCTAACGTTTCGGCCTCACGCCGGAGCCTGTTGGCAGATGGAAGCCCGTAGTTGCAGCTTCCGCCGGCACCAACGATGAAGGTGATGGCCGTGCCGATCATCGCGCCTCGTCCTTCGGTGGTGGACTCGCGGATGTGTCGGTGGTTGGAGGGGCCGACACCTGCGTCTCTCGTGCGAGACGCGATGCCATGATGAGGTCTTCGTACCTCTGAATACGCCGGTACCACAACAGGAAGCCATTCAAAGCCGTGGTGAAGCCGAGCGCGCTGACAATGATGCCGCCGTACAGAAGCTGCACCGTGTCCTTGCTGAGTTGAGCTACCTCCTCTGCGGTGACCGCCGTGTCATCGAGACGCAGCGCTTCCTCTTCGGCACGCAAGCGTCTTCCCTCTTCCATTAGCTGTCGGGCTATCGCACCAATCTCGTCCGACGGCGGCCGCGCCACAAGGTCGGCGACTCGCACAGAGAGATCGGTCATGCGACCATTCGAAGCGTTCATCTGTCTTTGAATCGCGAGCAGCTCGCGTCGAGCAGCGAACATTCGCGTCATCGTTGACCGGTACTCTGGAAGAACGATGAACCATGGGCTCGCGACCAGCACCAGCCCCGCGATTGCCATGAATTTGTACAAACTGTCGGTCGGCGCTGTTACAACACTCACGGCAATGTCTCCTCAGTCGTATCGAACGCTGCTGGCCTCAGCCCGCCTCGGATCCGCATTGTTGCGCGATCGATGGCCGTGTCGTCGTCGTGGTCGGCGCCAGGTGACGGAAATCGAACGACAACTGAGCGCCGTTCCCGAGATACGATCGTGGTGTTCATGTGCCCTCCCGAATGGAAGGCAGGTCGGGCGGGTCCTACTATCGGAGGAAGCCGCGCAGCCCGCTTATCCCAGGTTGACGGTTAGGGGTCGGTCAGGAATGACAGCTCTTGCCGGCGCCGTTTCTATGTTGGGCGCCAGCGTAACGCGACACCGCTCGGACCTGTCCCATATCTACGAAAAGTAGAACCTGTTCGTTACTCTCCGGAACTTGATGGGCCTTTCAAGGTTCCGCTTGATTACCGCCCCGCGAGCGCCCCAAGGAGCAGTTCGCGCGCCTGTGTGCGACTGCCACACTGACTACTCCCCTGACTCTGGAACTAAGATGGCGGGCGGTGCGTGTCTGGCGGCGTGCACCGCTGGTTGCGCAGGGAGTCCAATGGGGAGACAGGACACGGGGTATCGCGTGGCACGCAGACTGGCTGGGGTGTGCACGCTGACCGCGCTCGTGGCGTGTGGCGAGGCCGGACCAACGCTCGCCGAACGCGAAGCGGCAGCGCGTGCGGCACAGGAGGCCGCAGACCAGGCCATGAGGCAGCGGACGCGTGCTGCGCGCGAGGCCGATCGGCTGGCTGCAGCGTGGCGCTACCAGCAGGCCACGATTGGCGGCGGTGCGCAGGTGACGGCCGCGATCTTCGCGGCCGAGGACGTCGATACGGATGGCCACGGCGCCCGCGCAGTGCAGTTGGTGTTTCGTGACCACGAAGAGTGGGGTCGCAGTGCCTATCTCGTGCTCGAGGCCGGCGATTTCGCCTGCCGACCCCGCTGCACTGTGCAGGTCTCGGCCGACGACCGCGAGCCGCAACCGCTGGCGGCATGGCGACCCGAGACGGATGAGGCGATCGCGATGTTCATCGAGGGTACGGCCGCATTCTGGCGTCTGACGGGCGACGCGGCGCGCCTGACGATCGCGTTTCCGGTGACGGCCGGCGGCACACGCACGGCCACGTTCGACGTAGCTGGACTCGACGAATCGAAAATGCCCGGGTGGTAAGGACGAGAGGCGCGAGCCTATCTACGGCGCGCGAGCTGTCTCTCCAAATAGTCAACGACGCGCTCGAATGGATCGAAGCCGAACGCAGCGGCGACCGAGGGACGTAAGTTCGAGTTCGCGTTGATGTCGTAGAAGACCCGCCGGCTGTCTGGAGATTCCAGATACTCCACGCCGCCCACGTCGAGGCCGGCTGCACGTGCGATTTGCCGGGCAGTCTCGACGGCTTCCTTCGGCACTTCCGGGAAGGGATAAAACTCGACGGGTGGTGCCGGGGTCGCTTCCGGGATCTCGCAGGTCCCGTCGCCGTCCTCGGGGTTGCACACGGGTGACGGACACAGATTGAACCGGCCGTGTGTGACGACGCGCATGGCGTAGAGCAGCTCACCGTCCAGCAGCTCGAGACGGATGATGCCGTGCTCCGGATCGTGCGGCACCAGCTCCTGCAGCAGGAAGAGATTGTCCGGAAGCCAGACGCCAGGATCGCGTTCGAAGATCGATCGCACGTGGTCGAGAGACTCGACGGTCTGAATCCGCGCACCGCTGCCACCCTGATCGGGCTTCAGCAACGCCGGCCACCTGATATCACCCACGAACGGCGCAAGCGCCTCGACATCGTTGAAGGTGATCGAACGCGGTGTGTCGATTCCGAGCGTCTGCAGCAGCGTGGCCTGCGCGCTCTTGCTCAGCTCCAGCGCGAAGACATCGGCACCGTTGAGCACGCGCGCACCTCTCCGCTGGAGCGTGCGCATGTACGCAAGCGCCAGGGGCACGGCTCTCGCGTTGCCGCGGAGGTACGCGCTTGGACTCGCCTGGTTGAAATAGAGCGCCGCTGATGGCGCATCCACGTTAGTGAACGCGGCGGCTTTGAGATCAAATGGCGCAAACGAGACGCCACGCCGTTCGAGCGCGGCAAAGAGCGGCTTCTGCCACTCAGGGTGTTCATGAATGACGACGAGCTCAGGCTGCATTCCTCCCATAGTGCCACGACACCGGGTTTGGACAGGATCTGCGCGAAGACGCCGCGCGCGACATTGAATTGACTGGACGTAAGGGCGCGCGTATCGTACGCCACACGTTGCGCCGAAGCGCATTTCCACACAACAGAGACGAGGCATTCATGAGCATCCGAAAGCCACACGTTGCGGCCCTCGTAGTCGCCGTGCTCACTGGGATTGCGGTGGGCAGTCTGCTGCATCCATTGGAAGGACAGCAGAGACGTACACCGGGAGAAGGATTCGCGGCCGTGCCCGGCCTCAAGGGCGGCCACGACGCATTCGGCCCGTACGACCCTGTACAGAACTGGCCTCGGCCCCTGGCAGAGAGCCTTCCCAATCAAAAGGGATGGACGTGGTCACAGGCGACCGATGTCTTCCCCCAGAGCGCGGACCGCGTCATCGTCACGCAGAAAGGCCTGCTGCCCGTGCTGCCGCAGCGAGTCGAGACGACATGGCTGCCCCAGATCGGCCCCAGCCTCCGCTATCCGTCTGGCATCGGCGTGCCGCTCCGCGAAGCCGCGAGCGCGACGCCCAGCAGCGGCAAAGCTGCTCCCGACGGCAGCGATGGCCGGCCGGGAATCGACTGGAAGTGGGAACACCTCGTCGTCGTTTTCGATCGCAACGGCAAGCTGATCGAGGACTGGACGCAATGGGACAAGATCTGGGGACGTCCGCACGACGTCGAGATCAGCCCGTACGATCCGGAAAAGCACGTGTGGATCGTCGATGCCGACAACCACTTCGTCGCCAAGTTCACCAATGACGGCAAGAAGATGGTGATGCAGCTCGGCACGCCGGGCGTCGCCGGGAACGACGACACACACTTCGCACGGCCGACGTTTCTTGCGTTCATGCCAGACGGCTCGATGTTCCTCGCGGACGGCTACGACAACACGCGCGTGATCAAGTACGACAAGGACGGCAAGAAACTGCTGCAGTGGGGAGAGAAGGGCACGCAGCCGAACGAGAAGCGGCCTGGCTATTTCAACAGCGTGCACGGGATCGCCGTCGATCCCAAGCGCGGCCGCGTCTACATCAACGACCGCAACAACGGACGGCTCCAGATTTTCGACACCAACGGAAAGTTCCTCGACCAGTGGGACTTCGGCCCGCGACCACCGATGAACATCCACAGCATCACCGTCGGGGCCGACGGAATTCTGTGGGCAGCGGATCAGGGCTCGAACAAGCTACTCGCGTACGATCCCGAGGGGCACTTCCTTTACTCGTGGGGCACGTACGGCACGTGCCAGGGCTGCCAGTGGGGCATACACGGGTTTACGACTGACAACGACGGCAACCTCTACACCGCCGAGGTGAGAGCGGGCCGCGTCCAGAAGTACACGCCGCGCAAAGGCGCCAACCCGGCGTTCCTCGTCGGGAAGCCCTGGACGCGCTAATCGTCCGCACGATCTGAGTCCGTCATCGCCGCACGGCGAGGCGGACTCAGTTCCCCCACACCTCGCGCGTCACCTGCACGAGCCGCTCGACCTTGGCCCACTGATCCGCTTCGGTGATGTTGTTTCCATGCACGCTGCTGGAGAATCCGCATTGCGGGCTCAGGCACAGGTTCTCCAGGGGCAGGAACTTCGAGGCCTCGCGAATCCGGCGGGTGATATCCGCGACTGACTCGATCGCTGGCACCTTCGTCGTCATCAACCCGAGGACGACGACCTTATTCTTCGGGACAAGGCGCAGCGGCTCGAATCCTCCTGACCGAGCGTCGTCGTACTCCAGGAAGTACGCATCGACATTCAGCTCGTTGAAGAGGGCCTCAGCCACGGGTTCATAACCGCCCTCCGCCACCCAGGCGCTCTGCATGTTGCCGCGGCACAGGTGAATCGCAACGGTCAGATCCTTCGGCCGCTTGTCGATCACGGCATTGATGAGCGCCGCGTACGCGTGCGGCAGCGCATTGGGATCGTCTCCGCGTTCCTGTGCCTGCGCGCGCAGCCCGGCATCGCAGAGGTATGCGAGGTTCGTGTCGTCGAACTGGATGTATCGGCATCCGGCCTCGTAGAGCGACGACACCTCATCACGGTACACCTGCGCGAGGTCCTCGAAGAACTCGTCCAGGTCGGGGTAGGCATTGATGTCGATGCCCTTTCGCCCGCCTCTGAAGTGTACCATCGTCGGCGACGGGATCGTCACCTTCGGTGTCTTTTTGGTGACCGAGCTCAGGAACTGGAAGTCCGCCGTCTGAATGTCCTGCACGTGCCGGAGCTTTCCGGTGACGGTGATCCTCGGCGGGGCGAAGTCGATGTCGCCCTGCGCCGTGTGGAATTTGGTGGTGATGCCACCGGAGATAGTTACACCCTGCAGACGCTGCAGAAAGTCGAGATGGAAGAACGTGCGGCGGAACTCACCGTCCGTGATGCTTTCAAGGCCGACCGCCTCCTGCTTCCCGATCACCTCACGAATCGCCCGGTCCTCGATCGCGCGGAGGTCGTCTTTGCTGATCTCCTGGCGCTGGAAACGGTCACGGGCGTCCTTCAGATATTGGGGTCGCAACAGGCTTCCGACGTGATCGGCACGGAATGGCGGATTCATGGGCACCTCGTAACGGGCTCTGGCTCGGCTTCAGGCTCTGGGCTTTAGGCTCTGGGCTATTGGCGGTCGCGATTTCTCGCGCGGGAGCATACCTCATCGCCTCTGATGTGGAATCCCCCAGCATGGGGCGCCGCCGCGCAAACCTGCGGCGACGGTTTTGCAGCGAGAGTTCGGGCTGGGGTGACTGGTCGAGGGTGTGGTGTCCCGAAAAGTGACATTTTTGGGCGGCTGTGGGAAAAAGACAGGTAAACTAACCCAAGGTCACGTCGCCCGAGTCGATCGGGCGCGTCGTTGCTCAAGGTGAGCGACGGGCGTGCGAACCGGTCGCCGACGGAGACTCAGGGTTGGAAACAGCCCATTTTTTCGAAAAGAGACGCTATGGCTACGATGACAGGCACGATCAAGCGGATGGTTAGCGAAAAGGGTTTCGGGTTTATTGCCGCGGGTGACGGCGTCGAGTACTTCTTCCACCAGTCTGCTTGCACGTCGACGCGGTTCGACGACATGCGGGAAGGTCAGTCGGTATCTTTCACCGTCGGGCAAGGACCCAAGGGACCCCGGGCAGAGAACGTCCAACCGAACTAGCCGCCCTTCGCCGGCCGCAGTCTGTTCCGCGATTTACACAATTAGGGACGACTGCGGCGCAGGCGTGCCAGCAGTTTCTCCATATCCGCTGGCACCGGCGCCTCGAATGTAAGAACTTCACCATCGACGGGATGCCGGAACGAGAGGCGATAGGCGTGGAGCGCCTGCCGCCCAAAGATCACCGGCCTCAACGATTCAGGACCGTAGACGTAGCGCCGCTCGCCGACGAGTGTGTGGCCGCGGAGCCTCGCCTGCAGGCGTATCTGGTTGCGCTTTCCCGTTTCGAGTTGAACTTCCAGTAAACAGGTCGATTCGTACTCCTCCAGCACGCTGTAGTGGCTGACTGCCAGATTGGCGCGCGGATCGTTCGCGCTGGTCTCCTTCTGGATCAGCGCTTTCGTGTCCCACACCAGATAGTCGTCCCAGGTTCCCTCAGAAGGATCCGGACAGCCATAGACCACTGCCAGATACACGCGTTCCACCTCGTGACGCCTGAACTGATCCTTCAGCGCCTCCTGCGCTCGCCGGGTTTTTGCAAAAACGACGAGGCCTGACGTGTCACGATCGATCCGGTGTACCACGAGCGGGCGCAGCTTGCCGTGGGAACGCAGGTAGGTTTCGAGGTGGTCGTAGGCTGAGCCAGCTTCGGCTTTTCGCTCCAGCGGTACCGAGAGAAGGCCGGCCGGCTTGTTGACCACAAGCAACGCCGCGTCGTCGTGCAGCACGACCACGTCTCCGGCTTCCCTCGCGACGTGATGACGACGGGAGGCGCTGCCGGGGCGATCTCGCCAGAGACGAACGTCATCGCCAGGCCGCAGGACCGAACCCGCGTCGGATCTCGTGATCTCTCGTTCGTTCAGAAAGACCTGTCCCTTGTCGAGCGCCGTGACAACGCGGCTGCGTGACCCGAGACGGTCTACCGCAGCGAGAAACTTGTCCAGCCGAACCCCGGCGGTGGCCGTCGTGATTCGCCACGTCACGCCCCCCGTGACGGACTCCGCTCTGTGTTCCATCAACGAATTGTACCGCCTGCACTTCTCCATTGACCTCACGCCCGCGACGTGCGTAACTCAGCCAGGTCGGACAGGCGTCGCTGTCCGGGATCGGAGTATGTGTGCCGGTGAGCCGCGCGTGGATCCCGCCCGCTCTCAGCGCGCTGACATATCTCGCCTTCACGGCGTTTCTCGGCCGCGAAGTCCTCCTCAACCTCGGGACGACCATCGCCACCGACGCAGGGGACCCCCTCTTCGCCGCGGCAATCCTGAAATGGAACGCCACGCACGTTCCGCTGACCGACGCGTGGTGGCAGTTCCCCATATTTCACCCGACGAGAGACACGCTCACCTTCTCGGAACATTTCCTCGGCGTCAGCGTGCTCGCATCGCCGATTTACTGGCTCACGCACAACACGCTGCTGACGTACAACCTCGTTCTGCTCATCACCTTTCCGTTGTGCGCATTTGCGATGTACGCACTGGTGTATCGACTGTCCGGAAGTGCAGCGGGCGCATTCGTCGCAGGCTTCGCCTTCGCGTTTGCACCGTACCGGATGGGTCAGTTGTCACACGTGCAGATGCTGTCGGCGTTTTCGGAACCGCTGGCACTGCTGGGGCTCCACGCGTACCTCACGACCGAAAAACGGCGATGGCTCGTCCTCTACGGCGTCGCGTGGGCCACGCAAAGCACAACGAGCGCCTACTCGCTCGTCTTCTTTTCCGTGCTGGTGGGGCTATGGGTGCTCTGGTTTGTGGTCGCGAGGCGACGCTGGCACGCGCTTGCCACGATTGCAGCGGCGACGCTTCTCGCGGCTCTACCCCTCGTGCCGATCGTCTACAAGTACGTCACGGTGCATGCGTACCACGGCTTCGAGCGCGGCGCCTTCGAGACCCAGGCGTTCAGTGCGGACGTGCTGTCGGTGCTGTGTGCCCCGGGAAACTTGTCCTTCTGGAGTTGGCTGCGGGTGGGCTGCTACCCGAGAAGTGGACCATATGAGGTCGAGCTCTACCCGGGCGTTGCGGTGCTCGCCCTGTGCGGCCTCCACGTCTACCGGGCACTTCGCGGTACAAGCGCGACGCGCGTCTGGCCACGTTGGCTCACGTTCGCACGGCGCGTGCTGATCGTTGTGGCCCTCCTTGCAGCCGTGTCCGTCGCGATCGATCTGGTGAGCGGGCCGTGGCGGATCGATTGGGGCTTCATTCGAGCCTCGAGCTCATCGATCCGAAAGCCGCTCCTGATCGGACTCGTCGCTGCTGCGTGTGCGCTGCTGCTGTCACCACGCGTCATGGGTCTTCCCCGCTGGTCATCAACGACCGGTTTCTACCTGCTCGCTGCAGTGGCGATGTGGCTCCTGGCATTGGGGCCAACGGTCAAGTTCATGGGAGTACCGACGGGGGTTGAGGGTCCGTTCTCGCTGTTGCGTGAGCTGCCTGGAGCGACAGGTGTTCGAGTCCCGGCGCGATTCTGGTCGTTGACGTGCCTCAGTCTGGCAATAGCGGCGGGCATGTCGTTCGCGAGGGTGGCCGGTGGCCGATCCAGATTGTTCGTCGCGGGCGCCGTCGTGATCGCAGGACTTGTGGTCACAGCGGACGGCTTCATCGACGGAATCGTTGCCGCGCCGGCGCCGCCGGGAGTCCCGGATCCCGCACAGCTTGCAGGCCGCAGAGTTGTTGAACTTCCGGTTGATGCGTACTGGCGAGACATCATCGCGACGTATCGCGCGGTCGAGGGAAACTGGATAGCGATCAACGGCTACAGCGGCTATTCACCGAGCTACTACTACGCGATCAGGGACGCGAATCGAGCGGAGGACGAAGACTTCCTGTCGCCGCTTCTACGCGACGGGGACCTTCAGGTGCTCGTCCCTGTCGATGCACCCGGACTCCTTGCAGCAGTGCAGCGCCAACCCGACGCGATCCTCATCGCACGCAACGCGTCCCTCGTGCAGTTCCAATTGCCGCGGCGGCCGCGCGGGAATCCGATGCCTCAGGCTGACGGGCTTCGCTTTCCGGTGACGAGGTTGACGTCCATGTGCGCTCCGGAGGATCTCCCGCACGCCATTGATGGAGACAACACCAGCATCTGGGCCTGCAACCCGGGTGAGAGCGCGACGTTGACGATCGATCTCGGCGAACCGCGCGACGTGGGCCGGGTGGTGCACGGCCTCGGTCGCCAGTCCAATCTGGTTCCCAGGATGCTTCAGATTGAAACGTCGGAGGACGAAGTCGCCTGGCGCGACGTGTGGAGCGGTCGGCCTTTGGAGGAAGCGATTGCGGCGGGACTGACGACGCCCGGTGACCTTCGGATCGTCACCGGGTTCGAGCGGCGACGCGCGCGATTCGTACGCCTGAGCGCCGTCCCTGCGGATCGCGATCTACCGTGGTTGATTGCAGAACTGGAAGTCTGGTCCGGTCGCGACGCGAGCCGCTGACCGGTCACCCTGCGACTGGAACGTCGCTCTACTCCTCGAGTTGCCAGTCCGCGAGGGGCTGGGGGCCCGGGACGATGCCCTCGATGTCGGGATCGATGCCGTCGTTCCTCGGCGACTCGCCCGCCTTGCGCTGCTTCACATCCTGACGCCGCGCCGCTTTCTGCTGACGCCGCTCGTTGAGCGACTTCTCGCGTTCGCGCTTCGCCGCTGTTGGTCGTGCGTTGCGTGCCATGCTCGAACTCCACATGTCACCCCGGGCTCAAGCCGTGAGGCTGAGTCCGGGGCCACAAATTCAAGACCTGAGGCCTATGATAT